>JBBTUK010000001.1:0-27088 GCA_038063775.1 Patescibacteria group bacterium
TGGCGCTGGAGCAAGTTTTTAACGGCCGGGGCAGAAAATAAATTCAATAATCTTCCGGAAGTCAGTAAGAAAAAAGACAAAAAGATTTATGTTGGCATATACGCGGATTTTTCGGCCAAAGGTTCCGACAAAGATGGCGATAAATTGAAATTTACCTGGGATTTCGGCGATGGAGGGTCCAAAAGCTATAAAAAAGAAACGAGGCATAAATTCAAAAAAGCTGGTAAATATAAAGTCACGCTCAAAGTTTCCGACGGATCAGAAGATAAGATTGAAACTTTTAATGTAAGGGTAGAAAAATTTCCCCAGAGCAAAGTAAAAATCGTCAGCGTCTCGCCCAATCCGACCGGCAAAGACAGTGATGTGGAATATATTGTCCTGCAAAACAAATCCAAGAAAAAAATCAACCTGAAAGACTGGAGCGTAGCGACCGGCAGCAAAAATTTATATAATCATCCGATCTCCGAGGACATCGTAATTAAACCGGGGAAAACCATCACGCTTACGCGCACTTTTTCTAAATTTTCCTTGAACAATAAAAAGGCCAGGGTGGAGCTACGCTATCCGGACGGTAAAGTGGCTTCCAAATTGGCTTATGACAAGAAAAAGAAAAGTGTTGCCGAAGACGAGATTTATTCCAAAGAATCCGGCCAATGGGCTTGGGTTGGCCCTAAGGCGGAAACTAAATTGGCACTGAAAACTACGCCACCAGAAACGATAATTCCTGCCACTGTTGAAAAAGAAGCTCCGAAAGATCCAGAAATAATTTTAGCCTCCGGTCAAAATTTTTCGGAGGATGAAAATTTACGAAAAAATGCCATGGAAAATTTTGCCCGACCGCAAGGAGTGGTTCTTGGAGCTAGGACTTACCGCTCAACTATCTATCAAGCTGAAACTGAAGATGTTTTTTGGAAAAACATCTTCGTAAATATAAATTCCTTAATCAATCACTTTCTTAATCTATATTTTTTAGATAAAAATGCCAATTAATATCATGGCGTACTTAAAAATAAGTCAGAACAAAACTGGCCGGCTTAGCTTTAAATAGACACCCCTCTAGTTTTCAGCATCGTCATTAGTTTCTTGATGTAATTCCGCTTGACTTGAATTATTTGACTCAACTAATTCAGGAAATTCTTCTGAAAAAATTCTGCGTACTTCTTCAAAACAAAGCTGTATTTGAGCCCCCCCTCTGATAGCCGCTCTTTCTCTTTCTTTTTTTAATTGCCCATTTTCAAGAGAGTTGGCAATGAGCCTTGAAATTGTGCGGTAACCAATTTTCTTCCTATCCGCTTGATACAGATATGGAGTGATTCCGTATTTTTTTCTTAATTTAGGAGATAGCTTGTCTTTTCTAAACAGGCCTTCTTCATTTAATTTTGCTGCGGTCGCTGAGCATCCTGTCCAATGTCTCCCATCAGTATCTATGTCAAAGTCTCGATATTCGTAATCCGAATGAGTATATCTCTTTTTCCCTTTCTCGACTTTCATAATATTGCGGATGAATTCGCTTTTGCTAACCTGCTCTAAGCTATAACCAGAAACTATCTCACCAGAAAAACTGGTTATCCCTTTTTTCTCTGGATTAAAATACTTAATGTATGTTTCCATCTCATATATTGAAGCATCAATTTTATTTTTAAAAGCAAAGAGGCGACCCCAATGTTGCCCCGTTTCTTGATCATACCAAAAATTTTTTATTTCATTCCCATTATCAAGCCTTGAAACAATTCTTTTTTTCGCCTCTCTTTCTTCTTCTTCATCCATTTCTATATTCATATCCTGTGCTTGTTCAAGTTGTTCTGGCGACAAGTGCAGTCTTGCTCCGTCTTTTATCAACGATAATGAAAGATTGTTTCTTTCAGCTTCAAGATTATAATCTTTTTCTCTATCTTCACTCATTTTTTTTAATTCTTCATTTTCTGGAATTTTTAGTATTTCCTCAGCTTTGTTAAGCTCCTCTCGAGATGGAATATATTTTTCATTCATATTTACATTATTATAAATATTTATTATTTTTGATCAGATATAAATTTTCGACTTTTTGACACTAACAATGAGCTGATGAGCCTGTGTGTGTCCTTAAGGCTTTTGTCGCTGTTTGTAACTAATTCGAATATCTCAGCTTTTTCTTGCTTGGTTAAAAGCGTCGTGGCTGCAACATTTTTTAATAGTTCCAAAAACTCGTCTTTTTTCATTTTATTATTGCTTAAGTCTTAAATCAGCCATATAGCCTAGTAAGGGCCCGTAAAAATTTTTCCCTAGATGCGTTGCCATTCTTTCCTTGATAAATAAATCTTGAATGTCTTCTTCGGTAAAGCCGTATTTTTTATTCAACTTATCATAATTAAATACAAAGTATTTTGCCAACAGAAGCATGTCAGTATGGTTCCCCGCCGGAATAATGATTTCTTTTCCGCTGGGCAGATTAAACTTCTTGTCTTCCAAAATGACGTCTTCTCCTGCGCCTTTCATTCCAATTTCTGGATGCCTTTGAGTTGTTATGACCTGATCCTCCACTTCACCATGAAGGGACAGCGATGTGGGATAGTCTGTTGCCATGCTCCTAGTTAGTACCTTTCCGTGTGAAAATTCATCCCGTTTTTGAACAGGAACAACCAAGTGGTATTCATTAAAAGATGCAACGGTGAATTGATCTCCCAATTTTTCAAATACTTTATTTTTTTTGCCTTCATCAGTTACAGACTCAATAGATGTGGTTCCCTCCAGATAGCCCGGGACAACTCCTTCACTCTCTTTCCGCAGTGAATTTAGGATAAGCTCTCCGTAAAGCTGATGGCCTAGGCAAATTCCGGCACCCGGTGTCTTTTCTCTTAATCCCTTTTCCATTGCCTTGAGTAGCGGCAAATAGAATGGATCTTTTGGATTCCCGGGTCCTCCTCCAGAAATAACTCCGACTCTGTTTTTAAGTGCTTCTTCTAGTCTTTTTTTATTGGCGAGACTGATGATTCCATCCTTAGAAATACCCACCACATCGTCCTCCGGTCTTATAATTCCAGAAGTGAGCTCCTTGCTATAGCCAGCGGCACTTTCATCAGAAATAATGTGTAGCCTATGGTAGTATTTTTTTTTCCATTTTTCTGGCAAAGAACGCAGCAATAATTCGCTGCTAGGCGTTTCCTGATGAATAACATGAAGCACCCCCTTCAATCCTCTTTTCTCCAACTCTTCGTATTTTCCCATTAGACTATCTTCATCGCTTTCATTAAATTCTGCGGGGTTATTCTCAATAAAATTTTCTAATTTCTCCTGTATTTTATTCGCATCTTCTGTGATGTCTTTTTTTTCATGAAATAATACATTTGTTAATCCTTCGCCTTTTTCTATATTCATAACCTTATTTTTTATAATTATAAAACGGTATAATTCAGTCCGAATATGCCACCCTGATATCCGTTTAATATATAACCATAAGCGCATCTTGACCATGAAAGACGATACTTTCCGTCAAATAACATGGGAAGAATGTCTATTCTTCTTTTTTCAAAAATCATATTGCCTCCTCGAATAGCAGGAAAAAATTCTTGCAAAATCTGCACGCGCTCTTGGATAATATATCTTTTCTTTTGGCTAATTATTTTATTGACAGTACTTATCCATTTATCTTGGCTATACGCAGCACCAACAAAAACATTTTTACCACAAGTGCCAACTGCTGGTTTAAGGATTATCCTATCTCTATTGAGCTTGGCATATTTAACTAACTCTATTTTTTTTCCTGTGGACGTATCGGAATTTCCTTCGAAAAAAAGTCGAGTCCACGGCACATGGCGCCTAAAAGCCCTTTTTTCCTTGTTAGAAAACAAGTATCCAAATTCTTTGCTAGTCATAACAGCAAATGAACTTTTTGTGGCCATTACCGAAGCACTTAATGGATTAATGATTACTATTTTTTCACTTTTAATTGCTTTCATTAATTCTACACAAGTTTTTTGCCTTTCTAACAAGATATCCAAGTCAAACCATTTCAAAACAAGATTTGCTTTAAATCCTTTGTATTTAAGACAATCCTTGTCGAATGTCACATCTCTCGGATCAGCAATGACAGTGT
The DNA here is from genome assembly GCA_038063775.1 of Patescibacteria group bacterium. GTDB lineage: Bacteria > Patescibacteriota > Minisyncoccia > Moranbacterales > UBA2206 > UM-FILTER-42-9. The sequence continues at coordinate 4,073 of JBBTUK010000001.1, forward strand.
TGCACCCCTTTTTTATAAAATATTTTGCTATGCTGTCTGAATCCATAGTCACGTCATAGTCAGACCACCGTAAAATCAAAAGGTTTGGTTTTGCCTTTTTAAATCCAGCCTCTTTATAATAATCCATAAAAACCCTGAAAAGATGGTGGTTAGCCCCCTTATTTAATTTTATTTTAGTTATGAGGGAAATTTTCTTGATAGATGAAAGTTTAGAAAATTTTTCGCCTATTTCATCTACCGCACCTGGTCCTCCTGGAAAGTTAAGGTTTATCTCGATAATTTTGAACATTTTATCAATGAGTGCGGCGTCGAATCTAATCCAAGGATAAGGATTTTTATATTTTCTTGGAATTTTTAATATTTCTATCTCTTTATTATTCAATCCCATAAAAATTTTCAACTTTATGTCGCCTTTAATTAAGGCCTTTTCTATTTTTTTTAGCCCTGAAATTATTGTTTCAACAGCATTTTTTACAATATACTCTTGTTTTCTTGTGTTGAAGCGTGGCTTGAGCGTAGTAGGAAGAAAACCTTCCTGAATATTACTTTTTTCTCCAGAAAAATTGTCAGCATATTGAACGAATTTCTTATTTTTAAGAAACTCATTCAAGATTATTTGATTGTATTGCAAATTAACTTTTTCGATTTTTTCTTGTTCGTTCATAAATATTAAAGCGATTAATAAGTAGCCCTTCTTTTAAAATTATACCATACTTTCTCTTGTTAAAACCGCGAATGATTCGCGATCTCAATGAGAGAGGCGAGAGAAACAGGTTCGTCTCTCTCGCCCATAATTGTTTAGTTTTTTAGCTTCTTCTTCAACTCTTCAAGCCGGAAAGGAAGCTGGATATAATCATTGTCGGCAGATTTCCCGAATCCGCACTGGATAACGTTTTGTCCGGTTGCAGACCTTTTTATGTCCGCGACGGCTTTCTCGCCAGCTTGACCGGGATCGCAGTCGAGGATAATGATATGCGACGGCTCTTCTGTAGCGAAATGAAGCAGCGCTTCGTTGTGGCCGGAGGACATTACCTCCTTGAACCATTCTTTGACCACTGCCGAGATTGTGAGTCGCAGAACATCGCTTTCTCCGACTACCAGCGCTTTTTTCATTTATTCCTCCTTATTTTAAGATTGTTTTTAGTTGAGAAAAGGCCCAATCCCAATCCTTTTTGTCCATAGTAAATGGAATCTTGGAAAGGCTTAGCTTTTCCATGGTTCGGATTACCCGCTTAAGATACGCAGCAAAGTGATGGTCGATATCCGAACAGATTGCGACTGCTAACTTGTTTTCAAAAGCAGTCGCGACAACCGCCAATCCGTTCGGCTTTTCGGATTCGCCCTTACGAGCGATGAATTCTTCTCTCTCGGGAAAATGCAGATCGGTGGCAATCCCACCGATTTTTCCCTTCAGCATCTCGAAGATCCTATCAAAATCCTCAAGTGTTGCAGCCAAAACGGGAGTAAACCCCGCTTTGATTGCGGCCTGCTTGGCTTTTTCCTGTTCTTCTTGAACGTCCTCAACAATCAAAACGATCTTTTTCATGTTTTTCTCCCTCTAATATTTTTTAAAGAGCTCATTCTCCTATAAAATCACAATTACTTATGATTTTAATTAGAGGGGCAAAATTTGATTCAATCTTGCCCAGAGTAGTTTTTTAGGCTTCCCTTGCTTCCTAAAAAACCGCGGTGCCGGCTAATTTGTGTTGTCGCGCCAACCGGTGGGCGCTAAAACAATAACATTGGCTTCTCCTTTTTTTATTAGATTTAATGTGCTGTGTTAAGATTTCTTTTCTGGCGCTTTATCTTAACAAGCCAGTATACATGAATAATACAAAAGTGTCAATAATAAGCGTCAAGATGCTGATACGTAGATTGTCTTAACTATTTAATATTCCTTTATTTTAAGCCAAATATTGACAGAATGGCTCTGTATGATATGCTATAAATGTTGACGGATAATATCGACATATATGGAAACAAAGCCAATATTGGAACAACTGGGGCTACATGGGAAGAAAGCAGATGTCTACCTCGCCGCTCTGGAATTGGGGAGCTCTTCGGTTTTGGATATTGCCAGAAAAGCTGGTATCAAACGAACCACCGGATACGATGTTTTGCTGGATCTCAAAGAAAAGGGTTATATTTATGAAACCGTGAAAGGTAAAAAGCGGCTGTTTATCGCCGAAGATCCGGAAAAAATCCAAAAAATGCTCCGGGAAAAAGAATCTCTTTTTTCAGAAATTTTGCCCCACTTAAAATCTATCTACAATGTCAGCGGGGTAAAGCCTAAAATAAGGTTTTATGAAGGAAAGGCCGGACTGCGTGAAGTTTATTCTGATATCCTAAAATATTCCGGAGAAATTCTAGCCTTTGGCTCGGAGCATGTTGTCAGCGCTTTGGGAAAAGATTGGACAGAAAGTTATATTAAGTCCCGGGTGCAAAAAAATATTCGCATGCGCATCATCGCTTCCGGGACAGAACTGACCAAAAATTTTACCGACCAAGATCAGACTCAACTTCGCACTTCCAAATTAGTAGATCCCAAAAAATATCCGTTTTCTATTGAAATAAACATTTACGGATTCCAGAAAGTGGCATTGATGTCAGCCAAGGAGGAAACGGGAATTATTATTGAGGGCAAAGAAATTTACAGCACGCTAAAATTAATTTTTGATTTACTCTGGGATACTTTGCCGGAAGTGAAGATAAAATGACCACATAATTTTTTCCTAAAGCTCGGCTTTTCCCTCCCGTCAGTCGCGACTAACGGAATTCCCTGCCTGCCGGCAGGCAGGCTCAAAGCCAAGCTTTAAAAAAATAAGTTGATTTTTTATTGAAAAGCGGGGTCTAAAATGCTAAACTCAAGTCATAGAACATATAGCATACAACATGTAACAATGCTTGGACTTTAAATTCTGTTTTATGTTACATGCTGCATGTTTCATGAATTTTATGTCCGGACACTCCCATTGGGCGGGGATAAAACATAGAAAAGGAATAAATGACGCCGCGCGCGCCAAGATTTTTACCAAACACGGAAAGCTGATCACCATCGCCGCGCGCTCCGGCGACAGCAACCCGGATACCAATTTTCAGCTGCGCTTGGCGATTGAACGCGCTCGCGCCGAGAACATGCCTAAAGAAAATATTGAAAGATCCATCAAGCGCGGCACCGGAGAACTGAAAGATGGCGCGGAAATCCAGGAAGTTTTATATGAAGCCTACGGCCCGGGACAAGTCGCTATGCTCATAAAAACCGCGACTGACAATAAAAACCGGACACTTGGCGAATTAAAAACAATTCTCACGAAAACCGGTGGGAAAATGGTTCCGGCCGGTTCAGTCAGCTATCTTTTCAAGCGAACATATAAAGATTCGGAGCTGGTTTATGAGCCTACACAAAAAACGGAGCTTAGCTCCGATGACAAGCTTATTTACGAAAAACTTCTAAAGATGCTTGATGACCAAGACGATACACAAGAAATTTATGACAACCTATAAAACTTTGCGGGTTTTAGGAGTGGATCCCGGAACGGCCACGACCGGCTGGGCGGTTATTGAAGAAAAGGCAGGATGTTTGCGTTCCATTGCTTATGGATATATAAATACGCCCAAAAAAGATTCTGAATCAAAGCGCCTTCTGGAAATAATTACTGACCTGGAAAAAATCATAAGAAAATACAAGCCCAGAGAGGCGGCCATTGAAAAAATATTCTTTTTTAAGAACCAAAAAACCGTCATTCCGGTCAGTCAGTCCCGAGGAGCGATCATCTTGACACTGGAGAGGAAAAATGTTAAAGTTTTCGGTTACACTCCGCTCCAGGTTAAACAGGCGCTCACCGGTTACGGGCGGGCGGAAAAGAAACAAATCCAGCTGATGGCCAAGAATATTTTAGGTTTAAAATCCATTCCCAAGCCAGACGACACAGCGGACGCCATCGCGATTGCCATATGCCATCTTAACAGCCGAAAATTGAATAAATTTTGTAATCAATAAGATATTTATATGGAAAATGTCAGCCCAATAATCCAATTTTTTATTCGAGAAGGTGTTCCTTTCGAAACGGTCATCCTTATTTTAATGCTCCCGATCATCGCCACCTTCATCGCGTTTTTGCGCCAAGTGGTCGGGATTAAGGCTTTTGGAATCTACACGCCGCTCATCATAACTTTCGCTTTTCTGGCTACTAACGGCCTTAAATACGGTATTGTTATTTTTGTGGCGGTCATATTGTTCGGTATGCTGATGCGGTTTATCTTGAAGCCTCTGCGTCTTTTGTATCTGCCTCGCGTGGCGATCATGCTTTCCCTGGTGTCCTTGATCGTTCTTTTGATGCTAACTTTGGGCGGGAACCTGCGCCGAACCGGCCTAGCTTCCGTTTCCATTTTCCCTATTTTGATCATGATCACACTGGTCGAAAAGTTTGTGGCAGTTCAGATCGAAAAGGGAAACAAGACCGCCATCATTTTGGCGCTGGAAACCCTTTTGATTTCGGTTGTTGGATTTTACCTGGCCAGCTGGGAAACTCTGATAAAAATTCTAGTGGCCGACCCGTGGCTAGTCCTCCTGACTTTGCCGGTTAATTTTTTTCTAGGAAAATGGACGGGTTTGCGGCTCAGCGAATATCTGCGTTTCAAGGAAATCTTGAAAAAGCAATAGCTTTATGTTCAATATAATCAAAAATAGAAACAGGGTTTTGGGAATGAATTCCAGAAATCTTGATTACGTCCGTCCCAATAATTTGCTTGAAGCGAAAAGGCTCGCCGACAACAAACTGCTTAGCAAAAAAATTCTCAAAAAAAATGACATTCCGGTTCCTAATCTTATTGCGAAAATAAAAAATCGGGAGGATTTGGAAAATTTTGCTTGGCAAACCCTTCCCGATACCTTTGCCTTGAAACCAAACCGGGGTTTTGGGGGCGAGGGAATTTTGGTAGTTTATGGAAAAAAGAAACCTGCCCGCAATGGCTTTGCCATAGGCGATGCAGGCGGGAATCATGAGGACACCTGGATAAAAGCCGATGGATCATTAGTGACCGTTGACGACCTGAAAAACCATATTCGGAACATTTTGGATGGTTCTTTTTCTTTGTCTAATACGCCTGACACCGCTTTTTTTGAAGAAAGACTCCAACTTTTAAAGCTTTTTAAGCCTTATGCCTTCAAAGGAATTCCCGATATCCGAGTTATCGTTTTCAATAAAGTTCCCGTGATGGCCATGTTGCGTCTTCCTACTAAAGAATCCGGCGGGAAAGCCAATCTTCAACAGCAGGCCATTGGAGTCGGAATCGACATGGCTTCCGGCATTACCACCACCGCCATCCAGGGGAAAAATAAACCTATAGAGCAAATTCCAAACACTCGCTTAATTTTGAGCGGAATTAAAATTCCATACTGGAAAGATATTTTGACTTTGGCGGTAAGAACGCAAGAAATTTCAAGCTTGGGTTTCTTGGGCGCGGACGTGGCGATTGACAAAGAGCGCGGCCCCGTTATCTTGGAGCTCAACGCCCGCCCGGGACTTTCCATTCAGCTGGCCAACCGCGCTGGTCTTAAAGAAAGAATGGAAAGAGTGGCAGGACTCAAAATAAAAACCCTTGAAAAAGGCGTGCGAGTAGGAATGGATCTCTTTGGAGGAGAAATTGTTGAGGAACTGGAAGAAATATCCGGAAGGAAAGTCATCGGAACTGTGGAAAAGATAAAACTCATTGGTAAAGATGGGAAGGAAATTGAAGTGAAAGCCAAAATAGACACCGGAGCAGGGCTTTCCTCGATTGATAATGACCTCGCCTACCAATTGGGTTTTCAGGAGACAATGGAGGCTTTTAGCAGAAAAAATTTTCCTGCCTCCCTAACTCCAGAACAGGCCAGAGAGCTAGATAAGCAGAACAAGGAACAGTTGCTCAAAGAAGTGCCTAATTTGGCGGATACCGCCATTATTCATTCTTCTCACGGAACAACTTACCGGCCAATGGTGGGTATAAATATTTCTTTGAGAAACATAATCGTTCCGGCTAAAGTTTCCGTGATTGATCGCGCGAATTTAAAATACCCAGTCATTCTTGGGAAAAAAAATTTGGGAAAATTTTTAATTGATGTTAATAAATAAAGCTTATAAACAGCCAAATGGCTAAGAAAAAAATATTTCATGGAGGCTTTGCTTCTCTCGTTAAAAGAGCGCTGGAATTGGGCATTAAGGTTAAATTTTATCCCGATCAATTCTCTTTGGTGAAATTTTCTTTGGGAGAAGATTTTATATTTTCTAAAAAAGGAGTCATCCCATTGTCGGTCCATCCGGCCAGATTGATCGTGAACAAGGATCTAACCAAAACGCTACTCGGTCTCATAGACATAAGGACTCCCAGGGGAATCGTGGCCAGCTCCTGTGATGAGGCAACAAAGTTAATCCGAAAAGAAAAAATAAAATATCCGCTTATTGCCAAGCCGATTGACGGAACCCGGGCCAAGGGAGTGACTTGGAACATCCGGTCAAAAAAAGAGATGGAGAAAGCCATCCGCTTTATTAATAGTCGCAGGATTAGAAAGTGGTCGCGATCCAGCAAGTTTCTAATTGAGGAAATGTATGTCGGGGATGAATATCGGGTGCTGGTTTTTGACGGAGAAGTGCTTTCCTGCGTGAAAAAAGTCCCAGCAACTATTGTGGGCGATGGCATTTCTACGATTCAAGAACTGACAAATATTTTTAACAAAAAGAGAGAGAAAGGATTTGAGATAAAAATAGACAGAGTCGTTAAAAAGACACTCTCCGAAAATAACCTCGCTTTGGGTAGTGTGTTGGTTAGAGATGCCAGGCTTAAGTTGAGGGATAATCTTAACATGTCTGATGGCGGACGAGCGATTGAAAGCACTAATGAGATGAGCGCGTTTCTCAAAAAAACTTGCGTAAAATCTGTCCAGGCCGCCGGTCTTTTGTGGGGAGGCGTGGACCTGATGACAAATAAGCTCTCTTCAAAAGGCGGGGGGTATGTAATTTTAGAAATAAATTCTAATCCATTCTATAATATGAATGAGCGGCCTTTAGTAGAAGGAATTGGAATTGATGTCTCGGAAAAAATATTGAAATATCTTTTTCCTAAGTTAAAAATAAAATAAATCTTCTGCTAAATAAACTAAATAATTTTTATGCTCCTCATTCTGACAGGCAAAAAAAATATTTCTCCTAAAACCAAAAGATTTATTGGCTTGTTGAAAAAAAATTTGAGCAGCAGTCGCGTCAGAAGCTCTTCTTCCAGCTTTGAAGAGATGGAAGTTTTGATCAACAAAGCGGATGTAAAAATTTTGGTTGGCGGAAAATCCCTGGATAATTGGACTACTATTTTTCCTCGAAAAGTAGGCAGGCATTCCGGACTAGCTTTTATTTTGGCCTCCTATGCCCGAAGGAAGAATATTCTTTTTTTAGATAAATTTCGTGAATCTACCAATGATATTACTAAGTTGGTTCAAATGTTCTTATTTTCAGTTAATAAAATTCCTATTCCTAAAACGTATTACTCTCCGGTATATCTTCCGAAACATATAAAGCGGGCCATTGAATTTTTGCATTTTCCCATAATCATAAAACAGTGTAACACCTCCAAGGGGGCGGGGGTTTCTTTGGTTCAAAATAAAAAGATGTTAACTGGCCAACTAGTAAAAACAATGAAGGCCGATCCCAAAAAAGAAATAATTCTGCAAGAGTTTATTCCGAATGATTTTGAATATCGAATTTTTGTGACTGGACATAAGGTGGCTGTTGCCGAAAAGAAAATCAGAGCCAGCAAGGATGAGTTCAGAAACAATGTTCATCTGGGAGCGCGGGAGGAATTCCTAGATATTAAAAAGGTGAAAAAAAATATCCTTAGGACAGCTCTGCGGGCGGCGAAAGTAACAAATGTTCAAATTGCCGGCGTAGATATCACCGAAGACGCTCAGGGGAACCCGGTAGTTTTCGAGGTTAATAGCTGCCCGAGTTTTACACTTGACAGTCGGATTTCCAATGAAGTGGAAAAATTAGCTGAATACCTAATAGAATGCGAAGGAAAATAGCAATGTATTTTCATAAACGAAAGCTGGAAAAAGATCCTTTTTCCACTTTTGGGACGAAAAGAAGCGTCTATCACGACTTCTTCAGGCTCGGGATGGAGCGGGGATTTGATATGTATATCGCCAGCGGGAAAGAAAACTACACAGAGCCGCTGACCTTTGGAGGTGCCTATCAATATAACGGTAAGTTCTTTGAGCCCTGCGCTGAAGCCTTGAAAATGGATACTGTTTTTGACCGAAGCGGGGGCATGTTTTTTCCCACTGAAAATATCGGACACAAAGTTTTGAATAATATTTATTTTAAAAGTTTGTGCAATAATAAAAATGAGGCTTATAAAATTATCGGAGAGTTTATGCCCAAAAGCGTAGATATTGAAGACAGGGATGCTCTTATGAAACAATTGGAGTCATTTCCTCAGTCTACTCGGGCAGTGCTCAAGCCGGCTAAAGGGATGTGCGGAAAGGGAATTATTATCGATTATCCTGAAAAAATAGCCGCGGAGAGTATTGAAGGTGGCCGCGAATATATTTTGCAAGAATTTGTCGATACATCCGCAGGAATTCCAGGAATTATTAATGGGCATCATGATTTGCGAGTAGTGATTGTGAATGGCGAAATCGTGTTGAGCCATGTAAGGGCGCCTAGGGAGGGATCGCTTTTGGCTAATGTGGCGCAAGGAGGGTCGATTAAGGAAGTTCCGGTCAAAGATATTCCAAAATTTATTGTCGATGTGGTGAAAAAAATACAAGCCAGTATTGATGAAAAATTTGATTACCCCTTATATTCCATTGATTTGGGCATTCAGGAGAAAAAGAAGCTTTTTGTTTTTGAGCTGAATGATCAAATCGGATTTCCTTCGGAACAGATGAAAGCTAAGGGAGATTTTTTAGATAAAATTCTGGATTCCTTGGAAAGGCGTGCTTTGGCATAAGACCAACAAAAAGCCGTGGCAATTTTTCTGATTTATCCGATAGACATGGCAGAAGAGGATTCGGCTATGTTTGATAAAGAAAACTAACCATGGTATATTTGTAACCGACTTTATGAAACACGTATTTATTGCCTTCAAAGACTTTAGAAATTCTTCCGGCAAGGTCCGCTGGAAAGCCTTGGGAAAAATTCTGGCTTATTTTGCCGGCTTGGTTTTTCTGGCCGTCGCCGGAGTTTTTATTTATTTTGCCAAAGACCTCCCCAGCCCGGGTAAGATAAATAGCCGCTTCGTGGCTGAATCAACAAAAATTTACGACCGGACCGGCCAGCATATTCTTTATGATATCCACGGCGAAGAAAAAAGGACGATTATTCCTTTTTCGGAAATGCCCGATAGCATCCGCTACGCCACCATAGCGCTGGAAGATCAGAGTTTTTATTCGCATTATGGGATAAAATTCACTTCCATAATCCGCTCGGCCATTAAAGATGTTCTGCGCCGAGGAACCACGCAAGGCGGTTCTACAATTACCCAGCAATTCGTCAAAAATTCAATTCTGACAAGAGAAAAAACATTTACGCGAAAAATCAAAGAGGTGATTCTTTCCGTAGAACTGGAACAAAAATTTTCCAAAGACGAGATTTTGGGTATGTATCTTAACGAAATTCCCTACGGTTCCAACGCTTACGGAACTGAGGCGGCGGCGCAAACATTTTTCGGCAAACACGCCCGCGAACTAACCCTGGACGAAGGAGCTCTTTTGTCGGCCCTGCCGCAAGCTCCGACTTATTATTCTCCCTTCGGCTCCCATCCGGAAGCCTTGAAAGCGCGCCAAGAATACGCCTTAAGGCAAATGGCCTCTTTGGGCTATATCACTCAAGAGCAATCCGAACAGGCGATCCAGGTGGATGTTTTAAGTAAAATTTCGCCTTACGCTGAAAATATCTCCGCGCCGCACTTTGTGATGTATATTAAGGAATATTTGGAGTCAAAATACGGTGAACAGGCCGTAGAACAAGGTGGACTGAAAGTTTACACTACCCTCGATTGGGATAAGCAGCAAGTCGCCGAAGAAGCGGTCAGGACCGGGGCAGACTTAAACACTAAAAAATATGGGGCGAAAAACGCGGCTCTCGTCGCTATAGACCCCAAAACCGGCCAGATTTTGGCCATGGTTGGCTCCAAAAACTATTTTGACAAAGCAATCGACGGCCAGGTCAATGTTGCCATCCGAGACCGGCAACCAGGATCCTCTTTTAAGCCCTATGTTTACCTGACTGCCTTTAAAAAGGGCTATACGCCGGAAACAATCCTTTGGGATGTCGATACCAATTTTGACTTGGGAACGAGCAAGGATTATAATCCTAAAAATTATGACGGCAAAAACAGGGGTCCGGTTAAAATAAAAGAGGCTCTGGCTATGTCTCTCAATGTTCCGGCGGTCAAAACCCTTTATTTGGCCGGAGTAAAGGACTCTATCAATACTGCTAAAAGTCTAGGCATAACAACGCTTAGCAATCCGGACCGCTATGGGCTATCGCTTGTTTTGGGCGGAGGAGAAGTAAAGCTCTTGGATCACACTAATGCTTTTGGAACTTTGGCTAATAACGGAGTTTTTCACAATAAAACGGCCATCCTGAAAATACAGGATTCTTCGGGAGTTGTTCTGGAAGAATATAGGGCTTCCCCGGGAGAGAGGGTTGTGGAGGAAAAATATCTTGGAATGCTTGACTATATCCTATCCACCAATGACCTCCGGGCGCCCGTTTTCGGCGACAATAATCCGCTTAAGTTTACCGATCGCCCGGTAGTCGCCAAAACCGGCACGACCAATGAATGGCGTGATGGTTGGACCGTGGGATATACTCCTTCTCTGGTTGTAGGTGTTTGGGCCGGAAACAATGACAATTCCGCCATGGCTCAGGGAGCGGATGGTATTTACGTCGCCGCTCCGATTTGGAGAAATTTTATGAATCAGGTCTTGAAAAATTACAATGTAGAGCCGTTTCCGAAATACGAAAAAGAGGACACGGGAAAACCCATTTTAGACGGCACGCTTAACTCGCAGGGCGAAATAAAGGTTTGCCGGTTGCCCGGTAAGGACGAGCGGTATTGTTTAGCCTCTGACGCTTGCCTTGACAAAACGGTCACAAAAAAAGATTTTTTCGCTCCGCATGACATTCTTTATTATGTAAAAAAGGACGATCCACGAGGCGATCCGCCTAAAAAACCGTCGGAAGACCCGCAATTCAAAAATTGGGAAAAGGCCGTTAAGGAATGGGCTAAAGACAACAAGAAAGATTCCAAGAATGATCCGGCGCCGGATGTGGAATGCATGGCGAGTGATTTTGAAGATTCCGCTCCCTCGGTAAAGATCGATTCGCCTTCTGATGGAGACATCATTACTGCATCCGATTTCACCATCAGGGCTTCCGTCTCCAGCGGATATGAAATTAAGAAGTTTTCTCTTTTTGTAAACGGCAATGAGGTTTCCTCAAGCAACGACTCTTCCATAAGCTATACTTACACGATTCCGGCAGATAAAAAAACCGCTGGGTTTGAAATAAAATCCACAGCCATTGACAAAAACGATACCGCGGATTCGGCTTCAATAAAAATACAGGCCGCTGTTCCTTAAAAAATTACGCTAAAAACTATTGGACTTTTATTTTTTCTATAGCCTCTTCCCCCAGCTCTTTATTTAGTTTTTTTATTATTATTTCTTTGTTTATCCACAATTCTGAAGCCCAGGCGGGACTTTGCGTTTTTATAAAAATAGTCTTGCGGGAAAAATAACTGGCCCTAAAATTTTCCGCTCCCAGGCTACCAAACTCTTTTTGAATCACTTTTTTAAAAACAAAAAAGATTGTTTTTTCATCCAGGCTTGTTTTTTGCAGCCCGCCTTTTCCGGATAATTTTTTTTGGAGCAGGTTTTTTAATGACTTCATGTTTCTTGTGCCTTATTTTTTCAGGTAATCAGCGATGCTTCTGGCGGCAATCGCCCCTTCCGCGGCCGCGGTTAGTATTTGCTTTAATTTATCGGAGCCATTTGTAATGTCGCCTGCCGCCCAAACTCCTGGAATTTCCGTCGTGCCATCTTTTTTTATTTTGATATAGCCTTCTTCGTCTGTGGACAGTCCCAGCTCTCGAGCCAAGCGGACGTCAGGCTCCGCGCCGATTTCAATAAAAACCCCATCCAGATTGATTTCTTTTTTGCCGGTGCCAGTGACCTCGGTTATGATTTTTTGCACCCGGCCTGACCCGGTTATCTCTAGCACATTGGTGTTGAAAAGTAGCTCTATTTTTTTCTCCTTCGCCAGGATTTTTTTCCAATACTCTTCGCAGCGTAATTCTTTTTTCCGGTAAATTAAGAAGGTTTTCTTTGCGATGCTGGCCAGATGCGCCGCCGCTCCGGCGGCGCTATCGCTCCCGCCGATAACTGCGACGGTTTTTTCTTTATAAAAAAATCCGTCGCAGGTGGCGCAATAAGAAACTCCTTTTCCTTGAAAAGCTGCCTCCCCGGGAATGTTTAATTTCTTTCTTTGGTTTCCCGTTGCCAATAAAACGGTTTTTCCTTTTATTTTAGCCTTATTTTCAAGTTCCACCTCAAAACCGTCGGGGGTTTTTTTTACGCTTTCCGCTTTCGCTATAATAAATTCAGTGCCGTATTTTTGGGCGTGCGTAAATATTTTTTTTGCCAGCTCGGTGCCACTGATATCCTCCATTCCTGGATAATTATCAATTAAATAAGATTCGGAAACTTGCCCGCCGGGAAGCGCGCCTAAAACAATATTTGTTATTCCATACCGGGAAGCGTAAATGGAGCCGGTTAGCCCGGCGGGTCCGGCCCCCAAAATAATTAATTCATATGGATTTTTTTCCTCCATTGTTTTTTACTGTTAATTTTTAGCCTTTTTTTCTTGTTATAAATAATTAAAAAAACAGCTGGCGGACTGTTTTTAGTGAAGCAATTCTTAAAACAGTTATTTTTTCATCTATTTTTAATTTTTTATCGGCATCACGATATATACATAATCGTCTAAAATCTCTCCTGTTTGTTCATTTATCTCTTTTAGCGCTACAGGCGCAGTTGAGCTATTAATTAAAATCGCCACTTTGCTGGTGGAAATCGTGTTTATTCCATCTAGGAGATACCGCGCGTTAAAAATCACCTCCTGGAGTTGTCCTGTAACCTCTAATTCAAGTTCTGACGTGTTTTCTCCTACTTCGGTGCTTCTGGCTTCGATGGTGTTATTTTTCTTCTGTGGATCGATTTTTAGCGTGAGTTCGTTAGCCTTACCCGCGGAAAAAAAACTGGCCATCTTAACTGCTCCTTGAAACATTTCTTTTTCAATAACTCCGCGGGTTTTAAACTCTTTGGGAATAATATTTTTATACTCAGGATATTTCCCATTAATAAGGCGAGAGATTATGTTTGTCCCGTTTACCTCAAAAAATATCTGACTATCTTCTATGGCTATGTTGACAGCGCCTTCCTCGTTATTGGAAATTATTCTAGATAACTCAATTAGAGTGTTGGCGGGAATAATTATGTTATTTTTTTTCTCAATAAATTTTTTATAATCCTCTGGCGCTGTGTTTTCATTTGATATTTTAAGCCGTTTTTCCGCTAAACGAAAGCTGTCTGTGGCCGCAAAAAACAGCTCTTCTTCAGTTAAGAAAAGATTAACACCGGTTAGCTCCTGCCTAGTTTCATTTATGGCCGCGCAGTTAATCACTTGTAAAATTGTGTTTTTTAGTGTGGTACCGGGTAATTTTAACAAAAATTCGGCTGTTTTCCTTGGAATAAGGGGAAATTCAGTGGCTGGCAAGCCTTTTATAGTTGCCCTGGTAGCTCCGCTTTTTATTTTTAATCCCTGATCGTTGGTTTCTAAAAAAATATTTTCTTCCGCGCTTTTCGCGGGCAGGGTGTTGATAAAATTACTTAACAGGCGGGCGGGAATAGATATCTTGCCCTCTTTTTCGATTTTTGCACCAATCCTAACTTCCACCCCCATTTCTAAGTTGGTGGCTGATAGTTTTAAGCCGCCCTTTTCTGTTTCAAATAGTATATTATTTAAAATTGGAAGGGTTGTTTGTTTCGACACCACGCGTTCAGAATTAAAAATAGCTTTTTTAAAATTTTCTCTGGTACAAATAATTTTCATAACAATAAGAATAATAATTAAGTTTATATAAACAAATATTAATATTATGGTGCAAAAAACTGTGGATATTTCAGATATAGGCCTTAAATAAGCTTCTTTTATATAAATAAAAAGTGGACAAGTAGGCTTTTTTAGTAAGCAATAGTCGAGATATTTATTAGGAGACCCTACTTTTTTTAAAGGGAGTATTAATTAAGAATAGGTAATCCTAGGGCTATAAACAATAAAACCTTAAGACAAAACACATTTTTTCCACAGGATATTAACTAATACTGTGTAGCTGTTCCTTGAGTGATTCTACATCCTCCTGTAGTTGTTCATCTATTTCTAATTCTCTTTTTATTTTCTCAAACGCGTGAATAGCGGTTGTATGATCGCGTCCGCCCAACTTCTCTCCTATGCCTGGGTAAGAATAATTCAATTCGCTACGCATAAGATACATCGCTATTTGACGTGGCCGGACCACTTCCTTCTTCCGGCCCTTTATAGTGAGATCTTCTAGTGTTATATCAAAAAAATCAGAAACCCCCTTCAAAATGTGTTTATAAGTTAAGCCCTTCCTTTTCCCACTGGAAATAAGCTCGGACAGGGAAGTAGACACAAAATCGACCGTCAGCCTCCTTTTAGTTAATTGCGCTGAAACAGCGACGCGATTAAGGGCGCCTTCCAATTCGCGAATATTATTAGTTATGTTTAAAGCAATGAATTTTAGCGCCTCCTCAGTGATTTCCAGGTTATCTTTTACCGCTTTTTGCTTTAATATAGCTATTCTTGTTTCCAGGTCCGGCTTGGAAATATCCGCTATCATGCCACCTTCAAAACGAGACCGCAAGCGCTCTTCCAGAGTGGGAATCGCCTTGGGGGCGCGGTCACTGCTTAAAACAATTTGTTTGTTTAGCTGGGAAAGATAATTGAAAATATGAAAAAATTCTTCCTGGGTCTTTTCTTTTCCAGATAAAAATTGGACATCATCAATTATGAGCAAGTCTATTTTTCCATAGTATTCCTTAAAATCCCCTACCCGTTGATTTTTAATTGAATCAATTAGGTCGCTGGTGAACCTTTCTGATGTTATATATTTAATTTCGCGGGCGGGGTTACTCTTTAAAACCTCATTACCGATGGATTGCAGGAGGTGGGTTTTCCCCAAGCCGACACCACCATAAATAAAAAGAGGATTATAAGCTCTGCCGAGGTTCTGCGAGACTGCGTAACAAGCCGCCCGGGCTAATTCATTACTGCTTCCAACGATAAAATTTTCAAAAATATATTTAGAGTTCAGGTTATTTTCCTGGCTTGTTTTAGCCATTTTATCCTGTTTTGAGCTACTTCTCGCAGCTTCCTTTGGTGGCAAAACAGCATCCACCAGATGTTCTTTTATTAAGCCTTCCGATTGGATGGAAATGGAGCAGGTCACTTCTTTTATATCGCCCTGCACGTTTCTTAAGGCACGCAAGATATAAGAACGGTATTTGTTTTCCAACCACTCTTTGGCAAAACCGTTGGGCACACCAATAGATACTCGCCCGTCTTTATTAGATAAAATAGAGGTATTTTTAAACCAAGTAATAAAGTTAGCCTTAGATATCGAAAGCTCTATTTCAGCGAGAACGACCTTCCAAACCTCTTCATTTGTCATAGGATGTAACAATGACTTGCTTAAATTTATCACCCCAGCAGTATACCACAAAAAAAGAAAACAGTGCCAGAGTAGAAGTGGATAAAAAGGTTGATAATCTGTGAATCAAAAAATTACATTTTAAAAACAAGCTGGCTGACTATAGCCAAAAATTGACTTTTGCCTTTCAACTTGATAAAATCTTAACTAGTTACAAAAAGTCAATAATAACTCTAATTATTATACAAAAAAATGAGTCAAACCTACAAGCCCAAAAGTTTAAAAAGAAAAAGAAAGCACGGATTTAAGAAAAAAAGCCAAACTCAAAACGGCAAAAAAACGCTCAAAAGAAGGAGAAACAAAGGCAGAAAGAGACTTACAACTGTTTAAAAAGCTTACAATGCTTGCCTTTAAAAACCGATTGGCTAAAAAAAGAGACATCGAGCGGGTTCAGCGCTATGGACAAGCCTATTTTTCCGGCAGCGTAGTTTTGAAAATTTTAAAAAATGATTTAAGACAGATGCGAATCGGTTTTGTTGTTGGGACCAGAGTTTCTAAAAAAGCAACCGAAAGAAACCGAATAAAAAGGCAGCTACGCGAATTTTTTCGTCCGGCAATGACTACAAGCAGGAAATATCTGGACATTTTGGTTTTAGTCAAGCAACAAAAAGAGGAAAAGGTAAAAAAAGAAAAACTAATACAGGACGTGCAAAACACACTGGAAAAGGCAAAATTATTAACAAAAAATTCAAACTAGAAGGGATTACTTTAAATGGGAGCTATTTTCAATTTATTTATTTATCAGCCGCTCTATAACCTGCTGATTTTTGTTTATAATATTTTCCCGCTGAGGGATTTCGGGGTGGCCATAATTATCGTTACGGTTCTGATTAAGTTTTTGTTGGTTCCTTTAAGCAAAAAACAAATAGAATCGCAAAAGAAAATGCAGGAATTACAGCCAAAAATAAAGACTCTGCAGGAAAAACACAAAGACAATAAAGAAAAACAAAGCCGGGAGCTGATGGCTTTTTACAAGGAAAATAAAACCAATCCTTTTTCCGGTTGTTTGCCAATGATCGTGCAACTGGTGTTTTTGATTGCCATCTATCGGGTTTTATTTAACATTTCAAACGCCGGACTAACAGTTAGCGCGGCAGATCTCTATTCGTTTGTCAGCAATCCCGGACAAATAAACAAAATGTTTTTTGGTCTGGTCGATTTATCTTCCACGATTAACCTTGGTAAGCTAGCGATAAAGGATATCCCACAGATCATTTTAATCGTGTTGGCGGCGCTTTCTCAATATGTTCAGACCAAAATGTTAATGGCCAGCCAGCCGGTTAAGCCCGCTTTCAAAAACGAACAGCCAGATTTTTCCCAAATTATGTCAAAGCAAATGTTGTATTTAGGGCCTCTGCTGACCCTATTTATCGGTATAAAGTTTCCCGCGGGACTCGCTCTTTATTGGCTGGTATCTACGGTTTTTATGATAGCTCAACAACATTACCTGGCCAAAGAGAAGCAAACTAGATAAATGTTAAATTTAAATAAATGGAACAAAGAAAAGAGCAAGAAACTTCCATAATACAAGAAGCCATCCAAGAATTAGTGGAAAAGATGGGTTTTGCGTGCGAAATAGAAATAGGAGCAGAACCACAAATAGAAACGGAAACACAGGTGTTCAATATAAAAACCGATGAATCCAATTTTTTAATTGGACAATATGGGAGCAACTTGCAATCTCTGCAGCACATCGCCCGGATTTTGGTGAGACAAAAATTGACGGGGAAAACCAAATTTATTTTAGATGTGAATTTCTATCAGCAGGAAAAAAACGCGTCTTTAGGCAAATTTGCTCAAAGCATGGCCGAGCAAGCCCTACGGGAAAAAAGAGCGATTGCCTTGCGGCCAATGTCCCCCTATGAGAGACGGGTTGTTCATATGGAGCTTTCTACTAATCCCCGAATAAAAACCGAAAGCATCGGCGAAGGCATAGAAAGGAAAGTCGTCATTAGCCCGCTAAATTCATTCTAACTTCTATGGTAATTGCCAGGAAAATTGCTTATAATGTTGCGATCAGCAGCTTGAGCAAAATACTGTCTACCGTGCTTGCCCTCGTTTCCATCGCGTTTATCACTCGCTATCTAGGGAAAGAGGGTTTTGGAAACTACGCCACGGTGCTGGCGTTTTTATCTTTTTTTGCCGCCCTGGCGGACTTGGGGCTCTATTCAATTTCAACCAAGGAAATTTCCAAAATCGGGGCGGATGAAAAAAAAATAATGGGAAATGTTTTTGCGATGAGGCTGTCCTCCGCCTTGTTGATCGTGCTCATCGCCCCCGTAATTGTTTTATTTTTCCCCTATCCGCCGGAGGTCAAGGTCGGCATAATCGTAGTGGCCGTCTCCTTTGTTTTTTCTTCGGGCTATCAAGTTTTAAACGGAGTTTTTCAGAAAAATTTGGCTATGGACAAGGTGGCCATCGCGGAGCTGTCCGGAAAGATTTTCCAAGTGGCCATTGTTGTCGGGGCGGTAAAACTTGATCTGGGCTTTCAGTGGATAGTTTCCGCGCTTCTTTTCAATATGCTAATCAGTTTCCTGGTGGTTTTTTTGTGGTCAAAAAAATATTTGCGTTTTCGTATCCAGTTTGATTTTTCCTACTGGAAAAACTTCCTAAAGGAAGCCGCGCCAATTGGCATAGCCTCTGTTATTGCTTTCGCTTATTTCAAAATGGATACCATCTTGCTTTCCCTAATGAAAACCGGCGCGGATGTGGGTATTTATAATGTAGCCAGCAAAGTGCTGGAAAACATCACGTTTTTCCCAGCCATGATAATCGGACTCATCTTTCCGCTAATGGCAAAAAACATTTTTACCAACAGGAAAAACTTTCAGGAAATTTCCAATAAAACATTCAAAGTTTTTCTGATTTTGGTGGTGCCGCTGATAATTGGCATTTTTTCTCTTTCCGATGGCATAATCCGGGTTATTGGCGGCGGTGGATTTGCCGAAGCCTCCGCAATTCTGCGTATACTTGTGTTTGCTCTGGCGCTTATTTTTTTCGGCAATTTTTTCAACAGCGTTTTAATCGCCGGTAATGCGCAAAAATTATTGATGCTTATTCTGGGCGTGGCAGCCGTTACCAATATTTCTTTAAACTTGATTTTTATCCCCAGATTTTCTTATCTAGGAGCGGCGTATATTTCCGTGCTGACGGAATTTTTGGTGGTAGCGATGGGTTTTTACGCGACGGTAAAAAAAATCGGCTATTTTCCCAGAATTGAAAAAATCCCAAACATCTTAGTTGCCGGAGGGATAATGGCGCTGTTCCTGTTCTTATTCAAACAAAATAACTTTATTTTTTTATTGCTAATCAGTCCGTTGATTTATTTCTTGCTTCTTTGGCTGCTGAAAGTCATAAAAACAGAAGAAATCATGAGCCTGATCAGCAAGAAAGGCGTACAGGAATATGGAGAACTGCCCTAAGGTTTTCATAGTAATCTTGAATTACAACGGGAAAGAGGTCATTAAAAGCTGCCTGTTAAGCGTTTTTAAAAATGATTATCCAAGTTTTGAAATAGTGCTAGTGGATAATAACTCAACGGATGGTTCTTTTGAAGCGGCCAAAGCCGGTTTTTCCAAAGTGCATTTCATAAAAAATGAGGAAAACCTCGGTTTTTCAGCCGGCAACAACATCGGCATCAGGTTTGCGCTGGAGCGGATGGCGGATTATGTGTTACTCTTGAACAACGATACGCAAGTCGAAAAAGACTTTCTGACACGTCTGGTGAAAATCGGGGAAAAAAATGAAAAAATCGGCCTCTTAAGTCCGCTAATCTTCAATGGCGACACGCGCCAGGTCTGGTTTTCGGGAGGCGTGGTCAGTTGGCTAAGGATGAAAACCTTCCACCAGAAAACGGTAAAAACCCTAGATCATTACGAATCCTCTTTTCTGACGGGCTGCGCTCTGCTGGTAAAAAAACAAGTTTTTAAAGCTATCGGACTTCTAGACGAAGACTATTTTCTTTACTGGGAAGACGCGGACTTCAGCTGGCGGTCCCGCCAGGCCGGATTCAAAAATGTCGTGGTGACCTCCAGCTGGATCTATCATTTTGAAAGAAGCGAAAAAAACAAAAAAAATAAAATCTATTGGTTGGTTATTTCCGGACTAATATTTTTTAAAAAAAACACCCCCTTCT
Organism: Patescibacteria group bacterium; assembly: GCA_038063775.1. Taxonomy (GTDB): domain Bacteria; phylum Patescibacteriota; class Minisyncoccia; order Moranbacterales; family UBA2206; genus UM-FILTER-42-9. Next base: position 24,033 of record JBBTUK010000001.1, read on the forward strand.
GGCTAAAACCTTGGATAAAACTCTTCCTAATCTTAAGGAAAACAAAAAACTTCATCGATAATTTGTTCGGACGCAACGAGCTGGCGTCCAGTGTAAAAAAAGCTTACCAAGACTTTAAGGATGCCAAATTCTAACCGTCTTTCCATCATCATAGTCAATTATCAAAGCAAAGAGTATCTCAAGGCTTGCCTCGACTCAATTTTTAAGCAGGTGAAAAGCATGCTCCCTGAGATCACGGTGGTAAACAATGATGAAAAGGAAAACATGCTGGCGTTAAAAAAGGACTTTCCGGAAATAAGAATAATTGAGACTGAAAAAAACATCGGTTTTGGTAGGGGTGCCAATCTGGGAGCGGAAAGCTCCCATGGCGGCTGGCTTTTATTTCTGAATCCGGACACGGAGTTCCTTAGCGACTACGCTAAAATCTTTCCACTTTTTGAAAAAGACGATAAAATGGGTATTATCGGTCCCAAGCTCGTGGATGAAAACAATATTCTTAAGGAGTGGATAGCCGGAACGGAAATCACTCTTTTTTCTTTGATTCGGAACAAGCTCGGCTTCGGCCAAAGCGAAAAAATATGGAAAAGCGCAGTCAGCCGGGAAGCGGACTGGGTAAGCGGCGCCGCTCTGGCTATTCGTCGAGATTTATTTGGAGAACTGGGCGGATTTGATGAAAAAATGTTTATGTATTTTGAAGACATTGATCTTTGCAAGAGAGTCCGTGCGGCGGGAAGAAAAATAATTTACTTTCCAGAAGAAAAAATCAAACATCTGGGCGGCAAAAGCAGCGCGAACAAAAAAACGCAGAAAAAAAATTACTACGCATCGCAAGATTATTATTTCCGGAAACACTACGGCCGGATTTATGCCGGATTGGTGCGGTTTTTAAGGAAAATTTTTGTGGCCTGAAAAATGGATACTTTTTTAATTGTTTTAATTGCCTATCTTCCTTTCCAGCTGGCGCTTAACCCGAGCGCGGGAATTGACCTGGCTTCGATCCGCGTCTTGATTTTAGGCGCATTTTTTGTCTGGCTGGCAGTGGGTTTGAGAAAAAAGCGGCTGGTAGTGAAAAAAAATATCCAAACCGGGCTAGTCATAACCTTTCTTTTTCTTAATGTACTTTCTTTGTTAGTTGCCAGGAACACCGACTGGTCCAGCAGAAAATTGCTATTTCTTTTTTCAATTTTTCCCGTTTATTTTGTAGCCAGTCAGGCCGTAAATAAGCGGGAAAAAATCTTAAAAGCCAGCCAAACCATAGTTTTTAGCGCAACGGCGGCCGCTACTGTCGGTCTAGTTCAGTTTTTTGCGCAGTTTCTCTTCGGGCTGGAGAGTGTTTACAAATTTTGGGCTGACCATGTCATCGAGCCTTTTTTAGGGAAAACTTTTGCGGCGGCGGTGCTTCAAAACCCCAGCTGGCTGGTAAATATTTCCGGAAAAACCTATCTGCGGGCTACTGCTACTTTTCCTGATCCGCATATGTTCTCTTTTTTTCTGGGCTTGGTTATTCCTTTAGCGCTAGCGCTAGCGGTTTTAAGTGAGAAGAAGATATTTTATAGTCTGGCTTTGGTGATTTTGCTACTGGCTGATGCAGCCACCTTTTCCCGCGGCGGATATCTGGGATTGTTCGCGGGGCTGGTGCTGGCGATAACCCTATCCTGGCCGAGACTGAAAAAGGTGCCAAAAGTTTTAGCCGCGGGATTGGCAGTCCTTTTGGCGGTTATTCTGATCATTCCCAATCCGGTTTCAAAACGGTATTTTTCCAGTTTTGATTTAAAAGAAGGCTCCAATGAAGGCAGAATGGAAATGTGGCAGAAAGCCGTAAGCATCGCTTTAAACAATCCTCTTAATGGAGTGGGCATCGGCAATTATCCCCTGGAAATAAAACCCGGCGCTTCTTACCGCGATCCGATTTATGCTCACAATACTTATCTGGACATTGCAGCCGAAACCGGAATTTTAAGCACCTTGGCTTTTCTGGGAATTTTAATTTTCGCTATTAAGTCTTTTTTAAAAAAAAGCCGAGAAAGCCTGATTTTTTTGGCCAGCGCCATAAGCCTGACGATCTTTGCCATTCATTCTTTGGTGGAAACCGCCATTTATTCTCCGGTGGTGCTGACCCTCTTTTTAATCATTGTCAGTTTTAGTAATGCGGAGGAAAAGAATAAGCCCGATAAAAATTTTGGCGCGTATGTTCTCCCGCGATAGGCGTTCCAACCAAGGATTTTTATTTTTTAACTTTGACAAAAGATGCGGAAAATTTATAGTCAAACGCAAAAAATGCTGAACCTGGAAAATTTGGTTTATCTGACCGTTGTCGGACTTCCCTTGTATCTGGTTAAGGTGAATTTTTTTGGCCTTCCGACAAATGTGCTGGAAATTCTTGAAGCAACGGTTTTTTTCACTTGGCTGTTGGATAAAAATTATCCAAAACCAAAAGCGCATATGCTGTTTTTTGCATATAAAAAATATATAATTTCGATCAGCTTGATCATTTTTGGGCTATTAGCCTCCACCTGGTTCAATGGCAACTACCGGATCGGATTAGGCATAATTAAGGGCTGGTTTATCCTTCCGATCTTATTTACAGTGGCAGTTTTAAATATCTTTGATCGGACCCAGATTCCCAATATCTTCAAAGCTTTTTTTGTCTCGGCGCTGGCGGTTTCCTTGGCCGCTCTCGGCTGGTTTTTCTTCGGCCGCCTGACTTACGATGGTCGCTTGGCCGGACCTTTTAATTCTCCCAACTATCTGGCGATGTATCTAGCGCCAGCAGTAATTATTGGCGTAGTGCTGGCTCAAATCCAAAGCCTAGAATCCAAAACAAAAAAGGTTTTATTAAAAACAAGCACCTTCTATCACACGAGCCTGGCGCTGCTGTTAATCCCCCTTTATTTAACGCATTCTTTCGCGGCATGGGCAGCGCTTGTCATCAGTCTTTTAATTAGGGAGGCTATAACCAAAGGGAAAAGCATCTTAAAGTCCAAAGTTTTTTGGAGCAGCGCTATTTTAATGCTGCTGTTTTTTTCCGTCGAGTGGAACAGCGGGAAACTTCGAGA
>JBBTUK010000001.1:27188-37888 GCA_038063775.1 Patescibacteria group bacterium
GGATGTTTGGCGGATGGAAAAAAGCGCTCTGCGCGCGATTGCAATGGCTATAATGTTTTATATCCTGCTCCATGGGCTGGTGGATACGACTTATTTCAAAAACGATCTAGCGGTCATTTTCTGGCTCAGCTTTCTTATTTTGAGCCAAAAAAAAGCAGCGCCAACGACGCCAGTCTCAGGCTGAAAACTCTAAAGGTGTCATAAATCAGCGCGGTATAATTTGCCATCGCTTTTATTTACAAAAAACAAGATACTTTCATCATAATTCAAAAACAAAGTGCTCGCGTCAAAGCTACCCTGGATCTTATCCAGCGCCACGATCCTTTCTTTCTCGCCCGTCTGGGTGTTAACTTTCCAGAATGTGTCGGTCGTGTTGAATTTTCCGGCGTAGTAGTCATTGGGTAAAATGGCACTCTCCGGGATTGAACCGGGCAAAGCGCAGTAAACAGTCTTGTTGTCCCTGGTCCAGACACACTTGGTCACAAAGGTCGGCATTTCCAAATTCTTATATTCTCCGCCTTGATCGTTGATGACAGCTAGCCTAATCTTTGTGCCACCCTTTGCGTCAGAATGGCTGAGTAATGCCTTTGTTCCATTGTTGTTCCATAGATAATCAACGCCGAATTTTCCGGTAAACAAAATTTTGCTGCTTTGGCCGACAATAGAAACAGACTGCAGAACAGTTTCGGAATTAGCATCCGGATTGGTCCAGAAAGAAACTAGTCCAGATTGGGGAACGGGGGCGATAACAATATTTTTATAATTTAATTCCGTTATTTTTTCCCAGCCGGTGCCGTCTGGATTGGCAATGTTCAAGCTTCTTTTTTGGCTGGCCGGATCAAAATATTTGTAAAAAATCTTGTCGTTGTTCTGCCAGACAACAAAATCCAAATTGTTTTTCAGCGGCATACCTCGCCGGTTGGCGTAATCATAGTAGAAGAATTGGGACTGGCCATTGCCTTTGGAAAATTTAGTCAGAACTTTTGTTTTGCTGGGCGACCAATAAACGCCAGTCAGGCCAGGCAAGTCTTTTTCCGAGATAACTTTTTTGCCGTTGCCGTCTGGATCTATCTGGTAGGTTTTGCCGTTTTCCTTGGAATAGTATTTGACGACCTGCTCGCTGTCGGCAAAAATCGGTCCCAAAACTGGTTCTTCCGAAACAGGGAATATTTTTGCGTCACTCTTCGTTTTTTGGGCTTGAGTCGGAGAAGACTCCTGGGTTTCCGTTGCCGGAACCTCGTTTTGCTTTTGAACCTCCGCGACTTTTTCTGCCGGTTTTTTGAACGACAAGTAATAAACCCCCCAAAGAAGAAGGACGATAGCTAACAGCAAGGATGAGATAAAAAAAATCTTTTTTGAAGGAGACATAGAACACGATAAAAATTATTCAAATGGCTTTCCGTTTGGGCAAAAGCTAAGACCGAAATTGAGACCAGAATTCCTGGGACTAACTCCGTAAGGAACACCCAAGGAAACATTCAATTCGCAAGCTTGATCTTTGGTAACTCCCAGAGTATCTAAAAAAGCGCCTTCGGCCTTATTTCTCGCTTCTTTTAAAGTCGAGCTTAAAATAGCAATGTTGAAAAGTTTATCTTTTGGAAAAAAAGCCATGGTATAATCGCTGTTTTCTAAAAAAGTAACTGTTCCATCCGGAAGCTTGTAAATCGGATTATTGTAAAGATTGTTCGTATCAATGCTTTCTTTTTCGGCAGGGACGGTCATTTTTTTGGCATCGGGAGGGGGAATTATAAACTCAGCTGTAGGCGCTGACGGAGAAACGGAGGAAGGAGGAATTGTTTTTTTAGGTTTCACAACAAGAAAATAGCCGATTATTACCAAAACGAGCAGGGCAAGCAATATTAAAGTTATCTTAACACTTTTTTTCATATAAAATAAAAAATTGCTTAAATTAGCAACGGCATCCGGAGGGTCCAGAACTGGCTCCCCAGCGGCTCCAGCTTGTTCCGCCATTGGAAATGCTGCAAGCCGCCTGAATATTAGTAGTCGGGTCTCTGGCAGCGGCAACGCATTGGTTGAAAACTGTTGGGTTGGTTACGGAGCACGTATGATTTTGAGCAGTGTAAAGAGGGCCTACCGAGCCAGTGCAATTCAATCCGGCAACATTATTAGCGGTAAGATTAATTTGAAAAAGTCCATACGAAACTGATTCCCCTCCAGGTACGCACTTGTCAACTCCGCTGGCTATAGACGCTATGCCAGAGCTTTCTTTCTGGCAAATGACAGAGGCCTTATTGGCGCTGGATGCCAGACAAGTGCCAGCAAAATTAGCAGGTGCGCATGCTCCAGATTGCGCGACTCGGCAAGCCGGAGTTTGAACGGCACATGGATATTGGGCCGGATCCAATCCTCCAGGAGGCGGGACACCAGGAGCACCCGGAGCGCCAGGAGGAGTAACCACAGAAAGCGGGATCGGCGCGACAGTCGGCTTTCTTAACTTCACCAGATCAGGGTTGATCGTATAAAGGATGATATAGGCGCTCAAAGCCAAAAGCAGCCCGACAATGGCGTCTGTTATGACGCCCTTGGCTTTTTCCATACTGGCATTGTTTCCGGCTGAAGTTATATACATAAAGCCGCCGATGGACAGCATAATCATAGCGGCGATGCCAACAGCTCCGATGCCGAACCGGTAGATGATTGCGATATAATCAAAGAAATCATACGGCGCGGCAAGTGTATAGCCCGGAATCTCCTCCATCGGCTTATAAGTGCCGATGGAGGAGGCCATAATCGGAACTAAAACAAGCAGACTGAAAAACAAGACGAGTAATATTTTTTTGGTGTTTTTTTTAATTTTCATTTTTGTTGATGACAGGAGCCGGGAAAAGGGAAAGGATAATCCAGATGCCAAAGAGCAGCAGGAAGGTCGTTAAAACGATGCGGAACAGGAAGTTAATATAAGACGGAAGGCCGGAAATCATAGCCGCCAAGATTTTTTTCGGCGGACCCGCCTTAGAATTGTCCGCTCCGGCGGTCCCGGGGAGAGCGGTGACCATTTCAAGATTTATGGTGCCGCTTAACTGCTTTTCGTAAAATTGATTATAGCCCACTCCCCAATTAGCGTTGAGGATTTTTTTGATATCGTTAGTAGGCGTGTAAAGAGTATCCAGGGCCACCATATAATATTCGCCCGGAAGTTTATTGACGGCAACAGAAACACTGCTGCTATCGGCCGGATTGGTTGAATCAATCCCATCCACTTGCCAGACATTTTTTGTGCGATCAATATATTCCGGTGGCACGGTTTTGGGATATACTTCAAAAGTAAAATTGGCATTTGTGCCAGGCACCGCCTGAAAGTCAGTTTCGCTGTAGTCTGGCCACAGTGTTCCATCTAGGCCGGCATACGATCCCAAAAGAGTCGGTTGAGCGCCTTCTGTCGCGACAATTTTTACCGATGGCACCGCCACCCTGAAAGTCCGGGTCAAGTTTATTTTATTGCCAGTTGTGGAATTAACGGCGCTCATCGCTATCGTATAAGTTGCTCCGGGGTCTTTGAGAATGGGGAAAAAATTTATGTTATTTTGCTCGGTTTCATTACAACCCTCAAAAAAACATTGACTATAGGTCAGCGGTTCTCCGTTAACTGTCCATAAAAAATTATGATCAGCGGCATCTCCAGAATATTGCAAACCGATTAGCTGGTTTTTTAAGACCGGACAAATGTTATAGTCCTGATCAGCCTGAGCTTTTTCCAAATCAGTAGTTCCTCCTTTTTCACAAATCGTAGCGCCCAGAGCTAACGTGGAAGCGCTAGCGGCTATGCCATTGTAGGCCTGTATAGTTTCAGAAGAAGAAGTGAGCTGGATAACAACAGAGGCCCGTCCTTCTCTGACAGTTCCTCCGCCCGATTGGTCGGTCTCTTTGGCGGTCAGCCTGACTTTTAAGTAACGAACATCTCCCGCGGGGAACTTATCGTCAGGAATTTGCAATTTAAATTTTAAAGTTTTGATACCTATGCCGGATGTCTGGGTTGAATCAACAAGATCTTCTTTGGACAAGGGGCCAGTCCACTCTTCACTACTAATGGAAGCGGAATTTCCCGTGTAGACTTGCCATTCATAGCGCAAAAAATCTTCATTCAGAACATTTTGGGCGGAAGAGGTAACCACCACTGTGTCTGAATTTTCTCCCGCGGGGTCATTCATCGGGTTTTCCGGGATAGCCGACAAACTCACTTGCATTTTATTGCCGCCTTCGGTCACATCCGCCGGCGTCAGCAGATTTTTGGTCAGGCAGTCATTTAGGTCATCCACGGTCATAGTAAAGGCGTTTCCGCTAACTTCATAGCTTAACGGACCAAGGAGCGATTTTTCGGTCGAAAGTACAGCTCCATTCACATCGGTCAGGGTTTGCGTTATTTCCAATGTGTCTTCAATAACCAAGGTCAGATTTATATCGTTTTGTGTCACCAGGCGAGATACAACATATGTTTCGGTGAGAGTGTTGCCATAAATCACTTCGTTATCAGCGTGGGTGGTAGCGGCTTCATCCCGACCAACCGTGAAATTAGGGGCGACATAACCGCTGGTTCCCATAACTTCGCCGCCTGTTTGTGTGCTGACTCCATCGGTAACGGTAAGCGTCCCTCCGACGCGGATAAGCGCGGTGTCAGCCCACTTGACCGTATCCAAAGTTCCGCCAGCGCCATCGTCCACGGGTATGATCGTATCGCTGGTTGTTATTCCGCCCACTTTATTGATGGACGCGGTAGCGGTTTCGGGGTTCGGATCTTGCAAAGTGATATCATTTTCTTCCAGCCAAGGTACTGTATGCTCCGGTTCCACCAGCCAAGCCGCCACTTCTTCTTCAGTCAGATCAAAGGCTTGTCCCAGCGGACGCGCATCCGTAACATAATCACCGTAATCCCATTCTCCTAAAAAGTCGCCTACAGTACAGGTATTTTTGGACAAAGCCCACATAGTTTTATAAGAAGAATCATCCATTTGCGTCGGTTCCATGGAAATTCCTTCCACTGCCACTCCCACCCGGTCTCCGGCTTGGTAATTCCAGGTGAACCCGGACATTCCCCGGCCCACCACATTGGATTCATCATTGAAGGATGTTCCGGCGGTATCGTTGTTGTGCGGATCCGTATGCCAAAATTTTTCCTGACTCATTGTAAATTCAGGATCACCGCCATCCCCTTCTCCTAACGCATCTATTCCGTCATCCGGAAAAAGATGAGCGCATTCAGGCAGTATATATTCATTTCCGGTTTTCCAATCATGCACATAACAATAAGCATTTTTGCCCTCCTGGTCATTTCCACCGAAAGGAGCTTCATAGCCGTCGTTAGTATCAGTTTCACTGTCGTAAGGACCTGGGTTTCCAGCAGTTGACGGCCTGTTCCAGTCAAAGCCGGCATTGGCGATAATCCGCCCGGCGGCGATTTTGTAATCATTCACATTAATAGTGCCATTGTCATCAAGATCGCAAGCCGCGTTTCCGGGAACGACATCCAAGTCTACATTATCAAATGGCTGTCCTTGCAAGCATTGCGCGCGTTGCAAATACCAAGTGTAATAGAGATCATTGGGGCTATTATTCAAGAAATAGGCCGGCATAGCGGTAGCGGTTATTTCCGTTCCGTCCGACGGGTTCGGCGGAGAAAAATTCAAATAAACTGTCGGCGCCTGCTTTTTCTGCCGGCTTTGATTATAGGTTGCCACGGAATTTTTGACCTCGTTTTTGTCCGCACCCGTTTCTGCCAACATAGAGTCAAAAAGTTTGCCGGGAGTCATGTTTAGAATCTTAGTCGCTCCGGCTCCCGACAGGAACATCCAAGCCGCACTGCCCCTGGCACTTTCAACAGGGAAAAAAGACATAAAAATAAAGAGAATCAAAAATATAGGTGAAAAGATTTTTTTGCGCATAGATTTTTTAAACCAATTGTTTGAAAGCATAAACTATATAAGCGTCTAATATTATTATAAACAATAATCCCATTAAATACGAATAGACAAAAGAGCGAGTTTTGTAAGTCAGCCATCCGCCGGTCAGCGAAATGATGACATACGGCGCCATGATCCAGGAAAAACTTCTGGTTAATCCGAGAAAAATCGCAAAAGAAAAGGCAGCCACTAAAATCGCCAGAGAACCGAATTTTTCGGCAAAAGTGAAGAAAATAAAGCCCCGGTAAAAGGACTCGTGGAGAAACAGCCAGATATTGACAAAAACCAGCTCATAAACCAGAAACCACCAAAAACTGCCCAGCGCGTAACTCGGGAGAAGGTAAGCTCTTTTAAAGGAGGTAAATTCTATTAAAAAATAGGCAATCAGGAGGGAGAGAAGCAGCATTCCGGCCAGCCATCCGGCATTCTCTCTGGTCACGCTAAAAGTTAGTCCAAAATCCCGGAAGCTTTTTTTGAGGATAAGTTTTATGTAGAGAGCGGGAATGATCAGCAAGAAAAAAAGCAAACGGCTCAGATCCTGGACTGGGCCCCGGGACGGAAAAAAGTAAAACAGCGCCAAACAAGCCAGCGCCAAAAAAGAGCCGGTCAAGACTTCTTTCCATTTGGCTAAAAATTTTATTTCTGTTTCTCTTTTTTGCATAATTAATTCTAAGGAGCGGCTTTAGTTGCCAGATTAGCCAAGCGAGTGGCGCCGGTGATCTTTTTCATTCTTTTTTTAAGTCTCTGCAAAATTTTTCTGACGTAAATATAGACGACCGCGCCGGTGAGAACGGGTAGCAGGTTTACCACGGGAATGGTTTCAATTGTCGTGCCTCCAAAAAGCAGCATAAAATTGTGGAAAAATTCCGTGGGAGCGGCCAAAAAAATCAAAAGAGCGATCGTAATCATAACCAAAATGGTAATTAGCGTGCCGATAGCCGGTGAAGAGCCGATGCCGAAAAAATCCGCTACGTCTTTTCCAATCGCCATTAGAATGGCCAAAAAATAGGGCATATCTTTCAGCATATCAATGAGCGGTTCTTTCCTTTCCGCGGGCGTTTGGCTGGCAACAGCCAAGTATTGGCTTTGGTTCAGCCGGGCGTTCTCTAAATCTTCCTGATAGTTGATTTCGTCTTCTTCCATACCCGGTAGCAGTCCACCTTTGAGTCAAACTGAAGGCGGCAAATATTTAAAATTTATCATATATCATCACCTGGTAGCATTGAACAAAAAACTACATTTCTTCTTCGGAAAATTCTTTTTTGGCCTGTTCCAGTTCCAAAAGCTGGGCCGGATCGGTCGTGATAATCTGATCTTCGGAATAGGAAGCCACCACCCGGATGGCGACATGGTTAGTGCCGGCGAAAAATATACCTTCTCCAACATTACTTTCCATCAGCAAGAATTTTTCCTGGTCGGTGAGATAAAAAGTTTCCGCGATGGTGTCAATGGCGGAAGGCGACTGTTTCAAGAGGATCTGAATGGAAGAATTGGTTACGATCGCCTTGCCGTAGCGGGAAGTGAGAAAGTCATTGACATCCTGGGTGATGGTGGTGAGTCCGGTATAATATTTTCGGCATCTTTTGGCGATGCCGAACAGGAATGAAGCGGCATCTTCTGAGCGCATCATAACCCAGGCTTCGTCTACAAGGATTATCCGTTTTTTCATATTCGTCCGCATTTCATTCCAGACAAAATGCAGGACGATATACATGGCAATCGGTCGCAATTCTTCTTCCATATCCCGAATATTAAAAACCACCATCGGGTTATCTATGCGGACGGTGGTCGGACTGTTTAAAAATCCGGCAAAAATTCCTTCAGTATATTTTTCCAGCCTGACCGCCAAACTTTCCCCGCCGTCCATATTGCGCAGCACCTGGTAAAGATCCGACATCGTCGGAAAAGATTCTCGGCTCAGTTCGTTGAAATTTGTCTGATCGGAAATGTCGCGGATAGCATAGGTTTCGTGGATAGCTTTGTCCAAAACCGAATCTTCTTCGGGGGTTACGCCGCCGACCATCAAATGCGCCAGACCGATCAGATCCGCGATGTTGTTTTTCAGGACATCCGCCGGATTATCCCCTTCTCCAATTTTTGGCAGATCGAACGGATTGAGATGGTTGTTGGAACTGAGGGAAATTTTCACGAAAGTGCCGCCGACCGTTTCGCACAAATGCTTGTATTCATTTTCCGGATCAATAATGATGATATCGGTGCCGATCATCATATGGCGCAGTACTTCCAGCTTGACCATATAGCTTTTTCCGGCGCCGGACTTGGCAAAAACCACCATATTGCCGTTTTCCATCTTAAAGCGGTCAAAAATTATCAAGCTGTTATTGTGGCGGTTGATGCCGTATAATATACCGTCATTATTAGAAAGCGTGGAGGAAATGAAGGGGAAAGTCGTGGAAAGAGGGGCGGAATTCATATTAGTTCCAATATCCAATTCGTCATTGGCCAGCGGCAAAGCGGAATTAAATCCCTGTTCGGTTTTGAAAACGGCCGGTTTGGTATAAATTAACTGGGCTTCCAAAATGGCTGTTATGGAGCCGACCATTTTTTCTAACTCTTTTTCTTCCTGGCCGTAAACCGTTATATAAAGTCCGTAACGGAAAAATCTTTCCGTGCCTTGCTGCAATTTGTCGCGGAGCTCGTCAATGTCCTGCATCGCAGTTTCCAGAGCCGGATCACGAATGAGACCTTTTTCCTGCTCGATGTGGACTTGCGATTGGACCTGGGTCGCGCTGCTGCGGAGAGTCTTCAAGATAGAAGTGGTGTCAATGGGATGGATGAACATCGAGATGTCCAACGGAATGTCGATGTTGATTATGGGAGAGAACCAGTTGCTGTGAAGATAGCGCGGATAGGTCACGACAAAAATAGTTTGCGCCAAGGTCTCGCCCACGCGGATATATTTCGGCGCGATTTTAATCGCAGAAGGAGCGATCAGATCATGCAGTTTGGCGGTGCCTTCTTGATAATATTTTTCAGTTTGCAGCACTTCGTTATTCAAAGCCTCCACTTCCCCGTCTTTTTTCTTGAGAAAATCCAGCATATCCGGTAGTAGAATTTCGACAATTTACTTTTTAAATAATCGTCAAAATTTTATATATAATTTATTATTTGTTAATCCTAAATTATGTTTACCCGGTTTTGAAGTCGCTCTGCGACTCGGTCGAAATTTCACTATCGAGTATACGATTTTTATTTTAAATCCAATTTTTTAACATCTTCCAGCTCGGTCAGGGCAAAAACATTGGGATTATACGCGTTATATATCAACTCTATAAGTTCTTGGGTTTGGAGCGGCGCCATGCGGAGGCCAGTTCCGGCCAGGCCAGCGGTAATATGATCCATTCGTTGGAAAAGCTGGCTTTTATATGTTTCAAAACTTTCTGTTTTTTCCAAAACATTCTTTTTCGAATTGAAAGTGGCCAACAGATTGCCAAAGAAGCCCTTTTTGGCGTTTTCAATGGGGAAAAACGGAACGCTTATGTAAAAACCCTTGTCCATAATATTGGAAACCGACACCAATTGCCCGATGAAATTCTTGTATTCGGAAATTTGCAGCCGCAGTAGTTCGTTTTGTTGCTCCCGCTCCTTTTTTTCCAGCATCTCCATATAATGGGTCAAATTCAGCTTACGGGAATTAATCGAGATTTGGATGGGGAAGTCCAGGGAATTCAAAAAATTCTGGTATTGCATGATTATCGCTTCCTGCTCCTCGCTGGACTTGAGGTCATAATTTATGGCTGAGACGGCCAGCACTCCGCGCAAAGATCCGTTCTTAAGAATAATGACATCCTCCCTTATTTCCGCCACGCTTAAAAAATTTTGAGTAGGCGAGGTGCTGGCCTGCTGGCCTGATTTTTTTGAATGGAGCACTTCCATAAGTTTTAGTTAAAATAATTTTTATTTTCCGTATCCACCAGCCTTGTAATTTCCTCAATCTTCTCTGTAGTGATAGTTTTCTTTTCCCGGCGGACTTCAGTTTTGTTCTGGGAAACTTTCTTTGTCGCTTTTCGTATGTCCGGTACTCTTTTCCAAACATACATCTTAGGGTTCAAAAAAAAATGGAACAAGGACGCGAGGAGGAAAGTCAGTGGCTGGCCGTAAGGTTTGTAGAAAGCCAGACCGCCGAAAATTGCGAAAACCGGTAAAAGCAGAAACCAAAAAGCCGTTTTTCCAGCTAAAGAATATAAAACAAAAAGAGTAGCGACCGCGGCAATCATCCAGCCGATCTGTTTGGCGGTAAACGGTCCGACGACTTTGTCTTCCGTGTCTATGAATTGTGGGATGTTGAATAAAGCCATTATTCTTTCAGATTAACTACATTTTTGGGCATGGGTTTGGGTTTTTCTTCCAGCCGGGTGATATTGGAGACATTTGAGCTGTTTTTCCTCTCATAAGGCAATTGCTGCGGAGAGGAAAAGCGGACGCCAGAGTCTAATGTGGCACTTCGGTCGGGATTTGCTGTGGGCAGTGGCGCGGAAACGGGACTAACGGCTGGTTCTTCCGGCGTGGCGGCGGCAAAGATAACTCGCCGGGTCGCCTTGTTGATGGTTATCGGCAGATTTTCATCGTAAACCCGGAGGATATAGGACAATCTTTGGCGGTCTTCGCCTTTCAAATTGCGAGCGTTGATGTTCTGGAACAAATAGCGACTTCTTTCCATCGCTCCTCGCTTATCCTGGCCGAGCGTGAAAGTATAGTCGGCCAGCCAGTTTTTGATGGAGGGCCGCACTGGTTCCGGAAAGCTGTGCAAAGTTATTTTTTCGG
>JBBTUK010000001.1:37988-40826 GCA_038063775.1 Patescibacteria group bacterium
TTTTTGATGGAGGGCCGCACTGGTTCCGGAAAGCTGTGCAAAGTTATTTTTTCGGAAGTGATCAGCTGCTCGCCGAGTTCGGGGTAATTTTTCAGAGCTTCACTCAGAGTCGCTTTTACTAGACTTTCCTGTACTTGTTGCATTTTTAGCGATTGATTTCTTTTTTCTTTCTCAGCTTCCAAAATCCACGGCTCGATTTCTAATAAAATTTTTGCAATTTCTTCTTTAGAAATCTGCGGATCTGATTTCAGTAGTCTCCATTTATTCAAAAGAGCCTCCGAATTTTTGAAGTAATTTGGAAAAATATTGAAAATCCTTTTGTTTATTTCATAAGCAATCCCGTAACTTATGTTTTCCGGAACACCTAGGCTCGTTAAGATTATATTAGGTAAATTTTCTAAAGCGACGTCGCCAACAAAAACTAAGCCTACTGATTTTGAAATCTCGCCAGTATTCTTACTTTTTTCAGCCTTAAAAGAAATATATGCTTTTTCCAACTCCAGTCTAACCTCATTGGACATAAGAAAATCTCTTATCTCTTTGGGCAGCGTATTAACTTTTTCTGAAAATTCCATAACACTTTAATTAAACAATATTTCTTAAGTAAGGATCATTGTGAGAAATGCCCTGTAGCGTATTCTGATTTTCACCAGCAGCACCAGTTGGGAAAGTGGTTGTTCCAACATACCCATTAAGTTCTTTTTTCGCTTCCTTATCCTTAAAGCGAGTAACAATTTCCTTATATTCGCCAGAATTTATATGTTGGGCCATAGAAGCGGCGTGAGTCGCAACGTAACTCGCTTTCATGTTCTTGAAAGTATCTGCATTGCCTCTGGAGAAAATCTCTCTTTGCCAATCAGCACTAGTCGCGCCAGTTTCAGCATGGGCACTCATTTTTCCGGTTTGTGCTAGTCTAGCCAACTGAATCTCTCTATGAGATGCAAGCCCATGATTGGTAGAAATGTCGGAAAGAGACGTCAATGTTCGCTTTAACGCATCTTCGTGAGCGGTGCTTTTATCGGTTATCTTTCCAACAGTCTTGGTGTCCAAGAGCCCTTTTTCAAATCCAATGCGCGCCAGTTCTTGTCCGCGATGTCCCTTCCATGCATCGGCAGAATATTTGGTAACATCTCCCTTTTCCATGGCATTGGCTATAGCTTTTTCGCGTGCTGCGCCATCCGCAATATGTGCAAAGGCGGCACCAGGATCATAATCCTTAACCTTATTAACCAGCTGTCTGAAAACCTGGCTTGTTTCTCCAAAAGCATCACGAACTTTATCCAAATCATCTCCTGTGGCATTGCCCTTTTCGGCTAAAGCCCGTGTGGCCGCAGCCATTTCATCAGCAGTGCCATGCTCCATAAGTTGCCGCAGTTGTTCTGGTTCCATATTGCCCATATTATGGCTTTCATAAGCTTTCTTTTCTCGGTTCATTTGATCCTGATCAAGTCTATTTTGGGCCTCTCTCTTGCTTCGATCAGATCCAATGAGTGTTCTCATTCTATCTCCAGCGGAACCTATGCCTGTTCCAGCTCGCTCAAATATATCACCTTTATGGTGCGCATCTCTTCTTGCCTCATAGGCCTTGTAGCCTCTCTTGACAGCGTCAACTCCGCTATATTTTGATCCAAAAGACTTCAGTATTTTCTGCGCGCCGCCCATTACCGCGCCGGCGCCGGCAATGCTCATCTTTTGCGCCGTGCCCATGCCGATCCAGAGAATGACGATGGGAATCGCGAGATAAGCAATATTCCCGATAAGATTGGGAGCCATCGACTCACTGCCGGCTATTACGCTAAATCCGGTTTGAACAGAGGCAAAACTTTGCATAGTCGTAACGGCGATATAGATCATAAAAATCATAATCGGCCCGAAAAAGGCGTATTTGAAAAGCTGATTCCACCAGTCACTGGCGTAACTGGCAGTGGCGGGAATGATAGAGGCGACAAAAGCCACCGGAGAGAAAATGATGAGAATGGCCAGAGCGACGATGCGGATAACAAACATAATACCGATGGCTACCATTGTGATAGCTAAAATAAAACCAAAAATTATCGCCGCCAGCATAGCGGCAACAGAAGATGCCACTGAACCTTTAGGATCCATGATTGACGAAATACCTGCTTTGTCGGCGATCATCGCCAGCGCCTTGCCGGCTCCGGCCTGGCCGCCTTCAAAGAGCATATTCATCAGCGTATACATCAGGACATTGGATAAGTCAATGATGAAGCGGGCAATGGGAAAACTGAAATTAACTAGGAGCGCCATCAGGACCAAATTCAAGAGAATTTTTTTGTAACTGTATTTTTCCACCTGGAAAATGGTGGCAAAAGCTGAAAACAAGATGACCAAAATGAAAGCTATGTTCAAAAAATCGCGGACGATTTTCCAGCTGGTATAAATTGCCGGACTGCCGACCACTGCCCGAAAATTATCCACCTTGACTGCCCAAACAAACAGGGTGTTGGCGGCCGGAAGCAAAATGCCTGCAATAAAGGCGTAAATTGGCAAAAAGGGTGCCAGAACGGCTAATTTCAGAGCGCCCTTTAGGTGGTCAAAGACTGATGTTGATGCAGCCACTGATTCAGCAGCGAGCTGATCCGGATTATTGCTAAATCCGAACATCGGTTGGGCATATACGGTTTTTAGGTTTAAAGAAAAAAGAATACTGACAATTGTCAGGCATGCCACAAACGTCAAAAGTCGCTTGCGCTGTTTGTTTTTCCAGTAGCTCATCCTATCTTTCAATTTTTTTTGTTTTAGTCTGGTTAATCTATCTTTTAAACATAGAACCCGGGCCACCGACCTGAACCTTCGCATTTAGGGAAGTCTGGGCGT
>JBBTUK010000001.1:40926-48575 GCA_038063775.1 Patescibacteria group bacterium
AACATAGAACCCGGGCCACCGACCTGAACCTTCGCATTTAGGGAAGTCTGGGCGTTTTGGGTCACATTGGTAACTTGCTTTTGGATTTGCGTCTGAATATTCCCGATGCCACTTGTTATTACTTTGGACAATAATTTTGAGACTATCGCGGCAATGATTTCTCCCGGGCTGGAGGCGGCTGTGATCGCTTTATTTGGAATATCTTGGGCATTCACCAAGGCTTCCTTGGTAACAACGCCCGGGGTTACGGTCTGCCCGTTCTTTTCCGTATCCTTGAAACCTTGGCTAGCTATGGCCTTAGTCATGGCAATATCTCTCTCATCCTCGGCTTTTTGAAGCGCCAGCTCTGTAGCGCTAACTTCAAGAGCCGCTTGGTTGTTATTTCCCGAGGCAAGCTGACTAAATTTCTTGAAGGTTTTTTTAGCCAGTAATTTTGCGGGGTCCTCGTTTAGGGTTACCGGCGGAGGCGGACCAAAAACGCCATTTTTGGCTTTTTCCAGCATCTGCTGGGTTCTCTCAAATCCGGAAGCTGGCTGGTAGCCGGAGGAAGAGCCCCGACCGGACGTGGCCTGGGTCAGATAATCATTGACATAAACGGATGATCTTTGTCCCGTATCGCGGATGATATGATCTTCCCAATTGGTGATAAACTTGGGTCCGCCGCTTCCGCCTGAAACCAGTTTTTCCATCATTTGATTGATCAGGTTAGCCGCCATAGTTTTGAGCAGTCCGCGGATCATGCCCTCGATTTGCTCTTTCATAATTCTCAAGATAAATCCGTAAGTCTCTCCGATTACCGCGTCCCAGGCATAAGCTTTGGAGGCCGTCAAAGGAGAAAAAAACAAGCTGAAAAGCAATAAAATTATAATTATTTTTTTTCTCCAAAAAAACTTTTTCGTTCCAAGACTCTTCATAATTTACAAAAAAATATCCAAGCTATTTTGTTGCTGTTGAGCCGGTGCCGTAATTTATCAGCTGACTGGCGTCACTAACGGTGATTCCATACTGGGTTATTTTGGACTGCATTTCGCTTCCAAAGCCGAGCAAGACTTCTCCGAAACTTTGCATTTTTGAAAATTTGACCAGATCAGAAAAAGGATCGGCTAGATTGGGAGACAGACTGTCCTTTAGTGTCATCGCGTATTTGGCGAAAGCCAAGCCCTTCACATGCAGATCCACTAGATCTTCCGGCACCTCAACCTCTTTCATCTGATTCAGCATTTTTTCTCCGTTTTGGCTCAAACCTTCCAGCAGAGCCGGATTCCTCGTCAGCATAGCGGTAGAGATTTGTTGCACAACCGAGTCCGTGGTGCTTTTCAGGTCGCTTTCTGAAGTGATGGGCTTGGTTGAGTTGCTGGAAATAATATAAGCGATTGCCGTTGAATATTTAACGAAATCTTCCTTTTCCTTGGCAGTTCTTTCTGTGGCTGAAAGTTTGGCGTAATCCTGTTTTTTTATTTTAATCTCATCTTTACTGACTTGCGGCAGGTCAGCTTCGGTGACTTTGGCACTCATAGCTTCTTCAATAATTTCCTGCACATCCTCCATGGAGACATCCTGATTTTGGCCGGTTAGATCGCCATTCATAAGGGCAGACACTCTATTGACCATACTGTCGGTCAAATTTTCCTCACTGCCGGCAGCTTCCGTGGCGGGAAGGCTTGTTGTTTCTTCCTCGATTATTCTATCGCCGGGCGCCGGTTTCAAAGGGTCATAGCCGGATTTTACTTCGGTGCCGTCCGAATAGCCGTCTCCGTCCGTGTCGGATTTCTGTGGATTGGTGCCGTAGGTCCTTTCTTCCGCATCGGTCAGGCCGTCTTGATCGCTGTCCAAAACAACATTTTTATTAGAGTTTGATTCATTATCAGCATATGAAAAAAAGGCAAAACTGAAAATCATCAAACCTCCCAAAATCAATAGAGACAATTTTATATTTTTTATTTTCATCTCGCACTAACTTTTGATGACATTCGCACCGCGAAAGACAGCAATAAATCAATGGTTAAAATACAATTACTAACCACACTTTTGAATAAGTGGTAAAAATCTTAAATCAAAAGTTGGTACGGGGCTCATCAATAAGATTATAACACAAAACTTGTTTTCAAGGAATAAAGTTATTCACAGCGTAAAACATCTGTTTGGCAAAAGCACTGCGGCGCAAGCGCCTGGCCTGCGGAAACCAGACTTCACGCAGCACCGCTTCTAGAAAAAACACCAACAGTTATAAAAAAGTTGCCTTCCGCCGAGAAGGCTGGTAAAGTTAAATTGATGCAACCTATTTTTCAAGTGTTGGAAGAAAAAATCAACAAATTTTCCGGAAAATCCGTCCATCCGGCGACTTGGGCTTTGAGTTTTCTAGGCATTATCGGACTCCGGATGTTTATTGAATTCTTTATCGCTTCCCCGGCTCTTTCAATCGGTGAAATCACAATTGAATATCTCCATAATTTCTTTTTCTTCATTCTGGCTTTTCTCCTGATTTGGCTTATCGCAAGCTTTTTTTTGCAAGAAAATCCGGCGCATTCAGCGCTTTTGATGCTTTGGGCCGCCTGGCTTATCGTTCTGCCACCAATTTTCGATATCATTAAAACCGGAGGTGAAGTCTATTGGAGTTTTTATGTTTTAAACGATATTCAGGCTCTCTGGAGCCAATTTCTGACGGTTTTTGGCCGTCTTCCCTCCGGTATCGTCTATTTTGGAACCAAAATAACCTTTATTTTAGCCATAATTTTTGTTACTCTGCTGGTTTGGATAAAAACCCGGAAATGGCTCAAGGGCCTCTTGGCCGGTTTTTTTACTTATGCAACTTTATTTTTTATGGGGAGCTTCCCCTCTTTCTTCACTTTCGGCTATTATTTTCTGGCGGGGGAAAAAAAGGTTTCCCAAGTGAATGAAATTGATATCATTCAATTTTTAGGAACCCCGGCCAGGCTTTTCGGAACGGAGTTTTTTAATTTGAAATATTCTTTAGCCTATAACCTGAATCTGATATACTATCTGTTTTTGCTAGCCATGTTGATTCTTCTTTTTTTCAAAATTAATTCAGTGAAATTTTTAGCGGTCATCAAAAACAGCCGCTTCCCGCAGCTGGTTTATCATGCCGGCTTATTTTTCATCGGGTTGGGATTGGGCTATTTGATCTATCCGGAAAATTTTCATCTTTACGTTTTTTCCGCCGCGGCTCTCCTGGTCCTGATGAGCAGCATCTGGTTGGCCTGGCTGGCGTCAGTGGTTTTCAATGACATTTACGATTTTCAGATTGATGAAATTTCCAACCCGCAAAGGCCATTGCAGAAAAAAATATTTACCGTCCAGGAATATGAAAGTTTCGGCGTGGTTGTTTTCTTGCTCTCGCTACTGGGCGGACTAACCATCAGTTTTAAATTCGCCGCGCTCATTTTTATCTATCAACTGATCGCCTGGGTTTATTCGGTGCCGCCTTTTCGGCTGAAAAGATTTCCCCTCATTGCCACGCTGGCCAGCTCCGTCGCCTCTTTAGTGGTCCTTTTCATCGGTTTTACGCTCTTTTCCGGCGATCAAAACATCCATGGTCTTTCCTGGAGAATAATATTACTCATCATAATTGCGCTGACACTTTCTTTGCCTATAAAAGACTTTAAAGATATCGCCGGCGACGAAAAATACGGCGTCCTGACGATCCCGGTTATTTTCGGGGAAGAAAAAGGGAGGCTAATTGTAGCAACGAGTGCGTTTCTCTCTTTTATGCTCAGTGTTTTTTTGCTGAACGAACTGCGTCTTTTCTGGTGGGCGCTTTTATTCGGCGGAGCTGCTTTTCTTATCATAACGAGCAAAAAAATAAAGCCACAACTTTTATTCTGGTGGGTCTTGAGCGTTGTCGGCGCGTATGGCTTGATTTTGATGAAAACAGTTTTTATTTAGAAAATATCAGCGCCAGTTTTTTCCATTCATCCATATTCAGCTCTTGGGCCCGGGCAGTCCCGCTGAGTGGGACTTTTTTTAATTTTTCCTCCACTTCTGTTTTGTCCAAATGAAAACTGCTGGAAAAATTGTTAAGCAAAGTTTTTCTCTTGGCGGAAAATCCAGTGCGGACGGTACGAAAGAATTTTTTCCTAAATTCTCCCTCCCCTGTCGCTTCGCGACCTCCTCTCCCTGAAAAGGGAGAGGAGCAATACGGAACAATCTTTAATAAGGCACTATCAACTTCCGGTATTGGGAAAAAGGCGCTTTTATTGACACAGAAGAGCAATTCCGGCCGGGCATAATACTGCACGGAAACAGCCAAAAGGCTCATTTTACCGGGGCCTGCGACGATTCTTTCCGCCACTTCTTTCTGGACCAGCAGAATCATTTCTTGGGGAGGTGTTTCGGATTCTAAAAATAATCGGATAATCGGAGAGGTTATATAGTAAGGCAAATTAGCGATGACTTTGTATACACCCTCATCCGTCCTCGCTTCGCGAGTCCACCCTCTCCCAGTTTTGGGAGAGGGTGTTAGGGGGTGAGGGACTAATTCTGCCAAGTTTACTTTTAAAACATCTTCGTTAATAATCTCAACATTCTTTTGGTTACTGAACTTGTTACGCAACAACTTTACTAGATTTTTATCTATTTCAACTGCGACAACTTTTTGGCATTTTTTTGCTAACTCTTCGGTCAACACTCCTTCACCCGGACCGATTTCAATCACAAAGTCATCTGATTTTAGATCAGCGGCCGTAATAATTTTTTCCAGAACTTTTTTATCTCTCAAAAAATTCTGTCCTAATTTTGTCGGCATAAGTTGAGCTTATTAGCTTGTAGTTTCTTAGCTTGTTAGAAATTGACTAATCAGCTAAGAAGCTAATTCCTAAAAAGCTAGTTTAATATCTCTTCCACCTTCACTCCGATCACTCCCGCGCCAAGGAAGGCGATCTTGGCGAAAGCCACTTTGTCAAGATCAATGATTCGTCCCTTGCCTTGCGGGCCGTAGTCATTGATTTGAACAATCACTGACTTACCATTAGCGGTGTTTGTAATTTTGGCGTAAGAACCGCGCGCCAATACTGTTGAGGCGGCGAAAAGCCCGCCCTGATAGGCATACCAGGTGCCTTGGCCTTTGGCAGTCTTGCCTAGTTTCATAAAAGTTCCCTGGGTAACGATCTGGGTTACCGGATCCTTAGTGACCTTTTTTTCCAACGTGACGCGCGATATTTCTTTGCCATTTTTGTAGGTTATGCGGTATTTCACTTCTCGGATGCCTTTTTCTCCGATTTGCGTTATTTTTTTCTCCCGCCAGCCCAGCGTCTTATCCTCATTGTTGATGGTCTTGAAATCTATATCTTCTGCCATGACTTTTTCCTCCACATTAATGCGAGTAATGACAATCGGTTGATCCGCGCGGGGAGAAAAACTTATGTCAGGAACAACCTTATCCAATCTTCCCAATGTTATGTTATTTTCAGAAATAACTCCGGCGACATTTTTTCGCAAAGTCCAATTTTCAATATTTTTACCGTCCACCTGGATTTTAATTTTTATCGCTCTTCGGATTTCAATATTAGTCCCGGCAAAAATAGCGGCACTTTTGTCCGGAATTATTTCATCATGCTCGGACAATTGAATATTGTTTTCGTTCAGGAATTCACTGACAGTCTTAGCATAAACTTTGGCGTTGAAAGCCAAACCGTTGTAGTTCAGGAGAATGATTTTTTCGCCCGAAAAATCAAAAGTATTTTTTGGACTAGGGGAAAAAGCAAAACTCTTATGGCCTAAAAGCAAAACAAAAAATAAAGCTGCAGGCGCAACTATCTTGCGAACCTTAAAAAATAGCAACTTAATTTTCAATTTTTAATTTTCAATTTTCAAACACTGCTTCAATTTCAAAATTTTGAAATTAATTCATTGGAAATTGTTTAGAAATTAGAAATTAGAAATCTATTCAACTACTCCGTCTTAAACCGATATTGGATAGCCTCGGCAATATGGGCGGGCTGGATTTCGGGATTTTCTTCCAAGTCGGCGATGGTGCGGGCGACCTTGATTATACGATAATAAGCGCGTGCGCTCAAGTGGAAGCGAGAGACCGCATTTTTCATAAGTTCAAGCGATTGAGGATTCAAAGTGCAAAACTTCCTTGTTTCAACGCTTCCCATTTCGCTGTTGGTTACCACTCTTGAGCCATCAAACCTCCTTGCCTGGATGTTTCGGGCGCGCCCAACCCGTTCTCGAATTTCAGTTGATGATTCTCCCTGGTAGTCCTCATTAAGCTTTTCAAATTTTATCCGCGGCACCTCAACTTGCAGGTCGATACGGTCAAGAATCGGTCCGGAAATCTTTCTTTGGTATTTGATGATGCCGGCTGGACTGCAAGAACAGGCTTTTTCCGGGTCGGTGGCGTTGCCGCAAGGGCAGGGATTCATGGCGGCAATGAGAGTAAACCGCGCCGGAAATTCCAAAGAACCTTGCGCGCGGGAGATTGTGATAAAACCGTCTTCCAATGGTTGCCTTAAATTTTCCAAGATGCTTCGGGAAAATTCCGGAAACTCATCCAAAAACAGGATTCCCCGGTGGGACATACTGACCTCCCCGGGCCGCGGATAAGTTCCTCCTCCCACTATTGAGACAGAACTGGCGGTGTGGTGTGGCGAGCGGAAAGGACGCCGGGTGATGAGGGCGGTTCCGCGTGGAAGCTGTCCGGATACGGAAAATATTTTGGTCACTTCCAAAGCTTCCGGAATCGTGAGGCGCGGCAAGATTGAGGCCATGGTTTTGGCTAGCATCGTTTTTCCGGAGCCGGGGGGACCGTTCAAAATCACATTGTGTCCGCCCGCCGCGGCAATTTCCAGCGCCCGTTTGGCATGCTCCTGGCCGCGGATAAAAGACATGTCCAACTCATTTTCTTCAATGGAAAAAAATTTTTCCAAATCTGTTTTTGGAACTGGCTTGATCTTGTTTTTTCCCAGCAAATGCGCCACCAGGTCCAAAAAATTATCTACGGGAATGACACTAATCTCTTCGATAATGGAAGCTTCAGAAGCATTTTCCTTTGGGACGTAAATCTCTGAAATACCCATATCTCGCGCCAATATCGCCATTGGCAGGACGCCTTTGACCGGCCTTATTTTACCGTCCAGGGCCATCTCACCGAGGAACAATTTGTTTTTATAGTCAAAATTGATCTGCTTGGTTGTGAGCAGGAATCCCAAGGCCATGGGAAGATCGTAAACAGGGCCCTCTTTCTTGAGATCAGCCGGAGCCAGATTAATCGTTACCCGTCCGCTTTGATGTGGCGGTTTAAAATTGGAGTTGCGAATCGCTGAACTTACCCGATCGCGCGATTCCTTGACGGCGGTGTCCGGCAGTCCCACGATATTGAATTGATGAAGTCCGGCGGAAACCGTGTCCACTTCCACTTCAATAAGCTCGCTTTTTAGTCCGACAGTCACAGCGGATAGAATCTTTGAGGGCAAAGCAATAGAATTAAGAATTATGTCAGCTTGGATTTTCGAAAATAGTCCAACAATATTAGTATAACACCCGTTGTTATAAAAACATCAGCCAGATTAAATACCGGCCAAAACTTCAAATCAATGAAGTCAATCACGCAACCAAAATACAGTCGGTCAATTACATTAGACAGGGCGCCTGATAAAATAAAAGTCAGTCCAAAAAATTGAAAATTTAAA
>JBBTUK010000001.1:48675-51780 GCA_038063775.1 Patescibacteria group bacterium
CCCAGTGCGATATTCGAATTGCAAACATAAAATCCGCCGGAAAAGCGGATAATATATTTGGTTGCCTGGTCGGCTAATATTAGAAAAATAAGCAAGACTGCATTGGTTAATATGTCTTTATATTTTTCCATCTCAATGTTAGATGCACTTAATGCAAGTTCGGGCGGACGGATTGGCACGCAATCTTTCCAGCGAAATTTTCTGGTTACAATTTTTACAAATACCGTAGGAATCCTCCTCCATTTCTTCCAGTGCTTCCAACACGTCTTTGAGTTTTTTTTCCAGTGTGATCTCCACCGGCAAGTCATCGGTATATTGTTCCACTTCCGAGGCATTATCCTCGCGGTCCGTGCCGATATCTTCAAAAGCAGGTTCATAGTCGCCCGTAGCCCGGTTAACCGGCTTGGCAATTTTGCCTAAATCATTTTCCAAGCTTGCCTTTTCTTTGAGTAAAGCCTCTTTCAGCTCTACAAGTGTTTGCGCATCAATGGTCATAGCAATTTTTTATAATTAATATTTATATCGTAGCAAAAAATACAAGAATGTCTATAAGTAAATGCTTTTCAGGTGTTTTATCCAAGCTTTGCCGGAGTCGTGATCCAGCCAGACGGAAACAGCGTCAAAGCGGTAATTTTCATCCAGCAAACCGTTTTGGCGGAGGTAAACACCGGCGATTTTCTGGAGTTTCCGCAGCTTAGAGTAGGTGATGTTTTCTTCCGGCAGAGTATCTTTATACTTATTATACTCCCGGGTCTTCACTTCGACAAAAACCAATTCTTGGCTGGCCAAGTCTTTTGTGATAATGTCAATCTCTCCTAGTCTTCTGCCCAGGTTGTTTTTAAAATTCATTTCAATAATCTCGTAGTCGTTGTCTTTCAAAAATTCAGCGGCGATTTGTTCGCCCTTTTTGCCGATACCTAAAATATCTGTCATATATATCCCGCGTATTTTATATTTCTCATTCTAGCATTTTGGAAACAAAAAAACACCTTCCTGGTGCCGATACTCTAAGTGGTATGGTAACCAGGGCGTTCTCGCCCTCAAAAAATAAATAATTTAGGGGGAACGCCCCGATTGTTTGTCGTATGTAATAACAGGTAACGAGAGTTTTTTGCGCCCGGGTGAGAGGCGCGGAAACTACAGTATGCCTGTATTTTATTTACATACACCATTTTTAACGCTATTCTGACTTTTATTTAGCATTGTTTCTTCAAACTGTTCTCCGGCTTACGCCTTTTGATTTAAAGAACAGAACTTTTTATTTTTTATTTTTATTTTAAAAAGTTCTTGGGATCCTGCTCGCAATAGTCATAAATTTATAACTACTCTGGGCAGGTCCCAATTTTTTGTTTTTGTTTTAGGGTCCTCGAGTCAGATTCGAGGCGGCTTTAGCGCGTTGGCTAAAACACTTGAACAGCAAGAAGATTTCAATCGCAAATAGGGGGAAATTGCGATTGAAACTCTCCTGCCGTTGCCGTTTCTTAGTTTCAATGAGCTACCGTATTCTTATTATAGCAAAAAAATCGCTTTAAGTCAAAGGTTTTCAGGCAATTCCTTTTATCTAAAGGGTTTTTTGCCTCGAAATAAGTGATAACAAAGAATCCACTTTTTTTGCAGTTTGCCCAATTTTTGAAAAGAAGTTTTCTTTTTTCCAAAGATGGCCTGTTTCGATGAACTTTCAGCAAGTTATCCACAGATTGTTATTTGGTCGCTTGAGGTGTTTCGGCCGTTTCTGGATTAAGGCGATCAACGATCATCTTTGTAGTCAGCCGGGTTGTTCCAATCAGAATCGTTTTGGGACTTATCGCGTAGTCAATGGAAAGATACTCCGGGGAAATAATATTTAGATAGCGAACGGGCAGATTTTTATAAGTATTATTGGAAAAACGCTTTAATTTTATCGGAGCATATGGCGTGTCCAGGAAGAGCGGTTTGAGGCCTGTCAGCAACCGCGGCTCTTCCAGCAACATCAAGCTCTTCAAATTAACATCCTCTTTATAATCAAGGCTGATTCCTAGCCGGTAATTATCGCCATCTTTGTAAACGAATAAGCTGAAAGTATCTTTTAGGGCGGTTAAAATATTTTTTGAAAAAACCAGTCCGATCTTTTTGGAAAATATTGAGAATCCAATCGGATTGTTTTCTTTGTCAACTACTATGAATTCAACCGGTCCGGTAACGCCTTCTTTTTCCACTTCCTTAACATTTTCAGCGACCGCGTTTTTCAAAGTATCTGGATCCGTCGCAGCCAGATCAACTTGCAAGTAGTTTGGTTTTTTGAGAGAAAATTTTGGATTTTCTTTGGGTGGATCTACTGCCACTGGCTCTGGTTCAATTGGGGTTTCTATGATCGGCTTGGAAACGGAATTATTCTTTAGGTTTTTTTGCTTGGTTATCCAAAAATAATATCCGCTTCCTCCCAAAGCAATGATTATCAAAACTATAGCGATCGTCCCAATCAATTTGCCGATATTTCTATCTTGCCCGGTCTCCTTTTTGGGAGCTTCAGGTAACTTTTTTTCCGGCTTGATAAACAAGTCTTTTTTGACCTCGGAAACATCAATTTTTTTAACAGGAGGCTTCGACACCTCTGTTTCGGCATAAATTTTTAAGCGGGAAGAGTCCTGGGATGGCGAGCCGCTATTTTGCATTTGATTCAAAAAAGGGCTGGTTTTTTGCGCCTCGGTCAGGTTAGCTTGGATGGCCGGTTGCGGAACTTGATCAGCTGATAGCGGTGCGGATTTTTTTGGATGTTCCAATTCATTCAAATCGCCGAGCATTGTGTGCACGGGAATGTCGCTCGGTTTAAATTCTTTATTCTGGCTCAGATCAGACATCCCATCCTTTTTGTTTTTGTCTTCAAACATTTTTTTGATTTTATTTTTTGAGAATTTATTTTGAAATAAAAAAAGTGAAAAATAAAATAGGGATAAATTTCTTCATCTCTATTTTACAACAGAATCTGATTTATTGCCAATGCCACTAGGCTTTTTTAGTCACCGCTTTGGCGGACAAGTTTATTCTGCCCTGGTTGTCGATTTCTTTGACTTTGACCGGAATAATGTCGCCAATTTTCACTACATCTTCAACTTTCTCCACTCGGCG
>JBBTUK010000002.1:0-9466 GCA_038063775.1 Patescibacteria group bacterium
GTTTTATGCTTTCACTGGCAAAAGCGCCCTCGGCCGCCCGGTTGAATTGTTTTTTATAATGTTCAAAGCTATGCATATTTTTTGTTCTTTCCCTAGCCGACTTATGAAAAAGTTTTTTATTTCAAGATAGTTTCCAGCAGTTCCGGGAATTCAACTGTGCCTATGTCGCCTAGCGTATAATGTCCGTGGTTTTTTAGTTTTATTATTTTCCCGCCCAAAGCAGCGTGAAAGATCTGCAAACTTTTTTTGCCGTCCATTTCTTCGTCGTCGGCCGTAAACATTACGATTTGCCCGACTCGTTCCTTGACCGTCTCATCTATCGGGTACCCATAAAAATCTACTCTGAATTTATCTTCCCCGGTATAAACTTTCCAAGGCGCCACGATAATCAACTTTTTGATTTTTTGCTTCGTATCTCCAAGCCAACGGACTAAAAAAGCACATCCGCAACTGTGTCCAATCAGAATAGTATTTTCCCCAACCTTATACTTTTTAAATTCTTTTTTAAATTTCTTATAATCCGGTGCCCATGGTTCCGGCATCAGCGGAACTTCCACATTTATGCCGCGCGAAATTAATTCCTGTCTTATCCAGGGGATCCAATGTTTGTCATAAGTCCGCGTTTCCGGATTCATGGCTTTTTCAGCATTGGAAGGACAGCCGTGGATGATGATTACCCGATCTTGCATAAATTTACTTTTTCCTCCAATCCCGTATTAACAGCCCGCCTTTTACCCGCTTAACTGCAACTTTTTGCCTTTCCCGCCAGCCGAGGTCTTTTGCCATCTCCACGGGAATAGTCACCGCCAGACTGGTTTTCCCAATCCGCGTAATTTTGCGAATATTTTTGTCTTTTAGTTTCATGTAATTATGGAGGTAAGTATTAAAGTATGTATTTAAATTTTACGCCAAATCTGCCTAGCCGGCAATGTGGAACCGCCAAAGATAATGTTTGCAATGCCGGGCGTAATCAACGCCGATTCTTTTGGATTTTTTTACTTTGCCCGCCGTAGCTTTAGCGAAGGCGGGTTCTATCCAAAGCTTCTCGCCCCTCGTTAAATCCCAACCATTCAATTTTCTATCTATTTTCAAAAATCGGCAGAGTTTGCCTGGACCGTCTAACCTCTCCCCAGCCCTCTCCTTACCAAGGAGAGGGGGATTATTTTCTATTTCTATGCTACGGATCAAAACTGCCGCGGGAAAATTCTTTTTTTCCGTCACGACATTCAGACAATGATACATCCCGTAGATCATGTAGACATAAGCGTGGCCGGCCGCGCCAAACATAATTTCCGTCCGCGGCGTCCGCCCTTTGGAGGCGTGCGATGCCAGGTCGTCTTCGCCGATATAGGCTTCAACTTCCGTTATTTTCCCCCGGATTATTTTCTGGCCAATCTTCCGGACTAAAAAACAGCCCAATAAATCTTGGGCGACTCTTAATGTTGAACGCTGGTAAAATTTCCTACTGATTATTTTTTTCCTTAATCGCCTTTTCATAAACCTTGAGCATTTTTTCAGCACAAACTTGGCTCGTATATTTTTCCCTGGCAATTTTCTTGGCTTCTTCGGAAAACTTCAATCGTAATTCTTTGTCTTCTATCAATTTTTGGACGGCGCCGACAAATTCTTTATTGTTTTCCGGAACCAAAAATCCCGTTTCCCCGTCCAAGACTATGTCCCGCGCGCCGGGTGCCCGGACGGCCACAATCGGCAATCCACTATACATCGCTTCGGTCAGAATCATGCCCTGGGTTTCCGATTTGGAAGCATAAACAAAAATATCGCCCGCTAAATAAAAATTTTTTTTGATTTTATTGTCCACAAATCCGGCAAAAATGACTCTACTTTTTGTTCCAGACTCCAAAACTATTTTTTCTAACTTTTCCTCTAAATATCCTTCTCCGCCGACCAAAAATTTTACCCCTTTATTTTTTTTCAGAATTTCCGCGACCGACTTGAAAAGAAATTCCATATTTTTTTCCGCCGTGAAGCGGCCGACTGAAAGCAAAACGACTTCATCTTCTTTTATGCCATACTTTTTGCGAATGGAATTGCGATCCGGACTAGCGAATATCGGCTCTTCCACGCCCGTCGGTATAGCGATAATATTTTTATTCTTCACGCCCCAGCCTTTGATTATTTCTTCTACGAAAGGCGTAGGAGTAACTACGGCATCGCATCGGTTGGCATAATTTTTGGCATTTCTGATCGTCCACCAAGCCGCCAGTCTTTCGGGGATGAGCGGCGCAAAATGCGCGTATTGGTCATATAGCGTGTGCCAAGTAAAAACCAGCGGAATATTTTTCTTCTTCGCCCATTTCATGGCAGCGCTACCCAGCAAATTCGAATGCTGGGAATGAATGATATCTATGTCCAGATTCTCCAGAATTTTATTTATTTTTCCGGAATACGGAATAGGCAGGGGAAAATTGATTTTGTATCTTATGTCTACCGCCGGAAACCAAAAAACATTGGAATTTTCCCCAACATAACCCTTCCATTTTGGCGCGAAAATAAAGACCTTATGTCCCAAGGATTCAAACTCCTTACGAAAACTTTCTATGGAATTGGGAACTCCGTAAGGATTGGGAAGATAGTTGTTGGTAAAGATAGCTATACGCATATTTAAAATTCCAAATATCTAATATCTAATTCCTAATAAAATCCTAATCTCAAAATAACTAATGTCTAAAATAATGAACATTAATTTTCATTTAAAAAGTTCAGTATATCTTGAAAAATCCGGTCGTTTTTTATATCCGATATGAAAGTGTGATACGCTCGGGAAATATACTGCTTCTTCTTTATGGACGAGTTGATTTTGCTATAAATTATTTCCAGACTGTTTTTCTGAATGATGTGATCATGGGCCGATTGAATAATAAGGCAGGGCTGGTTTATTTCTGACAGAGTTTCCCTGGATTTTTCTATTAAATCATGGACTTCAAGAGCACTTTGAATCGGATAAGTCTGGTATGAAATAAGACGAGTGATTGTGGTGGAAACTCCGAAAGTCGGCGGATATCTTTTAGTAACATAGGATTTGAAAATTTTAAGCAACCT
Source organism: Patescibacteria group bacterium (assembly GCA_038063775.1). Classification (GTDB taxonomy): domain Bacteria; phylum Patescibacteriota; class Minisyncoccia; order Moranbacterales; family UBA2206; genus UM-FILTER-42-9. The sequence goes on from JBBTUK010000002.1 coordinate 3,064, forward strand.
CGCAAACAAAATAACCGCCTTTTCAAATTTAAGGCGATGGGGCACAGCCATTAGCACTAGCCCAGCAATATCTTTGTTCTCTGTGGCATAGAGCAAGCCTAAATTTCCGCCAATGGAAGTCCCGGCAATATAAATTTTTTCATTTTCTTTTTTCAATCGCTTATAAGCCTCATCAATATCTTTCAGCCAATCCTGCCAGTTAACATTTTCCAGATCTTTCGGCACTGTTCCATGACCCTTAAGCATCGGCGCATAAACCGTATAGCCATTTTCATTGAGATGTTTTCCAAAACGCCGCACTTCGTAAGGCGTCGAGGTCCAACCATGGACCAGTAAAACCGCTTTACCATTGGTTCCCTTAAAATAAAAAGGCTGATTGACCAAATGCCTTTCCTCCTTATAGAGCAGTTCTGGATCGGCGAATAGAACGCCCTTAAAAGTTTTTAATATTTTTTGAATTGTTGCTTCCATATTTTTAATTATACATTTATTGAAAACGGAGCGCCAACTTGCTATTGCCAACCTAAAAAAAAGCCTTTCGGCTGTTTTTATTAAAAAAATTTTATTTTTTGTGGATATCTTTTAAAAGCGTTTGCCGTTCGCGGATCCGCCGTTCGCGGAAAGAATCTTTTTGGATTGTCTTTTTTTGTAAAGCGTAACGACAATAAACGAGACCGCGGCCAGGCCGATTGCCGCCCAGCCGATCCATTGGATGCTGTCCTTGATTTCCCGCCACAGATAGCCGTAAAAATAGCCCATCGCCACCAAAAATCCGCTCCAAACTACTCCTCCCAAAAATGAATACTTCACAAATTTTTTGAAATCCATTTTGACAATGCCAGCGGCGGTGAAAGTCGCCCAACAGAGGCCAGTGGTGGATTTCACCGCAAAAATCGTTTTTCCACCATGGTGAGTAAAATATTTTTCCATCCGCAAAACCAACTTCTCCGTGATGCCTATATACTTTCCAATATGCCTGACGAAGCCCAGACCGTATTTATATCCCAAGCTATAGAAGGCAACATCGCCAATTATGTCCCCGGCGATTGACAAGACCAGCACCACGAATACGTTAAAAGCGCCGAGCGACGCCAGCATGGCTGCGATAAGCGTCGCTACCGGACCTTCGATAATCATCAAGGGAAGCATGATCCAATAGCCGTAGTGACGCAAGAATTCAAAAATTTGTTGACCAGTTTGTTCCACCCGTCAGAAATTAATTCTTAAATGCTCGGTCGTTCTCCCCGCCGTAACTCTTTTTACTAATCTGGATTTTTTACGGGGTTCCGCATTTATAATTGTAACTCCTTTTCAAGAATTAGAAAAACCTGCCACAGGGCAAGTTTTAAGATTTATATTATATCCAAAAGACTTGATTAACTGAGATGATATGCTATTATACTTACTGTTACTTTTCTCTAGCCAGATTTATGGCCCCATCGTCTAGTGGTTAGGACAGCAGGTTTTCATCCTGTAAACAGGGGTTCGATTCCCCTTGGGGCTACCAATTGTACTCAGCGCCCTTCCATCAAATTTATCACAGCCATTAGCTTCTTTTTTGCCCGGTTTATGAGAGTGCCGACCGTATTAACCGGACTGCCGATCGTCTTGCCTATTTCTTCGTATGATTTTTCGGAAAAATACCTGAGCATCAAAACTTTTCTGTATTTTTCCGGCATTTTTTCCATCGCTCGGCTGACTTCGATGGCCGACTCTTTTCTTATCCAGATATCGATCGGCGACCTTTCATCGCTTTTAGTTTCCATTTTATCTTTGCTTGCCACGATGTCTTCCCATGAAATGAACTTTTTTTTATTTCTTTTTTTCAGAAAATTTATGGCTTCATTATGCGCGATGCGGTATATCCAGGAAGAAAATTTTCTCTCGATATCGAATGTCTTGATGTTCCTATAGGCCTTAACAAAAACATTCTGAAGGATGTCCTCTGTTTCTTCTTTGTTGCCCACCAAACGATAAACGTAGGAAAACAGTTTTCTTTGGTATCTGCTTACTATTTCGTCATAAATTTCCGGATGGCCCGATCTAATCAAACCAATCAGGCTGTTATCTTCAGCAACTTTGACTTTTTGGCTGATTTTGCTCACAATAGTAAAGCGCTTGTGATTTATAGTCTAAGGAAATTTTAGCATACTCCGCTTTAAGATAAAAATCAACCCCGTAGTAGATTTTCGGCTTCTGCTATATTTTGGTCCCGCGGCGGCGGGACGGCCGAAAATTCACTACGGGGTCAAATATTTCCAAAATTTTATGCCCAGTAGTGAAATTTCGACTGAGTCCTAAAGGACTCAAAGACTGGGCAAAAAAACTAGCAACTAACAAAAGACTAAATAAACAGAGCCTTTTGATAATTTATACAAAAAAATAAATTGTCGAAATTCTACTACTGGGTATGATAATTCTTGCAATAGAAACGTCTTGCGACGAAACAGCTGTGGCGATAATAAAAAGCGGTAAAGAAAATTTTACTATTCTTTCTGAGGCAGTTTCCTCCCAAATAAAGATCCACGCCGAATGGGGAGGAGTTGTGCCCAACCTCGCCGCCCGCGAACATTTGAAAAATATAATACCCGTGATTGAATATTCTTTGAAAAAAGCCAATGTGAATCCCAAAGAAATAGATCTGATTGCTACCACTAAGGGTCCGGGGCTCATTCCGGCGCTTCTTATCGGAAACAGTGTTTCAAAAACCTTGGCATGGATTTGGGGAAAGCCCCTGCTTGGCATTAATCACATCGAAGGACACATCTACTCGAACTTCGTTGACCCTCACCCCTCCCCCTCTCCCAAAACTGGGAAAGGGTGGCGCGTAGCGCCGGGAGAGGGAAAAATAAAATTTCCGGTTTTATGCCTGATTGTTTCGGGCGGACATACGCAATTGGTTCTAATGAAGGACCATTTGCAATATAAAATAATTGGTCAGACTTTGGATGACGCTGCCGGAGAAGCTTTTGACAAAGTGGCCAGAATGTTGGGACTGGGATACCCGGGCGGTCCGGCGATAGCCGCCGGAGCCGCCAAATTCAAAATTCAAAATTCCCAGCCCAAGGCTGGTCGGCCATGGGCCGAAAAGTTAAAAGTTAACTTTCCCCGCCCGATGATAAACTCAAAGGATTTTAATTTTTCTTTCTCCGGCCTGAAAACTGCCGTCTTATACGAGATAAAGAAATTAAAAACTATAAACCAGGAACAAAAAACTATTATTTGCCATGAGTTCCAGCAGGCCGTAATCGATGTCTTGATTTCTAAAGCTATCCGGGCCGTTAAAAAATTCAATCCCAAAACAATAATGATCGCGGGTGGAGTCAGCGCCAATAAAGAATTGCGGTGCCAGTTAAAGCAAACTTTGAAAAAACTTTTTCCCGCGCTTCTTTATAGAGAACCGGACGCCCGATATTCCATTGACAACGCAGTCATGATTGCCGCGGCGGCGAACTTCCGCTGGCAAAAAATGAGCATTAAGCAAAAAAATTATTCTCTGAATAATTGGAAAATCTTTGCAACTGATGCCAATTTAAAATTAACATGAGATTTACCCCCACACCAAAATATTCTGAAACTAATCATGACTCAAAAAGCCAGAGGCCTTTGGTGTGGGGGTTAATACGTTCATTTTTCTTTGGCATGCTCGCCGCTCTTGGAGCGCTTTTTTCCCAAATGCTTGTTAGCCTGTTTTTTGCCGGACCGCAAGATTTAGACGGCTTGTTTTTTTCCCAAATGACCCCTCTGCTGGCGGTGGCGTCTTTACTTGAAGAAATATTCGTATTCATTTTCTCCTATGAAAACTTTCGGGAAATAAAAACCGTTTCCAGAAAAGAAATAACTTATAATTCAGTTCTGCTCGGGCTGGGCTTTTCTTTTGTGGAATTATTTTTTACTTTTTCTGGCTTATCTGGAGAAATGGACAATTTGAGTTTTGCTTTGCCGTTTTTGGGAATTATTTTGATTCACATTGCTACTGCTTCCATTATCGGGTACTCGTTAGCCAAAGCCAGGACAATAAATTTGGCGTTTATAGCAAGAACGATTTCTGCGGTTTTTTTAATTCACCTCATTTATAATTCTTTAGTGATCTATAACGTTTTGTAGGCAAACTTGACCCGTCAGAAGCAAACCGGAAAGACTTTTGAAATTTCAAATTTTCTGCGACTTTATGAGAGCGGCCTCTGGCGGGCCTTGCCAAATTCCACTTAAGCGATTATAATGAATTTGAAATGGAAAACCGCGGAAATAACCCTTAATATTTAAAGAAATGGTAAAGGTAAAAAGGTCTTTTTTAGAAAGATTAACCGGTTCAAAGAAAATCGAACCGGAAGAATATAAATCGGAAGAAACAACTCCGACAATAACTAATTTATATAAAGAGGAAGAAACCGAGATGATTATAAATTCCTCCCCTAAAAAAACTATGCCAGAGGAAAATATTTTATCTAATGACGGCAGCGAGGGGCAGCTGACGATTGACGTATATCAGACAGAAAATGACATCGTCATAAAATCAACGATCGCGGGGGTCAAGCCAGAAGACTTGGATGTGACAATCAACAATGATATGATAACTATCCGGGGCGAAAGAAAAAAAGAGGAAGAAGTGCCCGAAGAAAATTATTATTATCAAGAGTGTTATTGGGGAAATTTTTCCCGGGCGGTAATTCTGCCGGTAGACGTCCTGGCTGATAAGATAGAAGCCTCCATGAAAAATGGCATTTTGACGGTCAGATTGCCCAAGGCGGATAACACTAAAAGTAAAAAAATACAAGTCCGCGGATTTTAAATTTACTTTAAAAAGTTCCCCGGCTTTGGCTGGGGACTTTTTTTATCGTCCAGACGACATTGAAATAAGCTCCGTTTTAGGGTATTCTAAGTGTATGAAAATCACGCTTTATTTAGCAATATTCGTCGTCTTGTTCCTCGTGTCTACTAATTTCACACTAGCAGACAAGGCAATAGAAGAACCTTCGTCCTATCGGGATTTTATAGGCAAAATTTTCCATGATATAGACCTAGAAATCAACGGCACGATTTATCCTTTGTCCAAAACCACAATGGCAACATGGGGAAGGGAAAAATCGGATCTTTTTTACAATCCAAAATACCAGTCAGAAGTCGAAGATCCGGATTTTTGCCGTCATAGAGAATATATCATCTGCAAGCTGACTTTTGATGTACGCAAAGAATATCACATACAGAAAGTGTCTGAAATCAAGTTCGATGAAAAATCCATACGTTCTTTTTTGGCTGATTTGGAAAGAAAAGTCAACAAGGATCCGGAAAACGCCAAACTAAACATCGCCGACGGGAAGGTTTCCACATCTTCTCCAAGTAGCTCAGGAATCAGATTGGATAAAGAAAAAAGCCTGGAAGCTATCGTCAATCATCTTAAGAGCAATTCTGATTATTATTCCATCAAACTGCCCTATGCTGAAATCGAGCCGGAAATATCCAGTGATTCTATTGAAAATCTGGGAATAAATTCTCTTATCGGAGAGGGCCGCTCCAATTTCCGCGGCTCTCCTAAAAACAGGATCTTTAACATAACTGTCGCGACGAATAGATATAATGGCGAATTGATAAAGCCGGAGGAAGAATTTTCTTTCGTAAAAATTATGGGTCCGGTGGATGGAGAACACGGATATTTGCCGGAATTAGTCATTAAACAAGACCGGACCGAGCCGGAATTCGGTGGAGGCATTTGCCAGGTTTCCACCACCGCTTTCCGGGCAGCTATTATGAGCGGACTTAAAATAACCGCCAGAAGAAATCACGCTTACCCCGTTCATTATTATAATCCTCAAGGCATGGATGCGACTGTTTACACTCCAAGGCCGGATTTGCGTTTTGTTAACAATACTCCGGGATATATTTTAATCCAGACCAAAATAGAAGGTACGGAACTGATTTTCCAGTTTTATGGAGCCGATGATGGTCGCAAAACCAATATCATCGGTCCGACCATAACCGAAAGAAATTTGGATGGTTCAATGAAAACAACTTTTACCCAGGAAGTTCGCGACAAAAATGGTAACTTAATTATTGAAGATGTTTTTAATAGCAGTTACGCTTCACCTAGTAAATTCCCTCGTCCGGACCAGTTTTTGACCAAAAAACCGAAGGATTGGTCAGATAGGGAATGGAGCAACTACAAAAAAGACAATAATTTATGAGTCTTCTGGATTGACTGAGTGATTTTCTCTGGTATAATGGCCTTATTGCCAAATAGGCAATTTTATATTGAAAATAAAGGATGGGGGGCGACGACGCGCTGGTAGCTCAGTGGATAGAGCAGTAGCCTTCTAAGCTATTGGTCGCAGGTTCGATTCCTGCCCAGCGCACCAAAATCAAACTTTCCGAAATTTTTGCGGTTTTTTCTGCGGCGATTTGCAAA
>JBBTUK010000003.1:0-3709 GCA_038063775.1 Patescibacteria group bacterium
GCTATTGACTTTTCAAATAAATACTGCTAGACTGAATATTATTTAAATTCAGGATTTTTAGATAATCACGGAATATAAATGTAGCTCTTTATATAAATTAATTTCCTGCACTTGGCCGTTTACATATTGAGATCGGGGCAGTTAAATAAATTTTTTGGAGGTTTTCATGTCGAAGGCTGAAACTGTTGCTGTCAGAGGACTGTCGAAAGTCAAGCTGGCGAAGTTCAAAAGGATCCTTGAGAGGAATAAAAAAATTGCGATGGAAGAACTCGCCGAGTCAACAGGCGAGGTCAATGACCTCCTGAAGAGATGTGGAATCAAAACCTCGGATCCATCCGATAAGCTTGAGCCCCCTACAAAGAAAATCGGGTGCTCGGGGGCCGATCCAAAAAGCTGGAAAATATACACCGGGCGTTGCATCGCATCGAAGCAGGAGTATACGGCATTTGCGGAGAGTGCAGCGGCTTTATTGAAGAAAAGCGGCTGATAGCTAGGCCAACTGCTTCTACTTGCGTAGATTGCCAGAGCATTACCGATGAAGAGGCCGAAAGAAATAGGAATCTTATGTGTTGCCGGGGCACCATTCCCGGGAAGCGCGGATAAATTCGGTTCCGGGTGAGAGCAAGGGCGAATGCCTTTGCTCTCACACCCACTTTTTAGAAGTAGAACATCGTTTCTGCTTTTTTTGTTTGCCTTTTTTGCTGCATGATTCATGTTTTATGTTTTATGTTTTTGTCTTATACTCTAATTATGCTCATCAATCCTAAAACTCTCCTCAAAACTATCCCGAAAATCACTCCGCAATATTTGAAAGTTCTGGAAAAGCTGGGTCTTTTCAGCGTGGAAGATCTGCTTTTTTATTTCCCCTTCCGCTATGATGATTTTTCCAAGACCGTTGCGCTGGATGATGCTTTTTTAAATCAAGTTGTAACCATTGAGGGAAAAGTGGCAAAAGCCAAACTGAACCGGATTTTCCGGAGAAGAATGAGCATTTTAGAGGTGACTTTGCAGGATAAAAATAACATTCCATTTAAAGCGGTCTGGTTTAATCAGCCGTATCTTTTGGACTTGATGCGAGAAGGCGCGGAAATCCGTCTCTCTGGAAAATTGGAGCGCAAAGGGAAATATCTTTCTATGATCGGCCCGGCCTGGGAAAAAGCCGAGCGCGACGCGACCAACACCGGGCGTCTCGTTCCCGTTTGGAGCGTTACTCGGGGCCTCACTTCCAAATGGCTCCGCTGGCAGATAAAACCGCTTTTAGAAACTGCCCAAAAAATTGGCGACCCTCTTCCGCTTGAATCCCGCAAGCGGTTAAATTTATATGACCTTTATACCGCCATCCGCGAAATTCACTTTCCGGAAAACCGGGAAAAACTTCTGCGCGCCCAAAAAAGATTCGCTTTCCAGGAAATGTTTCTGGTCCAACTCAAGTCTTTGCAGGTAAAAAAAGAGTGGGAAAACAGCAATTCTCTAAAAATAAAATTTGACGAAAATTTAATTAAAAAATTCGTTTCTACGCTTCCTTTCAAATTAACCGACGCTCAACGAAAAGCCTCTTTTGAAATTTTGAAAGACCTGGAAAAATCCCGGCCAATGAACCGGTTGCTCAATGGCGATGTCGGCTCGGGCAAAACCGTGGCGGCGGCCATCGCTGCTTTGCAATCCATGGACGCTGGATATCAAGTGGCTATTATGGCTCCGACAGAAGTGCTGGCCAAACAGCATTTTGAAAGTTTTTGTAGATTATTTGAAAAATACAATTTTAATATTGCGCTTTTAACAAATTCTTATAAAATAACTTGTCATTCCCGTGAAAACGGGAATCCAGTCCAAAAAATTAAGTCTAATTCACTAGATTCCCGCCTACGCGGGAATGACACAAGAGAGAAGCTTATCAAAAAAATAAAATCCGGCGAGATAAATCTGGTCATCGGCACCCACGCCATCATCCAAAAAGATGTCGCCTTTAAAAACTTAGCGCTGATTATCATTGACGAACAACACAGATTTGGTGTGGCGCAAAGAGCGGCTTTGCAGCAAGAAACTATGGAGATACGCGATGGCATAAAAAAAGCAGTACCCCACCTATTGACCATGACCGCCACGCCTATCCCGCGAACGCTGGCTATCGCCTTTTCGGGAAGCCTGGATATTTCCATTTTAGATGAGATGCCAAGAGACAGAAAAAAAATTATTACGAAAATAATTCCTCCTGAAGGCAGGCAGGAAATTTATAATTTTGTCCGCGTGGAAGTCAAGTCCGGCCGGCAGATTTTTGTCATCTTTCCCCTGATTGAGGAATCCAAGGTTTTGACTGAGATCAAAGCCGCGACCATAGAACATAAAAAACTTGCGGAAATATTTCCTGAATTTAACATTGGACTTCTTCACGGAAGACTGAAATCGGCCGAAAAGGAAAAAGTGATGCAGACCTTTAAGGATAGGGGCTTAAATATTTTAGTTTCCACTTCCGTCGTGGAAGTCGGCATAGATATCCCCAACGCCACGGTGATGATCATTGAAGACGCGGAAAGGTTTGGCTTGTCCCAACTTCACCAATTCCGTGGACGCGTCGGGAGAGGAGTTCATCAGTCTTATTGCTTTCTTTTTACCAACAGTAGCGGTGAGACCGCTACGAAAAGATTGCAGTCATTGGAAGAAACCGCTGACGGTTTTGCCATCGCCCAAAAAGATTTGGAACTGCGCGGTCCGGGACAATTTTTCGGAACTATTCAATCAGGACTGCCTGATATTTCTATGGAAAATTTGGGAAATGTTAAGCTTATAAAATATTCGCAGGTTGAGGCCAAAGAGTTGTTAAAAATTGATCCGGAACTAAAAAAACATTCCGCCACCCGAGACGCGCTTCAAAAATTCAGCGCTAAGATTCATTTGGAGTAAAAAGTGTTGCTTGGCCGACAAATTCGCGAAGGCTTTCCAATTTTTTCCACTGCTCCACTTTCACTTTTTCCTCGTTGCGCTGTGGATTGCTGATGAGATGAGGATCCAGAAGTATCAATTTGTCGGTGCCGCCAACTTTTATCAAAGAAATGTTTTTGGGTCCGAGAAAATCGATCATTTCTCCGCTTTGTTTGGCCTGTTCTTCGCTGATTTTTATAAAACTAAAAAGGTCTTTGCTCAAGCTCGGGTTTCCCGCCAGCAAATCATTCAGTTCTTCTTTGCTGATGTCCCGGAAAATGTCCCTGATCTCCGAGCCGTAATATTCTTGTAAAGTCGCGATCGCGGCTTGGCTGTCGCGGGGCCCTTCCAAAATTACGGAATATTCTTTAGGCACGAGATCAGGGATCGTCTCGTACCAGCTTTTTACTTTCTCATATTCGCTCTTTATCTCTTTTGCCCTCTCCGTTAATTCTTTAACATCTCCTTTATCCTGATGGTTTATCTTCAAGGCCCAGGACGGATTGCCCGCATCTTTTGATTCCAAGAGATATACATCGTTTTCTCCTCCTTGGCCGATGGTCCCGTCTTTGAATTCGTAGCTTTCCGGACTAAACGGCAAGTTTTCTTTTTTATAATCGTAACCGATTTCAACCGGCATGACTTTTCTCACTAGGCTAAGTAAGGCTTGCGTCCGCTTGAACTTGCTTTCGCCTGAGCGAAGAATTGTCGCTAAATGATCCGCCGCCTTGATTTGTTTTATGCTTTCACTGGCAAAAGCGCCCTCGGCCGCCCGGTTGAATTGTTTTTT
>JBBTUK010000004.1:0-6021 GCA_038063775.1 Patescibacteria group bacterium
ACTCCATATGTGGTCAAAACTGAATCTAGTTGTTTTTGGATATGCATGATACCCACTACCCATGGTGCATCTTTCTGCTCTTTCGGCACATGGTCGGTAGACGCCTGGAAATTATCCAGAATCGGCAGCAGTTGCAAAATGACACTTTCGGTGGAGAAACGAATGAAATCTTTCTGCATTTGGGCCTGGCGTTTTTTGTAGTTTTCGAAGTCGGCTTGGCAACGCTTCCAGCCGTCCAGGGAATTCTTCAGTTCCAGATATTCTTTAGCTTTAATCAGCGAATTACGCTTGTCTTTTTCAAATCCTTTGTTCTCAAATTTTTCAATGGCTTTGTCGATCTCCAGCCATTCGAACTGCGAATGTTCTTTTTCATCCAGCTTCACGTCTCCGTTTTTGTAATGGGCCAGGAACCTTATCCCTTTCCCGATAGTCGCACTCTCTCCTCCCTCTCCCTTTTCAAAATCGAACACATGGATGACCGGCCCGATTTCCACCTCGAGGCCCGTCTCCTCCTTTATCTCCCGGGTCAGCGCCGGTTTTATGTCCTCGCCGTATTCTATCGAACCGCCGGGAAGGTCATATTTGCCAGCGCCAGATTTTTCATGTTCCGGACGTTTTAAGACAAGAACCTTGCCATCATTATTGACGACCACCGCCTTAACCGTAATGACAAATGTATTTTTTTGTTTTTCCATCATTTTTTTACTGGATTACATTTATAAAAACAATCACAACTGTCGCGGAGCTCATTAATTTCTTTACATAATCCAACAGCGATTTATTCTTGGCATATTTCATCCTTTTGGGGCCGATGAGCGCTAAGACAGCCTTTTCCCCCGACTTGGTTTTGTAAGCGGAAACGACCATGGACGAGCTTTTGGAAATTTCCTTGATGGGATTGTCTTTGCCGATGAAAATTTTTGTTTCGCCTATCTTAACTTTGCTCAAAATATTATTAACATTTTCATCCAGATAATCCAGCGCCTCCGCGATCTTGCAAAATTCGTCCGCGTCTTTAAATTCGGGATTTTCCAGAAGTTCATGCATTCCGAAATCAAAAAGATTTTCTCTGGCTCCGGTGATGGCCAGCGACCCGGAAAGCGAAGCCAAAAGTTTGGCCGTGGTCCGGGTGAGACGATTTTTCTGGGCTTTCAGTTTCAAAACTTCCGCCTGCAGTTTTTTCTGTTCCAGTTTAGAAAGTTTCTGCTCGGGCATTATCTTCTCCACGAAATACCGGTAGCCTTTGTCGGTCGGGATGCGGCCGGCGCTGATATGCAGTTGATGGAGATATCCAAGTTTTTCCAATTCCACCATGTCGCTCCTCACTGTCGCCGAACTGATCTTTAGATTATATTTTTCCGTCAAAATCTTAGAGCCGACCGGAATAGCCGTATTCGTATATTCTTCAATAACGGCTTTTAAAATTTTCTGCTGGCGAGTATTCACCCCGTTAGAAATTTCCTAAAGCTACTTTATTTAGCTGAAGAAAATTATATAAAAATTAACACTTATAGCGCCCCGTTCAGACTTGTTTTAATTTCTAACGGGGTTCATTGTTCGATTTTTTATGCTACATGATTATTATAAGCTATGCTTTAGCAGTCGTCAAGTCCGAGTGCTAATAGGTATTTTATAATACTTATAATTCCTGTCAACCCCGTAGTAGATTTTCGGCTTTATATATTTAAATTCGGCTATGCCGAATGGCCGAAAATTCACTACGGGGTCAATACTTTCATTAAAAAAGCCCGGGAGAGGTTCCTCTCCCGGGTTCGGTTAGTTGCGTTGATTCACGCCTCTGTCACTTGTCCTTCCGAAGAGGCCCCTTGCACACGGGACACACCTCGCATGAGTCGCTTTCTTTTACCGGACCACTTGAATCGTTCTTGAAACAATAATACTTCTTTCCCTTTCCATATTTTCCATCCGTGATATAGCACATCGTTACCGGCTGTATGACCGGAATCTCCAAAACCGGCTTTCCAGGCAGACAGCATGTCAGCTTCCTTTTTCGGCACCAGTCATCGTGTATTTCCTGGACCACCTCCCTTTCTGCCACTTGACCGCCGAGTTTCGGGCACTCAACCATTCCCAAAAAAACAGTCTCATCTGCCCTGTCAACATCTGCTACCCCTGGCATTGGACGCACCCTCCCGTATTCATTAGATTGCAAAACCATTCGGTTATTAGGATTCCAGCAAAGAGCAACAGGTTCGTCCCTTTCCATGGCAGTCCTTATCGCGAAATTCCCGCGCTTCTTCTGCCGGTATGGCTTCCTTTGGAGCGCTTTCATGAAGACAGATGACTTTTTTCTTTTTACCGAAAGGCAATCTGGCCTGGCCTGGAAGCTTCTGCTCCGATGTTTGCGGTTTATCCGCTAAACGTCCTTCGCCGCGGTTTTTTTTCTTGCCCATGCCAATTACCGCCTGCCTGATGCAACCAACTTGACCAGATTCTTCCGGTGCAGCCGTTGATGTTTGGGCGGTCTCACTCCTTTGTTTGCACGCGTAGGTGCTGTGATCGGCACGACGTTCGGTGCCGGCGACTTTGCCTTCATCAGGAACGCCGCGCACACACCACACTTTTGGCACTTCTTGTTCTTTCTGGAATATACCCTATGTTCCAGAAGGTGTTCGATCGAAACCGATCCGGTGGTAACCAGGCGCGGACATTCGAAAAACTGCGCGCTTCCGGAATCCAGAGTGAACCTGCTGCCATTCCCCTTTTCCATGCTTTCCTCCTCCTTGTCTTGAGGTTAAATGCCTCTGACAGACAGCTCAACTTGGACAGCTCCAGTGCTGCATTTTCTGCACCGCTGGCACGCCAGACTGAAATCCGGCAACACATTATACAAGATAAACCAACGCTTGAACGATTTTCTTTTGAGTTTCATCCGAGGACAACTGATAAGCACGCTATTTATTGGAAATTCCTGAGGCAAAACGCTCGACTGGTTGACCAGAACTTCCTTACGGATCAGCCGGAGATGCCTGCGCATTTCCTGGCGAAACTTTTTGGCCTCTCCCGACCCTCTGAAAGGCCACAGCATAGCCGAGCTTTGTCGGTTAGGCATGCCAACCTCCACAAGGATAAATTTATTGTCAAAAAAACTGCAACTATCTAAAAAATCCTAATTTTTAACTTTTAACTTTTTTGGGCACCGGATCATAGCCTCCTGCGTTCCACGGATGGCACCTCAAAACTCTTTTGGCTCCCAAATAAATTCCCTTGAATGACCCGAGTCTTTCTATCGCTTCATAAGCATATTGGCTGCAAGTCGGGTGAAAACGGCATCTCAAATGGATCAGATAATGGCTGAAAATTCCGTGGTCCGGAGAAATGGTCTTCTGATAGATTTTTATTAGAAACAAAAAAAACTTTTTCATTTGAAAGTTATTGAGTTTAAGTTACACTATTTCTATTTTTTTGTCAAAATAAGTTTTTTTGGTATAATGTAGACAGGTTAAAAAATAACTCTAAACTAAAAAAATGCGAGAAATAAAAGGCCCTAAGTTCAGATGGATAGATTTCCAACAGCCGAACGCGGATGATGTTCTTTACATAAAAAAGGAATTTGATCTGCATCCACTGGTGGTAGAGGAATTTTCCACGCCCACTCTTCGGCCGAAGGCGACCGAATATGAAACTTGCCTGTATTTGGCTATCCACATTCCTCTTTTTGATACCAGTTCTCGCACGACTTATCCCGGAGAATTGGATATCGCCATAACCGAAAACGCTTTGATAACCTCCCACGACAAGGATATTTTCCAGCTGGAAGAATTTTTCAAGGAATTACAAGCCGATGCAAAAAAGCGGGATATTTACATGCAGGAATCTCCCGGAGCGCTTCTGCGCTACATAGTGGAAATGCTTTTGGAATCATGCTTTCCGAAATTAGACCACATTTCCCGAAAATTGGAATATATTGAACAAGAAATTTTTGCCGGACACGAAACCGAAATGGTTTTTGAAATATCCGTCGTCAAAAGAGATGTTCTTAATTTCCGCCGAACCATGAAACCGCAAAGATCAATTCTTGAGTCTTTAGCCCAAAAAGAATACCGGCTGATAGCTCCCGAACTTAAGCCTTATTTTCAGGATCTGATCGGAACCAACATCCGCATCTGGAACAACCTGGAAAGTACCAAGGAAACCGTGGAATCGCTGGAAGCCACCAACAATTCCCTTTTGTCCAACAAGCTAGATCTCACGATGAAAGTTTTGACGATTTTTTCCGCCATTATGCTCCCGATGACGGTGTATTCCAATATTTTGGCCATGAGCGCCGATATTCCTTTTGGTAAAAACCCTTATGGATTTTGGATCCATATAGCTATAATGCTGTTGATTTCGCTCTTCACTATAACCCTCTTTAAGTGGAGAAAATGGCTATAAACATGAAGTATGCAACATAAAGCATAAAGCGTGAATAGTATGTTAAATATTTATAATACGCTTTCAAAGAAAAAAGAAGAATTCAAACCCATCAATCCCGGCAAAGTCGGGATGTATGTTTGCGGCCCGACGGTTTATTATCATTGCCATCTGGGTCATGGACGCGGATACGTTTCCATGGATGTGCTCCGCCGATATCTGGAATATTCGGGATATGAAGTTCGTTTCATAATGAATTATACCGATGTGGGACACCTGACCGATAACGCGGAACTGGGCGAAGACAAGGTGGAACAACAGGCAAAAAAGGAAAAGATTGATCCCATGGAAATAGTCGGCAAATACATTCAGTCCTGCCAGGAGGATTTTCAGGCTTTAAATATAAAACCAGCTACTTTCACTCCCCGCCCAACTCAATACATCGCTCAGATAATAAACTTTACCGAAGAACTTATTAAAAGTGGCTATGCTTACGAAGCAAATGGCTCCGTTTATTTTTCCGTGGAAAAGTTTCCCGAATACGGGAAACTTTCCGGCCGAAAAACTGAAGAACTTCTGACGGGCGCGCGGATAGAAATAAACCAGGAAAAGAAAAACCCGCTTGATTTCGCCCTTTGGATCAAGGCGCCCAAAGAGCACTTGCTTAAATGGAAAAGTCCCTGGGGAATCGGATACCCTGGCTGGCACATTGAATGCAGTGTTATGTCCTCAGATCTCCTGGGACAGGAAACTTTTGACATTCACGGAGGCGGCAATGAAAACATTTTTCCCCATAACGAGAATGAGATAGCGCAAAGCGAAGCTCATCTCGGAAAGACCATGGCCAATTATTGGGTGCTTTGGAACATGGTTAACGTTGAGGGGGCGAAAATGAGCAAGTCAACTGGGAATTACACGACCATTAAAGATGCTCTGAAAAAGCATGATCCGTCTGTTATTCGCCTTTGGATCTTAAGCGCCCATTACCGGAGCGTCCTTGATTATTCCGAAGGAGCGCTGGATCAGGCCAAGGCCAACTTTCAGAGGATAACCGATTTCGTCCATAATTTAAATTCTCCAAGAGCTAAGCTCTTGGAGAATTCCGAGACCAAGATCTTAGCTCTTGGAAAAATTGAAAAATATCTGGAAAGATTTGAAGAAGCGATGAGTGATGATCTTAACACTCCCTTGGCGCTTAGTGTTCTCTACGAGCTCATAACTGAAACCAATAAGCTTTTGGCAGAGCAGAAATTATCTACCGAATCCGCCAAGGCAATTTTGAAGGTTTGGGAAAAAATGAATAAAGTTTTCGGGCTTATCATCGCCTCATCGGCGATTAAAATTCCGGAAGAAATTAAAAAACTGGCCGAGGAAAGAAAATCTGCTCGCGAACAGAAAGATTTTAAAAAATCGGACGAACTGCGTGGGGAAATAGAAAAGCTGGGATATGTGGTTGAGGATCTGAAAAAGAATGATTATGCCATAAAGAAAAAGTAATCATTGTTTGAAAATTGAGAATTGATAATTGAAAATTAAGGTCTATCTTTTGGGATAGAATTTTTTATTTTTTATGAAGTCTTTTTGGCATAAATTAAACCGCCCACTACTGGCGTTGGCTCCCATGGCCGGCATTACCGATAGCGC
>JBBTUK010000005.1:0-1184 GCA_038063775.1 Patescibacteria group bacterium
CCGCCGCCGCCGAACTGCGCGGCGATTTTTGATACATCCACACCTTTGTATTCTTCGCTGCGAAGACTTCCTTTGATGACTTCGCCATCGCGCTCGGAAAGAATGAGAGAAAATTTGGTGCCGGGAACCGTGTTGAGTATGCCGGCCACTTGAGCAATATCTTCACTGCCGGCTCCGCATTCCTCCAAGTCCCTTTTTGTCAAAACAGAAATTATCATCCCGTTTTCCTGGTTTATTTTAGCTTTTTCAAAAGCTCGCCCCCAGAGCTTCAAAGTGGCTATGTCTTTATTGACGAAAATAGTCTCGACGATCTTGGTAATTGGCGCCCCTTTTTTCATGAGATCCGACGCGATCTCCATCACTTTGGCCGTGGTATTGGCATGCTTAAACATTCCGGTATCGTCAAGGATTCCGATCATCAGATAGGTCGCTATTTTTCTGTTTATCTTTGCTTGGCTGGAATTAAAAAAGTCATAGATAATTTCGCAGACCGAAGAATAGCTGGCATCGATTATATTTATGTCACCGCGGAGAGTTATGTCTGGATGATGATCAATGATGGCCGTCACCTGGTTTTTTTTCAAGTTGGCCGCGATTTTTTCAAAGCCACGCTCGACGCTGTCACAGCCGATTACCAGGTCATATTTTTCCAGATCCAGGTGATCGATAAATTCAAACCGATCCTCAGAAAGTGAAGTGAGAAAATCAGGATAAGGATCGGAGCAAGCTATATCGGCAACTTTCCCCAGATTTTTTATATGCTCCTTGAGCGCCAGAACCGCTCCGGTCGTGTCTCCGTCCGGGCTGGCATGGGCAACCAAAAGGATCCTCTCTGATTCGTTTATCACGTAATTTAGTGTATGGAATTCCTTGGCAAATTTTCTCATTGATATTTTTGCTTCATAAAATGCGACTAGCGTCGCATTTTTGATTTAGATTTCTTTTAGTAGCTTCTCTATTTCATCGGCCTTGGATTCGGTGAGATCGATTTTGAACTCGATCCGGGGAAGCGGTCTCATTGAGAGTTTTTTGTTGAGAACCCCTTGAATCCGGTAGATTTCCTTTTTCAGGCTTTTTATAACATAGTCTATTTCCTTTTCCGGAAAAATACTCACAAACACCCGAGTATAGCGGAGATCTGGAGTGGTGTCAACTTTTGCCACTGTAATAAAAACCCCAGCTTT
>JBBTUK010000005.1:1284-7944 GCA_038063775.1 Patescibacteria group bacterium
GCCCTCTTTCACTTCATCTATATCGACTTTGTTCTGCTGTAGGTTAGCCAGGCTTCCTTTGCCGATTACCTGGCTATTTCTCAAAACCTCCACCAGGCTTCCCTGGACGACTTTTCCGCTTGTCACTTTTCCACCGATGATCATGTCTTTTTTTCCGGTTTTAAAGATAGCCAGGACTTTCAGTTTCCCAAAATCAACCCTCTCGATTTCCGGAGGGAGCATTTCCACCAGTCGGTTTTTTATATCCGCAACCAGTTCGTAGATTATCTTGTAAATTTTTATTTCCACCTGGCCGGTTTCCGCCATTCTTTTGGCCACGGGAGTCGTTTCCACATTGAATCCGATTAGGACTGCTCCCGTGCTTTGCGCCAGGCGCACTTCCGATTCGGTAATATTGCCAATTCCCGTGCCTATATAATCCACGGCCACCTCTTCTGACTTTATTTCTCCCAGTATCTGACCGATGGCTTCCAGCGATCCCTGCACATCCGCTTTCAGGATTATATTCAATTTTTTGATTTTTTCGTCGGCAATAGTTTTATAAATCTTCTGCGCGCTCAGCTGGCCGCCCTGATCGGTCTGCCCGTGCGTTTGACCGATCTCTGAAGATCTGGCTTTGGCCACCGATTTGCTGGAAGCTACCTGCAAAATGTCGTTCGTATTGGAAGTAGTATTGAGCCCGATTAGGCTTATGGGAGTGGACGGACTGGCTTCTGGAAGCCTTTTTCCGGTAAAGTCCTCGATTCTTCTGACGCGCCCGTAGGCTCCGCCGGCAATTATATCCTGGCCCTCCTTTAGGGTTCCAGTTTTAATCAGCACCGTGGCGACCGGACCTTTTTGGGGATCCAGGTGCGATTCCAGAACAATGCCCAAAGCGCTTCTTTTTTGATTGGCACGAAAATCTTCCACTTCCATAAGCAGCAGGATATTTTCGAAAAGATCGTCTATCCCGATGTTTTTCTTAGCGGAAACTTGGGCACTCAAAACTTGCCCGCCCCAGTCCTCAAGCAGAATTCCGTTATCGCCCAGCTCTTTTTTCACTCTTTGAATATTGGCTTCCGGTTTGTCAATTTTATTTATCGCCACAATGGTCGGAATTTTTTTCGCCAAAAGGTATTCGATCACTTCTTTGGTCTGCGGGCGCACTCCGTCATCAGCCGCTACTACCAGTACCGCGATGTCAGCTATGCTCACTCCGCGTTCGCGCATTGCGCTAAAAGCCTGGTGTCCGGGCGTATCAACAAAAGTTATCAATTTTCCTTTTTTCTTAACTTGGTAGGCGTTGATGTGTTGGGTAATCCCTCCCGATTCCTTGGCCGCCACATTAGTCTTGCGGATCGTATCGAGCAAGGTGGTTTTCCCATGGTCAACATGGCCTAAAATAGTAACTACCGGCGGCCGCGATTGGAGGTTTTCTCCCGATTCTTTTTCTTTCTTGAGAAGTTCCAAAAGTTTTTCCAGCGTCATTTTCTCTCCTTCTTCCAGAATTTCTTCCTCAACGATATATCCCATATCCTGAGCCAAAATCGAAGCGGTTTCGAAATCAATCTGCTCATTTATAGTGGCGAGAATTCCGTTCTTCATCAGTTCTGTGATGACGGAGCTTACCGGCAAATTCAAAACTTCACCGAATTTTTTCACGGTAATGACGGCTGGGATCTTGATTTTTTTCGGTTCGATTTCTGCCATATAAACTTGTCATTTTGATATGCTAAATTATGTCATATTTTCTTAATTTCCGAAGATATTGCTTGTTTCACGACTTGCTCTTCTTCTTCCGTCAAAGGATATTTCTCCGATTTTCCTCCGGTAATCGCCTTGGAATAAACGCGGGTTACCTCACGCGTATGCAGAGAACTTATAACAACTCCGTTATTTTTCCCATTGAGAAGCGCCATTGAAAAACTTTGGTCTCCGCCCAAATCCTTGAACGGGTTGAATCTTATCATCGCCACTTTGTGCAGCCCCCGCAGTGAAAGGTTGTTGATCTGATTGGAAATATTATAAAGCTCCTGTACATCCTTGTCCAAAGCCTTAATCAGTTTAGCGTGCCGGTCCAGCGATTCTTCGATTTTTAGTCCAGTCTCGCCCAAATTAAAATCGCCGGTTTTATTTTTTAGTCTTCTGAAGCTTATCTGGATAATAAGAAGCCAAAGCAGTTGCAAAAAAATTATGGCTGCCAGGATAGATATTGTTTTATTGCCTTGAATGAGGCTTAAAAATTCCTGCATATGCGTTAACTGCCTTGATTCAGGCTAGCATTTAAAAAGCGCTGTGTAAACCCCAAATATGTAATACGGCCTTTTCGGGTCCCCGTAAGAAAGCGGAGGGTACAGGAGTTTCAGCCCTAGGCTGATGGGCCTTGGGCCCAGAACCTATACACCGTATTTCAAGTCCCCACACAAAGCGGAAGAGGTGAGATTCGAACTCACGAAGAGATTTCTCCCTTACAGCTTTTCGAGAGCTGCGCCTTCAACCACTCGGCCACTCTTCCGCTTTAAGTGGGGCGAGACATCCCCTAAACCACCCACCGCCGTTGGCGGGGCTCCGCTTTCAGCGGGCCGGGGGAAGCGGTGGTCTGGTACCTTCCAACATATTAAATGTATAGAATTTTTGTGATTAGGGCAATTTTTCCTTGTCTCATGGTGAATTTTATGAGCCTAAAATTCTACTACGGGGTGGACAAAAAGCTTTTTCTATGCTACCATTCTTACATAAAGAATAATTCATTTTATATGTTAGAAGGAGGATTCAAACCTGAAGGGTCCGATATTGAAAAAGAATTAGAAAAATTCAGAAGAGGTTTAATACAAGAAATTGAAAAAATAAACGACACGGGGAGAATAATATCAATAATGCAAGAAATGGGGATAACCATAACTGAGCCGATCACAGAATTAAAAACTGCCCAGGAGGCTTTGCAATCATTTATAAGAGGCTACAGCAAATCAGAGCTGGAAAGAATGCAGGCCGTCATGCGAGAAATCGAAGAGGAAGACGAGGAACTATAATAAGTAACTAGTAAAATTAATTAGCAAACTTTGGTTCGCGACTCATCGGGACGAATGTTTGGCCGAACAAATATGGCACTGACGCACAAGCAAAAAGAAAAAGTAACCCAGGAAGTGAAAAGGCACGAGAAAGACACCGGCTCGCCGGAATACCAGATCGCTCTTTTTACGGAAAAAATCAAAAAACTGACCGGACACCTCAAGAAAAACCCGAAGGATTTCCATTCCCGGAGAGGTCTCCTCAAAATGGTATCCAAGCGAAAAAAACTCTTGCTTTATTTGGAAAAGACCAACGAAAAAGAATATAAAAAGCTTGTCAAAAAGCTTGATCTTAAGGGGTAACAACCAGGCGCTTCGGCGCCTGTAATTTTTTCAGCCCCAGGCTGATCCGCCTTGCCTGCCCGCCTTGGGAGGGGGCGGAAAATAAATAATAATTAATATAATTAAAATTATGTCAATTTTTAAAGAACAACGCGTGGGAATGCTGGTGGATATCCAAAATTTGTATTACTCCGCCAAAGTGCTTTACGCCAAAAAAGTTAATTTCGGACAGATTCTAAAAGCCGGGGTAGGCGACCGAAAAATCATCCGGGCCATTGCCTATGGCATCAAAACTTTGGAAGGCCAAGAAAAAAACTTTTTTGAAGCCCTGGAAAAGCAAGGTTTTGAAGTGAAAACCAAGGACTTGCAGATATTCCCCGGTGGTGCCAAGAAGGGCGACTGGGATGTCGGCATCGCGGTGGACGCCATCAAAATGTCCAAAAGCCTGGATGTCATCATTCTCGTTTCCGGCGACGGCGATTATATTCCGGTGGTGGAATATATCCAAAGCACCACCGGCTGCCGTGTAGAGATTTTTGCTTTCAAAGAATCCACGAGCTCCAAACTCATCGAGGCCGCGGATGAGTTTACCAACATCAGCGAGAACAAGAAAAAGTTTTTGATATAATGTTTTATTAATTAAATATAAACATATGGAGAAGTGGACACCGGAAAGTTTAAAAAAACAAACGAGTCGTGCTACATCAGATGCTGATTTGATTAAAGATGGAGCTAAATATGTCGCTGACAAAGGAGCTGATGAGCCAAGACTTGAAATATCAGAAAAAACATTAGCAGTCACAAGGGCTTTCAACGAAATTATTGGGGGCTACGATCAGTCTGTCATAGATAGATTTTTTAAAACTTCTGCGGAAGAGTGTATCCCTACCGAAAATTATGGCGTACTTTGCTTTTATTTAAAGCCGGATGGTAATTTTCAGGGAGTCAAAAAAGAACAATCAGATAATATTAAGATTCCGTTTATGGACTTAGAAGAAAAGTATCAAGAAGAACTTGTGAGGCGCTTTAAGTATAAGATTGGGCGAGTCGCAAAAAATATGCAGAAATAAGAACATCTTAGTTGACAATGCCCTATAAAAAGGGTATTGTTTCTATATTAACAACTAATTTAAGCTTTATTCTGGCGCGTAACAGGCACGCTTGATTAATTTCAAAGCTCAAATTTCAAAGCTCAAAAATTTTTGATATTTGACATTTGGATTTTGGAATTAGTCGGATGTGTTTATAACGTCGCTTGCGTAAGGCAGCACGTTCTATATGGAACAAAAAAAATGGTCCCTCCAGATCGGAGGGAGAATCCTTGAGGTGGAAACCGGACTTTTAGCCAGCCAAGCCAATGGGTCAGTAACTGTGCGCTACGGCGATACGGTCGTTTTAGCCGCTGCCGTGATGAGCAAAGCCGCTTCCAAAATAAGCGGTTATTTTCCGCTGATGGTGGATTACGAAGAGCGGTATTATGCCGCCGGAAAAATCAAGGGCTCGCGCTTCATTAAAAGAGAAGGCCGTCCATCCGACGAAGCGGTGCTCACCGGCCGAGTGGTGGACCGGACTATCCGGCCGCTTTTCAATCCGCGCATGAGAAACGATGTCCAGGTGATCGTTACGGTCCTTTCCATTGACGGCGAAAATGATCCGGGCGTAATTTCCATGATTGCCGCTTCCGCCGCCCTGGCCCTTTCCAATATCCCTTGGAATGGCCCGATTGGCGCGGTGCGCGTGGGACTAGTAAACGGCGACCTTATCTTAAACCCCGTAAACGGCGAATTGAAAGAGGGCGATCTGGATCTAATTTTATCCGGCACTCAAGAAAAAATTAATATGGTTGAGGCCGGCGCCAAAGAAGTGCCGGAGGAAAAATTGCTGGAAGCTTTTGCTTTCGGAGCTGAAGGCGCCAAAAAAATTGCCGCTTTTATCACAGAAATTGCCAAAGAAGCCGGACGGCCCAAAGCGTTGCCGGCGCTACTTGCCGGTTCGCCGGAATTTGAGGCTAAAATAAAGGAATTCCTCTTGCAGGCAGGCTTGGCGGAAGCACTTTACGACCCGGATAAAAATGTGGTGGACGAAAAAACAGAAGCGATAAAAGAAAAGATGGCGGTTTACATCAAGCAAAACTTTTTCACCGGAGATGACGCGGAATTGGTAAAAATGAACGAAATTTCCAACCAGATTCTGGACGAAGTTTCCGATGAAGTCGTGCATAAAAATATATTGGAGAAAGAATTAAGACCGGATGGAAGAAAACTCAACGAGATAAGAAAGATCGAATGCGCGGTGGGAATACTGCCCAGAACGCACGGCACCGGACTTTTCACCCGCGGAGAAACTCAAGCTTTGACCGTCACTACGCTGGGATCACCCGGCGACGAGCAAGTCATTGATACGATGGAAGTGGATATGAAAAAAAGATACATCCACCATTACAATTTTCCTCCTTTTTCGGTAGGTGAAGTGCGTCCAATGAGAGGACCGGGTCGTCGCGAAGTGGGACATGGCGCGCTGGCTGAAAAAGCTTTGGTGCCGGTTCTTCCGGACAAAGACACGTTTCCCTATACCACTCTATTGGTTTCTGAAATTCTTTCTTCCAACGGCTCATCTTCCATGGCTTCTGTTTGCGGATCTACCCTTTCCCTTATGGACGCCGGCGTGCCGATCAAAAGGCCGGTGAGCGGAATTGCCATGGGAATTATCGTCGGATCAGATACTAATTTTAAAGTTTTGACCGATATTCAGGGTCTAGAAGATCATTATGGTGATATGGATTTCAAGGCCGCCGGCACCGAAAAAGGCATCACGGCCCTCCAAATGGATGTGAAGCTGGACGGCGTGACACTATCAATGCTTAAAGAGGTTTTGGCTCAATCAAAGGAAAATCGCGCGGAAATTTTGCAAAAAATGCTCTCCGTTATTCCGGAACCGAGGCATGAAATGTCCCAATATGCCCCAAGAATCATCATTATGCACATCAATCCGGAGAAAATTCGCAACGTTATCGGCACGGGTGGTAAAATTATCAATGAAATTATTGATGAAACCGGCGTGCAGATTGACATTGAAGACGATGGCTCGGTCTTTATCACTTCGCCCGATGCGGAGGCCGCCAAAAAAGCCCAGGAGTGGATCGATAACCTGACTCACGAAGTAAAAGCCGGGGAAGTATTCAACGCTAAGATAACCCGCATCATGAATTTTGGCGCTTTTGCCGAAATTTTACCGGGGCAAGAAGGCCTCATCCATATTTCCGAACTAGCTGAACGCCGAGTGGAGAAAGTTGAAGATGTAGTGAAAATTGGCGACATTATTCCGGTCA
>JBBTUK010000006.1:0-10084 GCA_038063775.1 Patescibacteria group bacterium
AACCATTTCAGAATCAGTGTTGACGCGAACGCCTAAATAATAATCTCCGCCGTTGAAAGTTAAGGAGTCCGGCAAAGGTACAACCGATCCGAGCCGCGCCGTCAATATACCATCAAGCATTTGCACTTTCTGCGTCTCTTCCCAAACTTTTTGTCCGCGATCCGTGTCGGAGGGATAGGGATCTTGGATTTGCCGGTCAGCCGTATAGATCGCGA
The DNA here is from genome assembly GCA_038063775.1 of Patescibacteria group bacterium. Lineage (GTDB taxonomy): Bacteria > Patescibacteriota > Minisyncoccia > Moranbacterales > UBA2206 > UM-FILTER-42-9. The sequence goes on from JBBTUK010000006.1 coordinate 216, forward strand.
AGCGCACGTCATACTCACCATTCGGAATTTCTTTGTTCTGTCCATCCGTCATATACGCCGTCACATCCATTTCTCGCGTGGCTTGCGCGGAAGAAAAATCAAATGACAAAAGCAAAATCCCACCGAGCGTCGCCAGGATGGTCAGAATTATTGAAATTTTATTTTTGCTTTGCATCAACATTGATTATATTTCACCTAAATCGCTGGAGGATAACAATTTTTGGTTAGAAAATTCAGGGCTTGAGTTAATTTTGAAAAAAATTGTTATTTTTTAGCGATCCTTGCTTGTCTCTAAAACGGGACGAGCTTTTATTCTTTCACCGCCCAACCGAAAACCTCCTTGACCGCGTTGACTATCAGATCAAAAACGGAAACTGTTTTCGATCCGGTATAGGCCGAGTAGCGATCGGAGGAGACCTCATTCGCCCACCGATCTTTTCCAGTGATGGAATAAGTATAAGCAGTTCCGGGTTCCAAGTTCGCGAGAACAACGCTGTGATTGAATCCGTAGCTGTCCTCGGTCAGTTTTTTCGGATTGCTCCCGCTCATTGCCGAATACTCGATAGTGGAAAGCGCGAGCTTGTTTGTTTTCCAATTTACCAACAGTCTGTCTTCTTCTTTTCCTTTCGTCTTCATGACTTCGCTCCGCACATCAGAAATTTCAAAACTAGGATTCTCCTGCGCGCTGGCCATGGCGATCGCTCCGCCGAATTTAATTTCCTTGATTGTAAAATTTTCGCTCGCGAGCGCCGCTCCTTTTTGCCGCTCAGCATTCGCATTGATAGTTTCTGCCGCCTTAACAATTCCTTCGTCTTCAGAAACCCATTTCGGAATTTTATTGTCCATTGAATAATCATCGGCTAAATTTTGAGATGATTCTTCGCTTCCAAAATTATTTATTTTTATAAACCGTCCAACCTGAAAAATTCCCAGCAACAAAAAAATCACAATCAAAGTTGTCGTGAAATTATTCACCACCTTCCATCGGTTCTGAAATTTTGTTTCCACTTTTTCAGGAAGCACGCTGTCGTCCTGATAATCTTTCTCTACCCAGGCAACGGCCAGTTCGGTTTCGGTGGCAGGCGAAAGTTTTTCTTCATAGACGGTTTTCTTGCCATTCGTATATTCCTCGATCCGGAAATTAATTTTTTCAACTTTCTCCTTTTTGGCCTCTTTTGTATTGGAGGTAAAATCTTCCAGCCACGCCAAAGTCGTATGCCAGTTCCTGCCAATCTTCTTTGCTTTAAGTTTGCCCTGGCGCGCCAAGGAATTTAAGTACTCCGGGGTATAACCGGACTCCTTGGAAGCTTCGCCCAAAGAAATATATTCGAGAGGATTTTTTTGTCCATTTTCCGCACTCATCTTTGATATCAAATATTGTTTTCAGCCCCAGGCTTGAACCCTAGGCTCATCAGCCTTGGGCTGAGATCCGCCTTGAGCGGAATTTTTATTTATATTTTTATTCGGTTTAGAGTCAGATTTTTTCGTCTCTCTGCATAACTAAAGTATACATTTTCTGCAGGCGTTTCTCAATGGAAAAAAAGGCCAAAATTTGGCCGAGTTATCCACAGCGGGCTTGACGGGGTTAATCTTCAAGTTGCGCAAAGAAAAAAAGAAGTTTATTTTTTTACAGGACATCTTGGGGACTAAAAAATCTAAACCATGAGATTTATCGAGTGGTTTCCGCGTAAAAGCTGAGCTCTGAGGAATTACTTTCTGCTTCAGCAGAAAGTAAGGAAAGAGCTCAGCTTTGGAAAAACCGTAAGAAAAAGACCCCGATCGATAAATGTGGCTCAAACACGTGTGATATTTGATAGCGAATATCAAAAAGCCCCCGCTCATGAGGGCTTTGCTTCATGTTTTATGTTTCATGTTTCCTGCTATATATCCAAATTTTTGACGCTTTTGGCGTGCGTTTGGATAAAACGCCGCCTTGGTTCAACATCACTGCCCATCAAAATATCAAACACGCGGTCGGCGGACGTCGCATCTTCAATCTTGACTTGACGCATAACTCTTCTTTCCGGATCCATTGTCGTTTCCCAAAGCTGCTCCGGATTCATTTCTCCGAGACCTTTATATCTTTGGATATTTATTCCGGCAATTTTTTCTCCCACTTCGCTTTCGCTTTCATCCGTTTCCATAATAATTTCCGCCTCACTATTTTCTAAAGTATTATTTCTTGGAATTTTGGATTTTTTCAGTTCATTAATAATCTTGTTTTTCTCTTCTTCTGTATAAGCAAATCTAACATCTTTACTTTTCTGAATTCTGTAGAGTGGCGGCTGAGCGATATAAATATATCCACGCGTGATCAGCTCTTCATAGTAACGATAAAAAAATGTCAGCAGCAATGTCCGAATATGCGATCCATCCACGTCCGCGTCCGCCATAATTATTATTCGGTGATAACGCAGCTTTTCAATATCAAAGCTGTTCCCGATTCCGGCGCCTAGCGCGATGATGATCGGTTTCAAAGTGTCTGATTTCACGACTTTATCCAAAGTTGTTTTTTCTACATTCACTAATTTTCCGCGTAGCGGAAGTATGGCTTGAAATTTTCGGTTTCTCCCCTGCTTCGCGCTATTATGAACAAAGATTCCTGAAGCCAATGCAAAATTATGAGCGTTTGGAACCTCAAGATCATAGACATCTATTTTTTTCGCTATTTTTTCAATTGATTTAATGCGATGATTAAAATGCACAGCGGCTTCCTGCAATTTTTTTTCACTGCCACCAAAAAATCTTTGACGGATAGTTTCGTATTTTATTAAATTTTTATCATTTGATTCTTTTCTTATTTTGTCATATGCTATTTTATTAATTTTATTTTTTGCTTTGTAAACATCGTGTAAAACTTTCAGAGCTTTTTGCAGATATGTTTGATTATAAGCTATCTTTCTTTTCACTCTAAAATCCCGTGTCCATTGTTGGGTAGTTTTTTCTTTTCTCCACTTAAGCAAACTTGCATTCTGCCACTGCTTCTTTGCGATTTCAGAAAGTTGTTTTTTCTGCTCTGGGTATTTTTCAAAATATTTTCTAGCTCTTGCTGCCTGCTTTTGCTTATTTTCTTCGCTAGACCAATATTTTTTCTGCGCGACATTTAATGATTTATTATTTTTTTCTCTGTATTGCGAATTAGAGTTATAAAATTCTAAAAATTTCTCAGCCATGAAATTTTTGTATTCTTTATTTTCCCACTGTTTTTTCGCTCTTTCGCTTAACATCTTTCGCGTTTTCGGTTTAAGCATTGTGTTGCTGATTTTTTCACGATATTCCCGTGTTTTTCTCAAGGCTTTGAGTTTTTTCAATACATCAGGACGTTGCAGAGTTTTTCGCACACATTGTCTATGAATTTCAAGATGATCTTCCTTGTTAAGTCTGATTAAATTATTGGGATTATTATTACGTTTATTAAAATCAACATGATGTCTATAACTGCCTGCGTTTTCCTGATAAAATTCATGCTCCAGATTATATTTATCAGCAAGCATATGAGTAAAAATCCACCTTAATTGCGCGGGATTAAAAATCATTTCATACCCCTCGATTGTTATGCGCTTGCCAAGTCTTGAAAATTGCCGATATAGCGGCATCAAAGAGTCTTTTTCGGTTAAGTTCTTTGCTTTTTTATATTTACAGCTACGCAACATAAATAAATGATCGGGGGTACAAACAAGTTCTTCGTCGTTATCTAAAATAATTTTTATAACCTCAGCATTATGCTTTGTTTTTCTGACATTTTTTATTTCCCCAATTCCAACGGAGTCATCCTCTTTTATCGCATAGCAATAGTTTTTGATATTTTTTTTCTCTTCTTCTATAAGCTCAAGGAAACTTAAATTTCTCCCATCAACAAGGGCAACTTCTGTTTTTCCATCGAAACAGCCGCCGGCCGAGTCGCCTTCCACGATATAAAGCTCGGACTCTGCCGGGTTTTTTGAAGAACAGTCCGCCAGCTTTCCGGGAAGCGTCATGCCTTCCAGCGCGCCTTTTCTAATCACTGCGTCTTTGGCGGCACGCGCCGCGATCCGGCTTTTGGCAGTCAATAAACATTTTTCTAGAATTGCTTTGGCATTGTTCGGATGCGCTTCCAGATAATCCGCCAGTGCTTCCGCGGTGATACTGGAAACAATGCCGCGCATTTCGCTGTTGCCGAGTTTCGCTTTGGTCTGACCTTCAAATTGCGGATTCTTTAGCTTCACGCTGATGACCGCTGTAAGTCCTTCCTGCAAATCTTCGGCCGTGAAACTTTCGTCTTTTTCCTTGAGATAATTATTTTTTTTCGCGTAATTATTCATCACCCGGGTCAGCGCCGCGCGAAAACCAGCTTCATGCGTGCCGCCTTCCGGCGTGAAGATATTATTAGCAAAGGAAAAAATATGTTCTTTATATCCATCAGTATATTGCAGGGCCACTTCTACCAGCGTGTCTTCCACCTTTTTCTCGGCATAAAATGGCATTTCGTTTTTTATTTCTTTCCGGCGATTAAGAAATTTAATATAGGATATCAATCCTCCGTCAAAGAGAAATCCATAGGATCGTTCTTTGCCTTTTTCCCGCTTATCAAAAACCTTTATACTGACGCCTTTGGTTAAATAGGCCTGTTGCCTGACATAACCCAGTACCTTTTCCCAGTTATATTCAATTACAGGGAAGATTTGAGGATCAGCCTTAAAACTTATTTTCGTGCCGACTTCTGTAGATTTCCCGACAACTTCAGGATCCTTGGTTTTGGGTTTTCCCCGCTCAAATTCCATGGAGTATATTTTCCCGTCCCTTTTAACTTCCGCCTTCGTCCAAACAGAAAGCGCGTTGACCACGGAAACGCCTACTCCGTGCAGCCCGCCGGAAATCTTATACCCGTCTCCGCCAAATTTCCCTCCGGCATGGAGAATCGTCAGAACTGTTTCCAGTGTTGATTTTTTGGTTTGCGGATGTTTTTCTACTGGAATTCCCCGCCCGTCATCCGTGACTTCCACGACATTGTCTTGAAGCATCTTGACTTCGATGTTTTTGCAATAGCCGGCCATAGCTTCATCCACTGAATTATTGACCACCTCCCAAATGAGATGGTGTAATCCTTCCGGTGATGTTCCGCCGATATACATGCCCGGCCTTTTTCTGACCGGCTCAAGTCCTTCCAAAACTTGGATGGATTTGGCGGTATAGTTATTTTCTTGCTTTGGTTTTTTGTTATCTGACATAAATATGAATAAATTTAATAAACTAGTTTTTACTTAAAAAATACAACTCTATTACAAACACTCCGGCCAGCAGAAGCAGCCCATCCCACCAAACCAGCAGCCGCAAACTCTGCAATACCAGCAGTCCAACAGCAAATATTGACAGCAGCATTCCCTGCCTGAAACTAAGATTGATGTTTAGCGCCACCGCTTCGCTCCCTAAAGTTTTTTTCCTGACCCACAAAAGGAGGAGATTAAAAAAACTGCTCAAGAAAAAAAAGACGATCATATAAAAAAGAACCAGGCCGGTTGTTCCAGCTTTTTCCGGATCCGTATAGAGAACTACTAAGACCCCGGCAATAAATGAAACTAGGGCGACTAAACGTATGCCCCAAATATAAGATTTTAGCGTCATAACATTCCTTTTTATTGTTTGTTTCACCTGTCAGACAAAAGCGCTTGGCAACGTTGTTCCATTCAATTTTAAGCCTGATTCAATTTTAACAGGTACTGATAACCTCCGACTTACCGAAGCTTGCCTTATTGATTATAGCTTATTTGGCGCAAAATTGCAAGGATTTTAGTGCCAAAAGATAGCCCTTAAAGGCTATCATGGCGTTACATAAGAAAAAATTCATTTGGCTTAAAGTATAATCTGCGAAAAAATTGCATAGGCGCGATAAGTCCAAGACTACTCTGAATAAATTGACATGGTTTCATAAAACAGTTAAACTAGGCAATAGTTTATGAATTATAGCGGGGTGGAGCAATGGCAGCTCGCGTGGCTCATAACCACGAGGTTCCCGGTTCGAGTCCGGGCCCCGCAACAAGAAAAGCGTAAAGCATGAAGCGTAAAAAATAGTGACAGTATGTTTTCCGTTTTTACTTTACGCTTTTGTTTTTTGCTAGTACAATGCCAGGATACGACTGGCAGGAAGGGGGTCGGGGAAACGTGAGTTTCCCCGTAGTGGAAGTATTGAAACCGCGAGATTTCAAGGAGTTCCGAATATCGGAACGACGCCAGAGTAGCTCAGCTGGTTAGAGCGCGGCCTTCATAAGGCTGAGGTTCGTGGGTTCGAGTCCCACCTCTGGTACAGAAAAATTAACGGGTCCGTAGTGTAGCGGTTTAACACGTCTCCCTGTCACGGAGAAGATCGCCGGTTCGAATCCGGTCGGACCCGCAAACTAAAAACGATCACTATGTAAGTGATCGTTTTTTATTTAAAACCTAAAGCACCTCAAACTCTTCCAAGAAAGCTTCGTATTTTTTTAATATTTCTTTGGCGTGTTCCCGGCTCACCTGAAAATTTTCTTCGTGGATTATCCGGTTGCGGACCTCATGCGCCTCCCCCAGTTTTTGCATGCTTTCAAGCTGCCCCTTAGGCATATTATCCAAGCGTTCTCCCATATTTTCTCCGGGATAGGCCATGCCCCGGACCAGATCGTCAATTATGCTGTCCGCTTCAATTATCGCTACCTTGTATTCGGATTCGTTTTCGCTTTTCAGCCGGTCCTTTATCCTGTCCCAGCGAATTTTCATTTTCTTTTTCTTAGTCACCAGCTCTTGGGGGATGTTCATGCCGATAATCGCCTCTCTTACGTTTCCGCTGATACCTCTTTTTATCAAAAGCAGAACTACGTCAACGATAATAACGATGCCGTAAATGCCCAATATAAACTTGATGACCGAAAAAAAGGCGGAATTGTAAAAATTCAGCGAGTCGATATAGATTTGTCCGGCATACCCTTGGAATGAGTCAAAGTTCATACTTTTATTTATTTACCCCGTTAGAAATTGGGGGTAAAATTTTCTAACCGATTACTGTTATTTAATTTTAAAAACACTTTAATAATAACATTTAATTTGTCCGATTTCTGACGGGGCGAGTCTCATAAGCGTGCGCCGCCCTAAGCAAATTCTCTTCGTCAAACCATTTGGCCATCAACTGGAGTCCGAAGGGTAAATCTTTGCCTCCCTCTTTTATCGTGCCGCAAGGAATGGAAATGGCCGGTACTCCGACAATGTTGGCCGTCACCGTGAAAACATCGCTTAGATACATTTCCAGCGGATCATCATTTTTTTCTCCGAGCTTGAAAGCCGGAGCGGGAGTTGTGGGAGTTAAAATTAAATCTATTTCTTCGAATGTTTTTTCAAAATCTTTTTTAATGAGGGCCCTGACTTTCTGGGCGTGAAGATAATAAGCATCATAATATCCTGACGAAAGCGCGTAGGTTCCAAGCATTATTCTTCTTTTCACTTCCGGACCAAAACCATACCGTCTTGAATCCAAGTAGGTTTCCAAAAGAGTGCGGTTTTTCTCCTCAAAATCAATCGGCGTGTCTTTTTGGTCATCAGCCCGCATTCCATATTTTATTCCGTCAAATCTGGCTAAATTAGAACTCACTTCGCAGGGCATAATTATGTAATACACCGGCAGCGAATATTTGGCGTATGGGAGCTCTATCTTTTTTATTTCCGCTCCCATATTTTTATAGGTTTCAATGGCTTTCTCCATCAGCTTCCGCGCGTCCGCTTTGAGATTATCCAGATATTCTCTCACGATACCGATTCGGAGTCCTTTCACTTCTCCGGTGAGATAGTTTTCATATCGCTTGCCGGAACTTCTGGCAGAAGTGGCGTCCATCAAGTCTTGCCCGGCAATTTCGCTCAAGATTATCGCCGCGTCTTCAACGGTTTTGGTTATCGGACCGATCTGGTCCAAGCTGGATGCCATAGCCAGGAGACCATAGCGGGAAACTCGGCCGTAAGTTGGTTTCAGGCCCACCACTCCGCAAAGCGCCGCCGGCTGACGGATCGAACCTCCGGTATCAGATCCTAGAGCCCAAACTGCCTCATCCGCCGCTATGGCTACCGCCGAACCCCCCGAAGATCCGCCGGGAACTCTTTCCAGGTCAATTGGATTTTTGGTCGGACCATAAGCGCTGGTTTCCGTGGAAGAACCCATGGCGAACTCGTCCATATTCGTTTTTCCCAAAATCACCGCTCCGCTGTCTTTCAGCCTTTTTATGACAGTTGCATCGTAAGGCGCGATGTAGTTATCCAGAATCTTTGAACCGGCGGTTGTTCTGGTTCCCAGCATGCACATATTATCCTTGATGGCTCCCGGAATTCCTTCAAGTATTCCGATTTCTTCTCCGTTGTTTATTTTTTCATCCACTTTTTTAGCCTGCTCCAGCGCGCTTTCTTTCAATAAAGTCAGATAGGCAAAAAATTCGCTGTCTTTTTCCTGGATGCGGTCAAAATATTCATCAGTCAATTGTACTGAAGTAATTTCTTTGTTTATTAATTTGTTATGCAAGTCCCTGATCATATTAATACTCCTCTGAATCTCGCGGAAAAGCCGAGCTTTAGTAAAATACAAATCTAAAAAATCGACTTCACTTTCCCATACCCATCTTTTTTATCTGGAAATAATCCAGTAATTTTATCCTTACTTAAAAAGTCTCTTGCCTTGTCTTCCCGCATCACATTTTCTGTTCCAGTAATATGCGCCATCGGTTCAACTCCGGAAACATCCACTTTTTGCAGTTCTTTCACCCAATCCAAAACGGCCGAAAGGTCTTTGGAAAACTTTTCGATCTCTTTTTCCGAAACTCCGATCCGTGCCAATCCGGCGATGTGTTTTACTTCGTCTTTGCTTATCATGAAAATTTTGTAATTTTTAATTTTGTAATTTTTAAAATAAATATAAACTTTCTTTCATCTATTATTCTAACTCCCAATTCTTTCGCCTTATCATACTTGCTTCCCGGATTAGCTCCGGCTAAAACATAATCTGTATTTTTACTTACGGAGGAAGAGACGTCTCCTCCTTCTTTTCTAATGATATCTTTTGCCTCGTCCCTTGTAAAGTTTGGGAGTTCCCCGGTCAGGACAAAAGTCACTCCCTCAAGTTTTCCCTTTTTATTCTCTTTATATCCCATTTCTCCCTTATCCCCCGTTTTAACTTCAACTCCCAGTTTTCCCATTTTTTCTAAAATCTTTATATTTTCTTTGTCGCTAAACCAATCTACTAAACTCTCCGCTGACTTGTCCCCAATTCCTTTAATACTCGTCCAATCTTCAACTGTAATTTTTGGAAATATAAAAATAATGTCTTCCAGGCTTTTGACTTTTTCCGCCCTAGGCGGATCAGCCTTGGGCTGAGACTTTTGACTTTTGACTTGACTTATTATACGGTCTAGCGACCGTGTAATAAGTAGCGCTGTTTCCTCCCCCACATGCCTGATTCCCAGCGCGAAAATAAATTTCTCCAGGTTTATTTTCTTGCTTTTTTCGATCGCCAAAACGAGATTCTGGGCTGACTTTTCCGCGAACCGCTCCAGCGGCTCCAGATCGCCGGTTTCCAGCTCAAAAATTTCCGCCGCGTTGGAAATTAATCCTTCGCTCATCAGATGTTCCACAATCCCTTCTCCCATTCCTTCGATGTTAAAACCCTTCTTGGAAACAAAATGGATAATTTTTTCCATTTCTACCGCGAAACACTTCGGATTTATACAATACGTCGCCGCCGATAATTCCCCCTCTCTCCCCATCCCCCTCTCCCGGCCTCCGGCCGCCCTCTCCCTTTGGGAGAGGGGCTGGGGGGGGTGAGGGAGGGTTCGAATAACTTCCCGCCTCACTTCTCCACCGCAAATCGGACATTTTTTTGGCATATGGAA
>JBBTUK010000006.1:10184-28640 GCA_038063775.1 Patescibacteria group bacterium
TTCTTCTATATTTTTACAAAGCTTGGTTTCTTGATTTACGTTAAACCCTAACTTTTTCAACAATCTTAATTCCTCCATCTGTGTTTCCGGAAAACCCTCGCCCCCGATCCCCCTCTCCCGGCCTCCGGCCACCCTCTCCCCTTGGGAGAGGGGCTGGGGGTGAGGGAGGAGAACAAGTTCATCAATATCGTAAATATAACTATCCAGCTTCCTCGACGCCGCAATTTTCGGGTCCAGTTGCCGGATGGAGCCAGCCGCCGCGTTCCGGGAGTTGGCGAAAAGCGCTTCGCCTTTCTTTTTTCGCGCCACATTTATTCTTTCCAGCTCTGATTTACTCAACCAGCATTCACCCACAAAAACTCCGGATATATTTTCATTGATTTTCAAGGGGATGCTATGGATAGTTTTCAAATTTTCCGTGACATCTTCACCGATTACACCGTCACCCCGTGTGGCGCCCCGGACAAAATTTCCGTTCTTATAATTTAAAATTATTTTCAGCCCATCGATTTTTATCTCCGACACATATTCCAATTTCCCCTCACCCCCGATCCCCCTCTCCCAGAGGGAGAGGGTGGTCCCGCTTAGCGGGACCGGGAGAGGGACCTTCTCCACCATACGCTTCACTTTCTCCTCCCACTTCTTGAGTCCTTCAAACGAAAACACATCATCAAACGACCACTGCCTGGTTTTGTGCCGCACTTTCTGAAACTTATCCAGCGGTTTCCCGCCAATTCTTTGGGTTGGAGAATCGGGCAATTTCAAATCCGGATATTGTTCCTCCAGTTCCCGCAATTCCGCCATCAGGGAATCATAAACCTCATCCGTCACCTCCGGCTTATCCAGAACGTGATATTCGTAGCGGAGTTTGTTGATTTCCGCCGAAAGTTTCTGAACTCGTTTTTTGCTTTGTTCCTTGGTTAAGTCCATATATGTTAATTATAACACACGGCGGATAGTGCTTAGTTCCTGTTATTTTAAATTTTTTAAATTTGTTTTTTTTGGGAGAATTGGTTTTTGTAATCGGATTTGGATTGCAGGCGGTGTGTCCAACCAAAAAGAGCGGGGATTAACCGCTCTTGAGAATTTCAATTTCAGCAAAGCCCGTCAACACGGTTTGCGATTTTATTATTTATTGATTTACAGCTTTTGAATTTCGCTTTCCGGAAGCGCGCAGTTATAAGTCCGCACATCATCAATTGGTCCACTGAACCAATTGCCATTGGTTCCGCCACAATTACCACTCGAGTTTACACAACCTCCGATAGTAAACCGATGCTTTTCAGGCCACCAACCGCTATAAACAGAGTTCACAAAATTAATGTCATCCGTAAAATCCGAGTCTCTAACCAAATTTGGCAAATCGGAACAACCACCCGGATCATAAGTGGTTGGTGTCATTTCCGCACCGTCCCAATAAATTTTAACCCTACTTTCTCCGTCAGCCACAAATGTCACTAAATGCCAATTGTTATCAATAGTCACTGCTGAATCAGTTATGATCGAGGCATGAGGATTTCCGACGGAGCATTTCGCTTTCCATTCAACATAGATTTGCGCTTGCGTAGTGTTTCCGGACTGAAAACCCCATTCCGCATAAGAAAGGCCGCCTTCAGTCCCGTGGAAGGTTGCAAAGTCTTTTTTCCATCCCCAGAAATAATTATTAACCACCAAGCCGGGATCATTCAATTTTACCCAAGCGGAAACTGTTCCTTTATCCAGGACAAATGGTCCGAAATTGGGCGTATAGACAGTACCAGCGCAGGAAGGATCGCTCGTGCCTGGTGCAAATTTAGCATCACATATCTTAGGCGTTTCCGCATAAGTTGATCCGTTAAAATTCAAGGCATTTCCATATTTACCCGCGACCCATGCTGCCGCGCCATTGATAGTGGCATTATTGACAGGAATATTTGTATTGCTATCGTTACCATTATTATTAAGTTCCCAATAACCGATTGGGCGGTCTGCCGAACAAGCTTCTTCCAAACTGACCTGAATCGCCCGGCTGTTTTGTCCCACAATACCGGTGGCTTTTATTTTCCTAACATCAGCGATGGGAGCTGCTGAATAACATTCTATCTTGTTTTCATCCTTGTCTTTCAATTCCAATTTATAGCTGCCCAATGAGTTATTTACGACTATATAGCCTGGCATCGATGCTAATTCATCTTGACAATTATCCAGCTTGCTGGTGTCCGCCGGCGGCGGCGTTTTTTTGAGAACCTCATACAGAACCTGTTCGATTCCGGTTTCCGCCATTTGGTAAGCTGCGCTGGATTTGCTGGCGCCGATGGAACCCCTTCTTTCCTTGAGAGCAACAAAAGCAACACTGAGCGCGGAAGCAATGATGATACCCATGATGATCAAAGTCACCGCTAAAGCCGAAGCTTTGGGATTTTTCCGACTTGGTTTCGTGTTTAACATAATATATTTGAAAAAAATAGTTAACAAATTAGACAGATCATCGGCGGCTAAAGATCCCCGCCCTCCCAATCGTCAAACTTCCCGCCTATATTCCAAAGTCCCAATCCTGGTCGTCCGCCTCTTAATACGTTTGTGTAATCGTCATAGCTCATTACAAAATTACCGTTCACATATATTGTTAAAGTCACCGGATTACTGCCGACGGCCGTAAACTTTACGACATCACCAACATTTGTGGTATAACCCGTCAATGTAGCAAGGGGGACCCAAGTCCCGTCAGTGGTTTTCGATATCACCATAGTACCCGCGCCGCTCCCGTTTATATTTGCGCTGTATTCACTGTTTGCTCCTGCCTGCGTCCGCACATTAACACTCATGTCGTAGGAGGCTGTTACCTTTGCCTGGCTATACTGATTTTCACTGAAAGCGCCGCCGATATATGCCGCACCCGCATCATTCGAGCCTGTTTGCGTGTGGACGACCTCGTCGGAAACGATCTTTAGGGGAAAACCAAAATTGCCTTGTCCCCAATTCCCGCCCCCGGATAGCGGGTTTTCATTCGCTCGATTGAAATTGTCGCTGACTGGAATGGAAGAAGGAACGCTCCCTCCACCGACAGTATAGAGCGCTTGAATTTCAGACGCGGACAAAGCTCCATCATAGGCGCGAACATCATCTATGCTGCCGGCAAGAAAACTGGCATTGTTCCACTCTGTTCCGAATTTCAGAAAATCTCCGTCCCCGGGGTTATTATTATCTATGGTCACCGTTCCCTTGCTTGCGCCATCCATAAAAAGTTCCATTTTGTTACTCGGCCTGTCAATTACTCCGGCCAAAAGATGCCATTGGTTGTCGGCATAGTTGTAACCATTTGTGGTAATATCATAACTCGCATAACCCGAGCAGCTGCTGGCGCCTGTATTAAAACTCAGCTTAACTTGCCCGGTGTCATTGAGACTGACATACCAGCCAAGACAACCGCCTTCATTCCATAGAATATATTTCGTTGCTGTTTGCGCGCCGGCTTTAAACCAGGCGGCAAATGTTCTTTTTTCTCCGGGATCAACGTCATAAACCGCATTGTTTGATACGTACACATAATCATTGGCTCCGTCAAAGCTTAAAGCTCCGGCTATCTGGCCAGCAGTCCAAGCAGGACCGTTGCTTAAGGTACCGTTGTTTCCGCTTCCAGAAGAATCGACGGCAGTCGTTGTTGATGATGAAGTAGTCTTTACGGAAATAGCATCAATATCAAAAGTGCCCGAACCGATACTGCCTAATTTTGAGATGCCGAACATAGGATAATCTCCCGCATCGGTGGTTATGGTAGTTGAATAATATGTCCAAGCAGTTGAGGGCGTTATTTCACTGCTCGCCCACGAAGTCGTGGTGCCCAAAGTGCCAAGATCACCGTCATCAGAAAAGGCTTGCAGGTTTCCGGTTATTCCGGATGTTCTATACCAGAACGAAACTTGATATGCCGTGTTAGCAGAAGTTATGATAACGCCATTGTTTGTGGCAAATCGGTCGTAATCTACGTTACTGGCAATGTTGAAACGCATATAACCGGTGCTACCGTCTCCGGAAGATTGGTTTTGCCAGGAGATAGTGGAGCTGCCTCCGTCGGTCTGCCAGCCGGTAATATCGCCACCGAAATCGCCGTTAGGTATCTTTTCTGTTCCAAGTCCGTCATCCAGTTTCCAATGGCCAATAAGAGTAGCGCTGCTAGCGTTACTCACCGTCACATTAACCGTACTTGATGTGGTCGTATTTCCCGCTGCATCTCTGGCAACGGCAGTCAGGGAATGGGATCCGTTTGAAGCAGTGGTAGTGTCCCAAGTTATTGAATAAGGACTAGTAGTGTCTTCCGAACCGAGATTTGCACCGTCCAGTTTGAATTGGACGCCAGATACTCCCACATTGTCAGAGGCAGTCGCCGAAACTGTGACGCTGGCTCCAGAAACTGTCGCGCCGTTTGAAGGAGTAGTTATGGAAACGGTTGGCGCGATGGTGTCTGAATTACTCACCGTCACATTAACCGTACTTGATGTGGTCGTATTTCCCGCTGCATCTCTGGCAACGGCAGTCAGGGAATGGGATCCGTTTGAAGCAGTGGTAGTGTCCCAAGTTATTGAATAAGGACTAGTAGTGTCTTCCGAACCGAGATTTGCACCGTCCAGTTTGAATTGGACGCCAGATACTCCCACATTGTCAGAGGCAGTCGCCGAAACTGTGACGCTGGCTCCAGAAACTGTCGCGCCGTTTGAAGGAGTAGTTATGGAAACGGTTGGCGCGATGGTGTCGCCACCTCCTCCTCCGCCGCCGCCTATCGCTTCATCATAATTTCTGAGCGAAACCGTCGTCTGCAAAGTTGATTGGTCGTTTTTTGTTCCGAGACAATCCTTAATGGAACAAATCTTCGCCTGAATGGTCACTATTCCGGCCGTTCCACTGGCAGATTGAACAACCCTAAAAAACCATTTATCAATAAAATTATTAACCATGGGGGAAGTCGTCACGGGGTTTATGGTAAACTCGCAATTGCCATCTAGTTCTGGATTTTTCGATCCGCTTTCAATTTTGTTGTCAGTAGCATTGAAGTTATAAACAATGCACTTCTTTTGGGAATAATCATAAGTTTCTATTTTATATATATTCGCCTCCGCGGAACAATCCGAATTACCATTGCAACTAATCACTTTGCTGGTCCGGAGGCTTTTGGCGATCAATTCCATCGCGAAGCGAGCGTCCTCGGCATTTTGCTGGATGGCGCGCGTTTTTTTCTGGGCAACAAAAAATTTTCCATAAGTAGAACTCATAGTTATCATAACCAGCGTAAAAATAAAGATGGCCACGATCAGTTCCACAAAAGAAAATCCGCGATGATCCTGAAATTTGCGTTTATTGTTTTTTATTTTTTCTTTCATTGCCTTTTTACTTCTAACTCTATTGCTTTTTCTATTTTTCTCCCCAATTAGTCAACGTTACTTCCACAAAAGCGCATTTTTTGCCCGAATTGCAATCCGCAACATCTGTCGGAAAAGGAGAATTGCCCCAAATTGTCATACTCGTGACAGTGGCGTAGGTGGCAGTGGCAACTGGAAGGGAATCGTAACTGATTGCTATTTTTCTTTTAAATTTGGTCGGACTTGCTGTTGGAGTTGTGTCATATAATCCGTTTGAAGAAAGATAAAGAGTTTTAGCCGCGTCATTTATTCCACAAGTAAGCGCAGGGGTTGACAATCCGATTATGCAATTATCCGGATTAGCTTCTGGAAAGCTATCAAAGGTTGCAGCCGTGGCTATCCAGTTGTTGTCACGGATATTTCTGACCAGCTCCACTCCCTCTTGGGCCAAAAGAACGGCCGTCAGCTGATTCCGACTATCCAAGGACTCACGCAGGCCGCCGCTCAAAAGAGTGACGGACGCCAGCACGCCGACCACTATCAAAAAAACGGCCATCATCACTTCCATAAAGGAAAAGCCTTTTTTCGCGAACCTCTTTCTGACTTTTTTTGGCTGTTGTTTTTTTGGCATATTATTCTTCCGTGATGGAACCGCTTGGATTGATAATGATTGCTTTGGTGTTATCGGTGGGATCCTTGAATTCCAAAGTTATCAAATTCGCAGCTGAATAGTTCGCTCCGCTCCAATCAAACATCCGCGCCGAAGGAGTGGTAAAATATATTTCAGTATCTTTAGAATAAAAAGGGGAGTTGGTGAGAACAACTCCGTCTTTCAGGCTGCCCGATTCAGCTATTTGGGATGAGCTGCGATGATGAAGATAATCTTTCCCATAAGCCGTGTCCTCACCGCTGTTTTTCTTGGCACAATCCGTCGGTCCCGGATTATAAAAAATTTCATAGTTTTCTTCACTGATAAAGTGGATTCCATACCCGCACGGCACCGCCAGCCCGCTTCCGGTTTCAGGAGCTTCCATTCTGCCTTGCAAAGCATAACTTTGCGCCAGTTTTATCGCGGCCGCCACCTCCCGCTGGGCCGCGCCCAATTTGGCAGAAGATTTGGAAGAACTGAGAGACACGAACGCGACCGCCGACATAATGCCGATAATAACAATGACGCTCATCAGCTCGACGAAAGAAAAACCTCTATACTTCCTGGCAACCATTCGCATAAATTTATTAGCCGCCCTGGGCGGGCTCAAAATGACATTACATTAAAATACCAACCGGTTATGGCCGGGTAAAAAAACAAGCTAAGCAAAGCGCCGACCGCCAGAAAAGGCGCGAAAGGCAGCGGGCTTTTCATTTTTTTCTTTTTCAGAAGCACCAAAATCAGTCCAACGGACGCTCCGAGCGCGAAAGCCAGCATAAGGCCCAAAAGAATTTGCGGCCAGCCCAAAACCAGTCCCAGAAAAATGGACAGATAAGCATCACCCATACCCATCCACTGCTCCTTGGACAGCGCCGACAGCAAAAAGAAAAAGATGAAGGCCAAAAATCCCGCCAGAACGCCCGAAAACAGCGAGCTTCCGAGCGCGGCATTGCCGATGTTGGCTTTCTGCAAATCGAAATATAAGTTGAAAGCAATCGCCCAGGCGACGGCTGGCCAAAGCACCAGGCCCGGGATTTCCAGATATCGGAAATCATAAACAAAAATAATTATCAGGAAGTTCATTATGCCCAGATAATAAAACGCGGTTACCCAAGTGGCCGGGTCGGATATTTTAAAATAAAACGCGCCGACTGCGGCAAAAACCACCCCGGTGAAAAATTCCACCACTGGATATTGCCAAGATATCTTTTCTTGGCATTGGCGACACTGGGATTTGAGAAGAATAAAGCTTAGGAGCGGAATGTTGTCATACCAGGCGATCGGCTTTTTACAACGGGGGCATTTGGATCGCCCGACCATAAAACTTTCCGCCATATTCAGGCGATATACCACCACATTCAAAAAACTGCCCACGATGAGACCAATGATGAAGAAAATGACAAACATTGATTCTATTATATTAATTCCTGCCAACGCGGATTAAGACTATCAAAAAATTTATTTTTAAGCTTTTTACATTATTATCTGTTTTATTCAGAATGACAAAACTTTATGATTATTGGCACATCTGCGAGTTACAGTCGCAAGCAATATCAGGGTTGCTTTCTCCGTTAGTGAGTATCTGAAAATTACAGTCTTTTGAATCATACACGCCTCCACCATACTGATAATTCGAAACTAAAGGCGGCCAAAAGGATGAATCGTAACCGGTGTTACAAATACGGTTGCCACCCATCGGATTGGCAGGAAAAGAAACTATTCCTCCCGAATCTTTACAGGAAACTATAATCGGCAAGGCGCTGCGAACGGAAGTTTTTGCGCTGTTTATCCGGGCTTTTTTTCTTGAATTATTAATACTCACCAAAATTGCGCTGACCAAGATAGCTATAATCGCAACTACTATGAGAATTTCTATTAGAGTAAATCCTGGCTTTTTACCCATAAATAAAACTTTTGTTAATTTAAATTTTATCAGCCCCGCCCCAATTCTAAACCTTAAAACTGGAGCGGGGCTTGCCAATGCACCTAGGTGATTAATTGGCAAGCAAAAAAAACCTCAAAACTATGGGCACGCTGTCCAATTTACATTACCATCAGTATATGTAACTTGAGTACATCCAGTTACAGTAGTGTCAGGAGTAGCTGTTCCGGCAAAAGTTCCCGCACCTCCTACGCCACAACTTGGAGTACCGGTAGTAGCGAGAGTGACCCTGGAACTAGCAGTGTTAAAATTAGTTATCTCTGTTGTAAGCTCAGCCGCACTTGTGTCACAAGCGCTAATTAAGGCAGGCATAGCGCCGGAAACTTCACCTTTGATAGCAGCAATATTTGCTTTTGTTCTCGCGCTGCTCAAGCTCACCAACACGATGGAAGCCAAAATGCCGATGATAGCGATAACGATCAAAAGTTCGATCAGAGTAAAGCCTTTTTTGGTTTTCATAAGTCACCTCCTTCTAACTTTATTTTTATTTTTATCAAAATCGTCGTTTTTTACAGTATGCTTTTTTATATTATATCCCATTTAGGGCAATTCACAAAATGCTTACAGCTGCCCGGCAATGTCATAAATCGGCATCAAGATCAAAAACACCAGCACACCGACCGCCAACCCAATGATAATCATCAGAATCGGCTCGATCAACGTGGACAGGTTTTTGGCCGCCACATCCACTTCCTGTTCATAAAACTTGGCGATGTAGCGCAAAACCAAATCAATTTCTCCTGACTCTTCTCCTATTTTTATCATCTGGGAAACAATGGAAGGAATGTGTCCGGACTTTCGCAAAACATCGCTCATACTTCCTCCAATTTTGACTTCATCCGCCATTTTCAAAATGATGCCTTGATACACCGAATTGTTGATCACGGAACTGGTCAAAAAGATGGACCGGATGATGGGCAGACCGCCCTCCAAAAGAACATTGAGGTTGTCGGCAAACCGGGCGATATATAGCTTTTGAAAAATCGGACCGATCAGGGGCATTTTCAACTTGACTTCATCCCATTCCCTTTTTCCATTGTCCGTTCTTATGTAATAGAAAAATCCGCCAATGACTCCGAGGATTATTATGATGTTAGCCCACCAGTATTTGGCCATAAAATCGCTCACGGCTATGGTCATTTGCGTATACCACGGAAGCGTTACGTCCAGGCTTTTCACGAGCGATGTCAGCTTGGGAATGATGAAGGTTATGAACAGAAATCCAATTACGAAAAAAACAGCCAAAATTATCATCGGATACATCATCGCCGACTTGATCTTGGTATACAGCAGATAATTCTTTTCAATATTTTTGGCCACGTAGTCCACGGATTTTTTGAGATTACCTGAAGCTTCTCCGGCCCGGATGATGTTGGTCGCGAGGATGGAAAAAACATTTTTATGTTTTTTCAAGGCGTCGGAAAGAGGCAAGCCGTCCTGGATGTCTCTAATCGTCTCCTCCAGGATTTTCCTGAAATAAAGATTCTTTGTTTCTTCCTTGATGGATGTCAGCGAAACTACAATCGGAACCTTGGCTTCTATCAAAATTGAAAGCTGTTTGAAAAAAACCATCAATTCCTTGTCGCTTACCCGGTCAAAATATTTCAGGAATGTTTTTACCAGATCTTCGCCCCCCTTTTCCTCCCGGATGTAAATCGGAAAAAGGCCATTCTGCTGCAGCACTTCGATGGCCGCTTCGTTGTTGAGCGCATTCACCGACCCCTCTTTCAGCTCGCCTTTTTTGTTTTTTGCCTTGAAAGTGAATTTCATTCCCAGTAGTAGAATTTCGACAATTTATTTTTTAGTAAATTATCCTAATTCTATTTTAATTATTAGATTACTTACTAGATCAATTGCCCAGCTTTGAGTCCTTCCGGAACTCGGTCGAAATTTCACTACTGGGCATTTTTTTTAATTTATATTTTATCTTAACAAATTTTGAAAGTTTCTTTGATCTTTCGCGTAATGCATCCCGTCTTCCAAAGAAACAACACCTTGTCGTACCAGGTTGGCTAGGGACTTGTCCATGGAAACCATCCCTTGATCGGCGCTGGTTTCAATCACATTGTCAATTTGATAAGCTTTTCCTTCGCGGATAAGGTTTTCCACGGCGTGGTTTTTCAGCATTATCTCAATCGCCGGAAATCGGCCGCCGTTTATTCCCGGGACCAGCCGTTGGGACATCACGCCCAAGAGCGAACCGGCTAATTGCGTCCGCACCTGGTTTTGCTGGTGCGCGGGGAAAACATCAATGATTCTGTCGATGGTTTGGGGACAATCGTTGGTGTGGAGCGTGGCAAAAATCAAATGGCCCGTTTCGGCCGCCGTGATGGCCGTGCTGATAGTATCTAAGTCGCGCATTTCTCCGATCAAAACCACGTTCGCGTCCTCCCGAAACACCGCTTTGAGCGCCAGATGGAATGATTTGGAATCCTGGAAAACCTCCCGCTGATTGATGATGCACTTGTCCTGTTCATAAATATATTCGATTGGATCTTCAATGGTCACGATATGCTTTTCCTGCCTATGATTGATTTCGTTGATCAGCGCCGCCAAAGTCGTGGATTTTCCGTGACCGACCGGTCCGACTGCCAGAAACAATCCTTGGGAAAATTTGGTGAAATTATAGAGAGTTTCCGGCAGATTGAGCTGCTTTAGGTCTTTGATGTCTCGCGGGATCAGTCGGAAAGCGATGCTCAAAAAGCCCTGCTGAAAAAAAGCGTTCGTCCGGAACCGGGCCTTGCCTTCAAGATTATAGGAAAAATCAGCCTGCCCCTCGTCCAATAATTGTTCCTTGTGTTTTTCGCTCATTATGGCATCGCCCATCGCCTTAATATCTTCCGGCGTGAGAATGCTTTCATGGATCAAAGGAAAGAGTTTTCCGTCAATCCGGAAAGTGGGATATCGGCCGGCGGTCAGATGCAAGTCGGAAGCGTTTTGCTGGGCGGCCAAGCGTAAAAGATTTTTTATCCTTTGCTCCGCGTGTATCATGCTCATAATTTATGTGAAGTTTAATTTTTATTTTTCCTCCGTTTTTTTTCCCGGCAGATAAATTTTTATCTTTTCCATAACTTCCGAGGGGGTAAAGTGGGATTTAATCAGATAGTCGCTGGCTCCCAGCCCCAGTCCGACATTGATTTCTTCTTTCTGGCTGAGATTGGTCAGCAGAATTACAGGTATATTTTTTAAGTCTTCTCTCTCTCTGATCTTTTTTAAAACTTCTATGCCGTCCATATACGGCATCAATATGTCCAACAGTATCAGATCCGGTTTTTCCTTTTCCAACTTCTTCATCGCCTCCACGCCGTTTCTCGCTTCAATCACCGTATAGCCTTCCTGGGATAATTTCGTTTGATAGATATCCAAAACAAACGAGTCGTCTTCCACTATCATTATTTTTTTATTGTTTGGCATAAATGTTGGTTAAAATATTTTAAATTTCTTCTTCTAGCACGGTTATTTTTTCCCCCGTCACCCTCTCCACCTCCTCAAAGGTGGTGAGGCCCATCAACACTTTTAAAATCCCGTCCTGCCGGATGGTCAGAAACCCCAACCGCCGGCTTTCTTCCTTGATGGCCGATTCGCTGCCGCCTTTTTCAATGATTATGTCCCGGATGCTGTCCGTGATATACACCGCTTCATAGATCGCCAGTCTTCCCTTGAATCCGCTGTCATTGCAATTATCGCAGCCTTTCCCAAAATAGAAACTAGGATTTTCCGCTGAATTTAGATTATATTTATGCAGCTCATCTTTCGAGATGTCTTTTATTTCGTTTTTTAGTTTGGCGACCACAACTTCGGATATTCTTTTCTTCTCTTTACAGTGCTCGCAAATTTTTCTGACCAATCTTTGCGCGACAACCAGCCGCAGAGAGGAAGAAAGGAGAAATGGTTCGATGCCCATATCAATGAGGCGCGGGATGGCTCCAATAGCCGTATTGGTATGGAGCGTGGAGAACATGAGATGCCCGGTGAGCGCGGCATGCACCGCGAGTTCCGCCGTTTCCCCGTCCCGGATCTCCCCCACCATTATAACATTCGGGTCCTGGCGGAGCACTGTCCGGAGCCCCGAGGCAAAGGTGTAGCCGATTTCCGGTTTTATCTGACTTTGATTCAGCCCTTCCAGATTGTATTCAATGGGATCTTCCAGGGTTATGATATTCCTCTCTTCATTATTCAATATTTTAAGGAGAGCGTAAAGGGTCGTGGATTTTCCCGATCCGGTCGGACCGGTTAACAAGACCATCCCGTATGTTTCCTTTATCGCCAAAATTACATTATCCGCAGCTGATCCCAGAAGGCCGAGCGTCTCGGTGCTGGTTAGCCCTTCATCCTTGTCCAAAATTCTCAATTCTACTTTTTCTCCCGTCAGCACCGGAAGGGTAGAGACGCGTAAATCAATATTCTTGCCCTCATATTGGAAGCGGAACCGGCCGTCTTGCGGCTTTCTTTTTTCTTCTATTTTTAAACTGGCTAATATTTTTATCCGGGAAATCACAACTGGGCCGATCTCTTTGGGCAATATCAGGCTTAGATGCAAAATACCATCAACCCTGAAACGGACGCGGTAGTTGCTTTCCATCGGCTCGATGTGGATGTCGCTGGCATTGCCTTCTATGGCATGGCTGATAATCACTTGCACCAATTTTGTGACCGGCGCGTCTTTCAAAATCTCTTCTCTTTTTCGCGTATCATCTGCTTCTTTAAGATTGCCTTCTTCCAGTTCCCCCTCCTTGAATGATTTGACCGCCTCTCTCACCATTTCCGTCGGACCGATATAAAAAGCCAGTAATTCAGAAAAGGTTTCTTCCGAAACCAGATATGTTTCTATCTCGATATTCTCCCGGCCGGCGATAAAACGCAAAACATTCAGCGCGTCAATGTTCCCGGGATCAACCATGGCCACCTTCACGGTTTTCCCTTGTTCTTCAAAGACCGTCATTTTATGCTTTTCCGCGACTTCTTTGGGAATGATATTTATAATTTTCCCATCAATGTTTTTGGGAGCGACTTGCAAGAAACCGATGCCCAAAGAGGTGGCTCTTTTTTTGAGCTCCGCCACGGCTTCGGCGTCCGGCGTTTTTAATTTACTAACAGCAGCCATCATTCATTTTTGTTAGGGCATAAACGGATTACTCTTGCCTTTCGCTTCCAGAGTCAGATCCGAGATTTCGGTATTTTTGTCGCTTTTGATGTAATCAATAACCGCCAAGTCAAACTTTTCAGAAATCAGAGCATCGCTATTGATATTGCTGACAGACTTTATTTTTTCCAAATAGCCAAAGCCAGTAGTGGCTGTCATTGTCAAGCCGCCGGCAGGGACATTCCCGCTTTCATTCGCCGCGGCATGGGAAATTCGTATGGTTGAAATTTTGTTGAATCTTTTTATATTGT
Source organism: Patescibacteria group bacterium (assembly GCA_038063775.1). GTDB lineage: Bacteria > Patescibacteriota > Minisyncoccia > Moranbacterales > UBA2206 > UM-FILTER-42-9. The sequence goes on from JBBTUK010000006.1 coordinate 23,503, forward strand.
CCAGTTTTCCCAGAAAATCTTTAATTTTTTCATAAGTTCCGGACGCGCCCAAATTTACATCCGCGTATTCCACCGCCGGGGTAATGCCTGCCGCCGGGAGCGGAACTCCCGCCGCGTCTACCATGGGAGCTATCATTTTGATTTTTTTGGGGGCAACGGAAAAATCAAAAGCCACCAGGCCGGCCCTAAGAACAAGATCGTTGAAATAGTTGATTATTTTATCTTCCTCTCTGCTCTCGGGCAGATATTCCGTCAACATTTTTTGCTCCTCGCTCCGGTTGAGAAGATCCTCATTCAGTTTGCCGGCTTTTTGCAGCTTGTTATTGATATCGCTCACTTTCCGGTTGGCTTCATCCAATTGGACCAAGTCCTCCTTAACCGCGAAATAACTCGGAGCCAGCACCCAGATGGAAAAAATTATAATCACCAGGATGAGCAGCGGGATTATTACTATTTTTAGTTTCATGGCTATTTTTTGTTATTGATTAAGCGTTAAAGTTATTGGGAAGTTGACGTTCCTTTCTTCCAGCTGCGAACTGCTGACCGCCACATCGGAAAATTCTTGCGCGGTCTTAAAGCTAAAAATTTGCTTGGCCATGAGATTATAGTTTTCCGCCACCAGATTCAGGCTTATCTTGTTTTTTTCGGTGTCATAAGAAAAAGAGTTGATGTAAACTCCCGGGACGATCAGAGTTTCCATTTTTTTCAAATTTTCCAATGTCTGATTGCCGGTGGAAAACAGATTGCCGGCGGAACTGAGGCGGTTTTGAAAATCGAAAATAGCCTTTGTGTTGCCTTCGGTAAGCTCCTTATACGCTGCCGCGTATTCCATGTTTTTATCCTGAGTTTTTTTTATGACTTGCTTTTCGTATAAAAGCAGTCCGCCGTAAGCAATCATGAGAGCGACCAGCAGCGCGGTCAGGATAACCACCTCCCTTTTGAATAACGGCGGCGCCTTCGCGGTTATGTTTTCGGTTGTTAAATTTATGTTTACCATACCCGGTAGCAGAACTTCGACAATTTATTTTTTAGCTTATATAAATTGTTGAACTCTGTAAATAAATAATTATAAATACTTTTTATAGATCCCGGCCTTTTGATTTCCATGGAGAACTGGTCGAAGTTTCACTACCGGGCATATTTTTAAAAATTCAATTTCTTCCTTTATTTTCTCATAAATTCTTCCGCTCCTTTGAGAGCCAATCCGGCCGAAACCGCAAACTGCGGTTTGATCAGATTTATTTTCGCTTCCAGTTTTTTGTCAAAAATCATCCGGCTAAAAGGATCTCCGATAACCGTTTTTATTTTCAGAGAATTGTTGAAAAAATCAGTGATTCCTTTTAGCTTGGCCGTTCCGCCGGAAAGAATGATGCCATCCAATTGAGGACCGTTTTCGTTTTTATAATAATCACCCAGAACCCTTTTGATTTCTTGGACAACCGTATTGAGAGCCGGAACCATAATCGGGCTTTTCCCGCCGAAGATATCCTGTCCCGAAATCTTCATTTCCAACGCCCTTTCTTCGTCCACTCCGAAATTCTTGGCAATGGCTTGTGTTATGTCCCTTCCGCCGGCATCAATGTTCCGGTTGACTTTGACAACACCTTTTTCCACCAGAACCATATTGCAAATCTTGGAACCGATATCGACGATCAAGAAATTGCCCTGGTCATTTCCGACCAGAGATCTGACCAGAGAAAAACTGTCTATTTCGACCGATTTCAACTTAAGTCCGGCCTCGATTATTATTTCCTCGTATTTTTCCACTTTGTCTTTGGGAGCGGCAACCAAAATAACTTGGATTTTATTAGCCGACGCGTTGTCAGGGGTTTTTTCGGCGCTTTGCGTAAATTTTTTTAGCAAATTGTCCTTATTCGTTATTGACACCACGTCCCAGCTCAGAACCACATCATCCAAGGACGTGGGAATGTATTTATGCGCTTCAAATTTTATCGCTTGATCTAGATCTTCCCGCGCGATATTCGGAAATTCCACCAGGGTTATGAGGGCGCCGGCAGCCGGAATGGAGATATAAGCATTCCGGCTTTCGATCTTGGCCTCTTTGAGCATTTTTTTAAGATAAACCGGCCAGCTCTCACTGAAAGAATATTGGTTGCCGCTTTTCAAATCGTCCAAAGAAATCCAGGCATAATTCGTAACCGTCGGCCGGCCGCCTTTTATTTTGACTTCCAGCACTTTGATAGAATATGTTCCAATATCAATACCGAGAAAACTGTTTTTTCCGAAACCAAACATTTTTTTATCCCCACACCAATTAGAAATTTCAAAATTCTAAAGGATATGGGATTTTTTTGTTTATATTTTTTTCAATCCCCATTGTCATTTCCTTTATAATTGGTGTGGGGGTGAATTTTTGTTTATCCTTCCACCACTAATTTAAACAGCATTTTCCAGAAAATAATCGCGCTATCTAGCCGGAAAGAATGAATGCTGTAAGATTATAAGGTGTTTGGAGTTTATTCTGTTAACGTTTTTATTATACCATAGATTATTCAAAATGACCATCGTTTTAAGTTATCCACACCATAAAGGCGATTTCCCGCCATGCCATACTCCACGTTGCCAGAGTGCGGAAATTATGTTAAACTTCAACTTGATCAGAGTGGTTTGAGAAGATATAACCCCCAATGGAATAACAATGCTATGTCAAAAAATAACGGCTCTTGGGGCTGCCAGCAAGCCAGCCAAAAATTGACCGGTCACGCCAAAAAATCAATGCTTCGCGCCGAACAGATCGCGCGCAAATTTCACTCTTCCAAAACTCTTAACATCCATCTGCTGTTTTCCATATTGTGTGAAACAGGAAGTTTGGGCAGCAATATCCTAAAAGATCTTGCCATAAAAAAGAAAGATTTTCTGGATTTTTTTACAAAAAATTATTTTCCGGAGAAATCAGCCGGCCGGAAAAATATATTTTTTTCCGCAGATTTGAAAAAAAATTTTCTCCGGGCTTATTCGGTGGCCAAAAACTTTAACTATCCTTATGTCGGAACGGAGCACCTGGTGTTCGCCCTCTTAAACTGCGGCGATCCGATGATAGAAAATCTTTTTTCCGGCATTAAACTTAAGAGCAGTCAAAGATCAATGAAATCATTTTTTGAACCCGACCATCTTTCCAGCATTTCCAAACTGTTTAACCTGCCTGAAATAAACAGCGGCAAAGCCAAGCGGCAAAAATCATCCCCCACTCCATTTATCGACAAGTTTTGTTCAAACATAAACGAAGAGACGTTGAAAAAAGGAGAAGTCGTCGTCGGAAGAGCGAATGAGATACAGAGGATGATCAATATTTTGGGCAGAAAAAGCAAAAACAATCCTATTTTGGTCGGAGATCCGGGAGTGGGAAAAACTATCTTGGTAACTGGCCTGGCCCAGCTCATAAATTTGGGGTCAATCCCGGAAAGCCTCTACAAGAAAAGAATAATGAGCCTGGATGTCGCCCAGCTTATCGCCGGAACAAGTTTTCGGGGAGAGTTTGAATCGCGGCTCAAAGAAATAATCAAAGAAGCGGCATCGGCAACGGATGTCATAGTTTTCATTGACGAAATACACAATATCGTCGGCGCGGGCAACGTCTCGGGCAGTCTGGATCTCGCCAACATCATCAAGCCGGCGCTGGCCCGAGGAGAAATTCAAGTGATCGGCGCGACGACGCTCTCTGAATACAAGAAATATATTGAGAAGGACGCTGCACTGGAGCGCCGGTTTCAGCCCGTCCAAATTTCGGAGCCGAGTGAAGCGGAAACTCGGGAGATACTTTTTGGCATCAAGGAAAGCTACGAAAAATTTCATAATGTTTCCCTATCCAATGCTGCCATCGCTTTAACTATCGAGCTGAGTGTTCGCTATGTCCAAAACCGGTTCCTTCCGGACAAGGCTATCGATGTGATTGACGAAGCCGCTTCGGATGTTCGCTCGCAAAGCAAGGTCTCAGATTTCATAAAGGAGATTCGTGTTCTCGAAAGTAAGAAATTAGCTCTCCTTGAAGACAAGGAAAAATTAGTTTCGGAGGAGAACTACGAAAAAGCGATCGGCCTGCGCTCGGAAGAAAAGGTTTTGGAGGAAAAAATAAAAAAACTGAAGAAACAGCAGCTAGATTCGGAAAAGGAACACAGAATTTTAATAACTTCTTCCGACATTTTGCGAACCATTTCCCGAATTTCCGGAGTTCCGCTGGAAAAACTAAGCCAGGAAAAAATCCGGAAAATAAAAAATATAAAAAATATTCTGGCTACGCAGATCATCGGACAAAGCGAGGCAGTAGAAAGGCTCTCTGACACGCTTCTCCGGGCGCAGTCCGGCATTGGAAATCCCGACCGGCCGATCGGATCTTTTCTTTTCCTGGGACCAACGGGCGTAGGCAAAACACTTACGGCTAAAGTGCTGGCTGAAGAATTTTTTGAAAATCCCAAAGCATTGGTCCGCATCGATATGAGTGAACTGATGGAACGGCACAGCATTTCCTCGCTTATCGGCTCCCCGGCTGGTTATGTTGGCTATGGCGAAGGCGGAAATTTGACGGAAAAAATACGCCGCAATCCCTATTCGGTGGTTTTGTTCGATGAAATAGAAAAAGCTCATCCCGACGTATTCAATATCCTGCTCCAGATCCTGGAAGACGGGGTGCTCACTGATGCCGAAGGAACCCAGGTGAATTTCAAAAATACGATAATAATTCTGACTTCCAATATCGGAACCGATGAATTTACCAAGGCTTCAGAGGGCATAGGCTTCAGCTTATCTGGTCATCCTAAAAGTTTGGCTGAAAAATTTGTTGCGATAAAGGAATCGGTCATCAAGGAGCTGGAGAATAAATTAAAACCGGAGCTTCTTAATCGTTTGGATCATATTCTCGTTTTCAACGCCCTCCGCCAGGAGGATATAAAGAAAATTACCAAAATAAAACTGGAAAAATTGTCTCGACGCTTGGAAAGCCGGAAAATAAAATTAAACTATGATGACCTAGCGGTAAATTTCATAGCAGACAAGAGTCTGAATACCAGCCAGGGGGCGCGCTTAGTCAGGAAAAACGTCCGAGAGCTCATCGAAAATCCGGCTGCGGAGATGATTATCTACGGCAAAGTGAAAGACGGTAAAATTGCTGTCAGTATTGAGAA
>JBBTUK010000007.1:0-10651 GCA_038063775.1 Patescibacteria group bacterium
CAATGAGATATATTTTTTTGTCTTCGTCTCTTTTGACAACATCTTTTTTCTCCAGCGCTTCAATGACCTGCACCGTTCCCTTGAGACTGCCGACTGTTACTCCCCTTTCTTCCAAATATTTGTGAACCTTATAAGTAGTGGGGTTTTCTTTTTCCGCGTCGATAATTTCCCCGATAGCGTCGAGGATAGTTTTTTGTTTAGAGGTGAACTTTTGCGTTTTCATGGTAGTGATATAATTAAATATTTATGATGATATTATATCACTATGATTATTCTCTGCAAGTACCTCCTGTGGATAACTTTTCCAAATTTAAAGCGGGCTTACTGTCTCTGCAGTTAGCCCGCTCAGATCTGTACTAACCAGGGCTGCTTTCTACGGTCAGCCCTTTGATTTTTTATAGCCACCTCTGCTAACCAATAAGGCTGCGTCCCTCTATTACTTCGTAAATTCCATAATAGCCTTGTGGCATACTGCTCGCGCGTTCGTACAACTGGTGGAAATTCCCACAATATTAAGGTTATAAAGTATTGATCAGTAGTGTCTTCATCGACAAAAACCTTTAAGCCATTATTGTATGCCTGCCGAGCAATTCTTTTTACGCAATCGTCCTGATGAAATCCCCCAACTACAAGCTCGCTGGCTAAGTCAAGACGAGACAGTATTTTTTTTGGTGATGGATATATACGCCTCCTGTGCCTCTTGAGACTAAGTCCGGCAGAAATGACTCGGTCAGCGTCATGAATTTTAATGCGTGGTTCAAGAAGTGCAAAGTCCGGCTCCTCTGGATTGTGCTCTGCGCCAAACAACAGCCAATAAATCTGATAGCCGTTTTGGCGATAACGCGCATTGATTATGGCATTGAGTCTTTCTAGGATAAGCTGCCTGTTAAATGCCGGGAGTTCTTGATCAATATAAGCGCGAATCGGATAAAGAAATAAAAATGACCTCAACTCGCTCACCTCCTCTCGGCTTGGTTTGGTTGTAAACGAACATCAGATAACATTACTGTTTAAAATTTGTTTTGTCAATCCCGTTAGAAACATTTTTTATGATGAATTACAAAAAAATATCTTAAATTTCTAACGGGATAAATCAAAAAAAACGCCTTGTTAAACAAAGCGGTTTCAAAAAGCATAAATAATTGTAGGTTGTAGGTTGTAGATCAAAGGTTATGGAGTTTACTTCCCCATTTTCCTCCGGATAAAAGCCGGAATTTCCAGTTCGTCCGAATCATCTTCCAAGTCCTTGAAGTCGCCTCGAGCTATTATGCCCTTCGGCTGGACCTTTTCTTCAATAATCATTTTTGATTCAAGTTTTTTGGAAGGAAAGATTATATTGGAAGATTCTTTTTCTTCATCTTCTTTTTTCTTATGTGCGTCCCGGGTAAGCCTTGACATTTTGGCCATCGGACTTTCATTGACCTTTTCCGCGTCAAATCCGGTGGCAATGACCGTTACATGAACCTCGCCTTTTCTGATTGAATCGTCAATGACCGCCCCGAAAATAACTTTGGCATTCGGGTCAATTGATTCCGTGATGACATTAGCCGCTTCATTGATTTCTAGCATCGTTAAGTCATTAGAACCGCTGACATTAAACAAGACTCCTTTGGCTCCATCAATAGAAAGTTCCAAAAGCGGGCTGTTGATGGCCGCCTTAGCGGCATCCACGGCCCTGGTTTCGCCCATGCCAACACCGATTCCCATCAGCGCCGAACCGCTATTGGCCATAATGGCTTTGACATCAGCAAAATCAACATTCACGATGCCGGGCTTGGTAATTAGGTCGGAAATGCCCTGCACCCCTTGGCGCAAAACATCATCAACAATCTTAAAAGCGCTTATTAAAGTGGTCTTTTTATCAATAATTTGCAACAATTTGTCGTTGGGAATGGTTATCAAGGTATCCACTCTCTCGCGCAAGCCTTCCAACCCTTCTTCGGCAATCGCTCTTCTTTGCGCGCCTTCAAAGGCAAACGGCTTGGTAACTACCGCGACGGTTAAAGCTCCTGATTCCTTGGCGGTTTCCGCGACAATCGGACCGGCACCCGTTCCGGTTCCCCCGCCCAATCCGCAAGTGACAAAAACCATATCCGCGCTCTTGAGAACTTCCTGGATTTCATCCCGGTTTTCTTCCGCCGCCTGCCGGCCGATATCCGGATTCATTCCGGCTCCCAGGCCCTTGGTCAGATTTTTTCCGATATGCACTTTTTCCGTGGCCTTGTTCTGGTGAAGATCCTGCGAATCAGTGTTGATTGCCACAAACTCAACACCCTTGAGCTTGGTTTCAATCATCCGACTAATAGCGTTTCCGCCCGAACCGCCCACGCCGACAACTTTTATCCTCGCAAATGTTTCTACCGGTGGTTTTATTTCAGCCATATAATTTAGATGTGGTTTTTGATTAAATTAATGAAATGTTTTCAGAAGGACAGTCTGGATTTTTACAAAAATTTTATAAAAAAATAAGCCTAAAATAAAAAAATTTAAAACCAGCTCCATAGTTTGAAAGATGAGTCTTAAAAAATTTTTGTTTTAGGTTTTTGGTTTTATTTTTTCCTGCTAAGGAATCTTGACTCCAGACTGGGCGTTTTTTATCCCTCTGAAATGGGATGGATGCTTTTCCCTAGTAGTTCAATTTATCATGAAACCACCTTTTTTGTCAAATCCCGTTAGAAACTTCTCATTTAGAAATTTTTGTACAACTGACTGTTTCTTGTCCTCTTGTTTAGTCAGCTTCTAAGCGGGACAAGCTCCGTTGGAAATTTGTCAAGTCGAAAAAACCTTAGTGGCAATATTAAATTGCTTGTAAAATGCCAGACAATCACACAGTATAACAAATCTCTGCCTGGGTCAAATGGGTTGGATTCAAGGCTATGAAGACCTGGATTTAGGGCAAAAACTTTCCCAGCCATTTCCGCATACCGCTTATGGAACTGCCAACGCTCGCGGAGATATCCGTTACGAGCCTGCCTCTTTCGCTTCCGCCTTTTTTCCCATAAAAAGAGCTTTCCAGTCCCCACAAGATCAGTCCGACGACCGTGGCGTAAGACGGATCATCCACCTTGTCTACCAGTCCTCCTAAAGGCAGAGGAAAGCCGGTTTGCGCGGGTAAAGCTAAAATGTTTTTGGCTAGATCCACCGCCCCAGGCAGCTTGACTGTTCCGCCGACGAGCACTATGCCGGCCGGCAGGAGCTTTTCCCGCCCGATCAGTTTCAGCTCCTTATTCACCAGAGAAAATATTTCTTCCAGTCTGGCCTCAATTATTTCCGCCACATGGTACCGCGAAACAATGCCTTCTTCATTGGGGTCAATGGCGGAAAGGTCAATGTCTTCTTTTTTGCCGATTTCTTTGGGCAGCGCGTTTCCATATTCCAGCTTAATTTTTTCCGCCACGTCAATGGAAGTTCTGAGGCCGATAGCTATGTCATTTGTGATGTGGCCACCTCCGATAGGCAACACGGCTGTATGCAACAAATCGTTCTCTTCAAAAACCGCTATGGATGTCGTCCCTCCGCCGATATCAACCAGCACCACGCCCAGCTCTTTTTGTCTCTTGGAAAGAGTGGCCTTGGCGGCAGCGAGCGGAGATAAAACGAAAGAATCCAAAGTAATTCTGGCCTGTTCAACACATTTAATCAAGTTGCGCACAAAAGGAGTTGAACCTTCAATAATCATGGCATCCACCTCCAAACGCACTCCGTTCATTCCCAGCGGATCTTTTATTCCTTTTTGCTCATCCAAGGAATAATTCTTTGGAATTACATGAATTATCTCTTTGTTGGAAGGAATGGAAATGGCCTGCGCGGCATTAATCACGCGCATTATATCGTCTTCCGTAACTTCTCCGTCCGCCCGTCCAACGGCGATAACTCCTTTGGAATCCTGCGAGGTTATATGATTTCCACCCAGATTGACAAGGGCTTTTTCCACTGTCCGGCCGGAATTTCTTTCCGCTTTTTCCACCGATTCGCTGATGACTTTCACGGTTTCTTCCAGATCCACGATAATCCCTTTTCTTATGCCGGCTGACTGGGCCACTCCCACGCCAATGATCCTCGGCATTTCTTCCTCCGGAAAAACTTGGGAGATGACTGTTCTGACATTAGATGATCCTATATCAATGCCAACAATGATATCCTTTTTAGACATTTTTTAAGAAAATTATAATTTTATCTTCTAACTAATAATATAATGAAATGCTAAGCTTTGCAATTGTTTCAGCTGGTGCGATTTTTTTTAAAATCTAGCCTGGATGTGGGGCAAAAATATGATTACGCCGATGACAATTGCCAGAATGGCAGAAACCAAGACTGCACTGGCCATCAGATCCTTAATCAGCCGGGCGTAAGGATGGACCCGCGGTTTCAAAATGTCCACCACCCTTTCCACGACTGTGTTCAAAAGTTCCATCACCAAAACTTCCATGATGACCAAAACCAGGATTATCCTTTCACCGCGCGTCAGGTTGAAATAAAACATGCCTATGACGACCATAATCGCGATCGCCACTTGATTTTGAAAATTCTTTTCGTAGCGAAAAACGTAAGCCAGCCCCCGAATAGCGTGCTTGATGCTTCTTCCGAATTTTCGCAGTCTGTCCATCCCAGTAGTAGAATTTCGACAATTTATTTTTTAATAATTGTTGAATTTCTTGGAATAATTTATTATCTGCTAATTTTAAATTATGTTCTGTCTTCTTTAGAGTCGCTTCGCGACTCGGTCGAAATTTCACTACTGGGCATTTACCGCTTTATCTTGGATCCCAAACATTTTCTTGCCATGTCTGAATCCGAGAAGATGCAAAATGCCGTGCGAAACAACAGTGCCTGTTTCTTTTTTGAGATTCAGGCCCTTTTTCCGAGCGTATTCTTTTATATCATCATAGCACAAAATCAGCTCACCTAAAAATACTTCTTTTTCTTTGGCAGCTCTTATTTGTTCTATATTTTTATATTCCGCGAAAGACAGGACATCGGTCGCCTGGTTTATTTTGCGATAAGTCCGGTTGAGTTTTTTTATTTCTGCTTTACTGACAATTGCGAGACTCACAAAAATATTTTTCTTTTTTAAAAATTTATAGCTGGAATTTTTCAAAGTCTTCTTGACGACAACTTTAAAAAGATCCTCTTTGATCGGGGTTTTGGTGAGATTATTGATTTCTACATTAATTTTCATATGTTTCATTATAACATGAAGGGGAGCAGTCGATGGTTCCGACGGCTCCCCTTTCCTGGAAAAGAGGGTCTCAGTACTTGATGATCTCCCCGTCGCCAAATTGGGACTTGATGACTACAGTGTGCTTTTTCTTTTTCGTGATTTCTCCGGCCACTTTTGCTTTGATGTTTTTTAGAGCGGCCAGGTACATAAACTCCCGAAAATTGTGATCATCCACCACCACGATGGCTCCTTGACCACCGTTCCAGGTTTTGTAGCAATCTCTCGCCGACATTCCCCGCCATTCAGCGCACTTTTTCATGATTTCTGGCGGTTTAAAAAGGTCCGGAAGATGCGCTGAAAGCCCAAGCGACTTGAGCATGTCATTGCCGAGTTTGGATTCAAACGCTCCGCCGGAAAGATGCACGATGAGATGCATGGGGATAATCGGCTTAAATTCTTCTTTCTTATTATCCCAGCCGTGAAGATGATTAAGGAAGCGATCGTAAAGCTTGGAGGCCGAGGACGCTGCCAGCATATCGTAAACGGCTTCCTTATTACTCCACCACCGAGCCCCGTATTTGATGGCTAGTGCCTTGCGGACGGAGCTTATGCCATTGCTTCGAAAATCGTCGGCGAGAGCGATGATCTTCTGCCCGGGTCGTAGTGTGTCGCCCAGAATCATCTTATCCGGATGGTAAACACCGATCATGCAGCCGCCCCAGTTGAACATCACTCGTGCATCCGGATTTTCCGAACCCACGCATAGCCCAAGCTCTGCCGTCTCTCCGCCAAGGACAACGAACCCATTCGCGATGGCATCTTGAAATAAGCCGGTCATAATGTCTTTGCATGCCGCGAAGGTCGCTGAATTAACCTCCCCAAGGGTTCGTACATCAAGAATGTTCAGGAAGACCAAGGGAAGTCCTCCCCAGCGAGTAATGTCCATGCCGGTCATGGCCAAAAGGTTTGAAGCCGCTGTTTGAAACTCCCCGACTGCATCGATGATGGTTACCTTGGTACCAATACCGTCCATCCCTCCCGTCAGGATACATCCTTTGGGAAGGTTTTTGAGACTGAAACCTCTCGGGCCGCGGAAGTTCCCACGGGAGAGATCTTTTACCTCTACGAAAGGCGAGCGCCTGTAGGTTTTCTGGCAGAGCTTTCCGGCGAAGGCGCTGAATACATCACCTGCTGCGATGTCCACACCGTCTTGTTTGTACAGATCTGGTTTCTTGCTCACGGATTTTTCCTCCTCTGTAATTTTACTTCTTGAGTTGATAAAAAGAACCGCCACTCCTTATGTGAAATTTAATAATTTGTGGTTTATTAATATACCAAGTCGCGAAAATAAAGTCAAAAAAATAAAAATCCCCACCGGCCTCCTTCCGATGGGGATATGTTTTTTGCATTCGTTGATGCGTTATGAATTTCTCTCGCACCACTCCCTGACATTCTGAAACATCCTGAGCCAAGGCGATGCTTCGAGTTCCTGATTCAGATTCTCAGGCATCCATGGCCATTGCCACTTCAGAAACGCCCGTTCGGGATGAGGCATCATCGCAAGATGCCGTCCGTCAGGTGAACAAAGTCCCGTGATGCCAAACGGCGAACCGTTCGGATTGAAGGGATAGCTGCTTGAAATCATTCCATCGACACCTTGCTCGTCATCCACAAAGACTACGGGTGCGAGATTGTTGGTTATTGCCTCATCCATAAGTGTTGGGTCAGGGAAATGCAGTCTTCCTTCGCCATGAGCCACCCAAACACCGAGGATTGATTCGGCCATGCCTTTCAACATGATCGCCGGGCTTTCGAGAATCTTGACTGTAGCCCAACGAGATTCGAAGCGTCCGGAAATGTTTTGGACAAACCTCGGCTGTCTCTCATCGGAAAGACCCTGCCAAGGCACCCAGCCCAGAAGCGCGAAGAGTTGGCACCCATTACAGACACCCAGCGAGAATGTGTCGGGACGTTTGTAGAAATCCGCGAACATCTTGTTGAGCTTTTCGTTGAATCTGATAGTTGCCGCCCATCCTTTGGCGCTTTCCGGAACATCGGCATAAGAGAAACCACCGACTGCCACGAACCCTCTGAATCTTTCCAGGTTAATCCTGCCACTCAAGAGGTCGGTCATGGTGATGTCCCACGGTTTGAATCCTGCCTGATAAAAAGCGGAGGTCATCTCGCGGTCACCATTGCTTCCTTCTTCCCGGAGTATCGCTACCTCGGGTTTTTCCATTGCTTCGATGATGTAGCCAGGCGTCAGCTTGGGCTTGAAAGATACGTGATATTTCGGACCCTTGCGTTCGAAGATGTTGCTCTTCTCCTGGTCAGCACATTCGGGATTCTTCTGAAGCCGTTCGATTTGGTAGGATGTTTCTTCCCACCACTGACGAAGAACTTGCATATCAGCTTCGAACAGATTTTTTCCCGTACCCACTTCCGTGATGGAAATGTTCTTGTCGAATATGGGCATTGTGAATCCGAGATAATCGAATGGTATTTTCCATCCTCTGAGTATTTCGATAACCTCTTCGAATTCCCAGGAGCACTCGATTACCATACCCGCTTCCTCTGCGAACCAATCCCTTGCCGAATATGTCGTCGGGGTAGAGATTGAAAATCCGCAGTTGCCGGCAAAAGCCATCTCCAGAAGCGTAACGATAAGACCACCGTCGGAAACATCGTGACCGGCCAAGATAAGACCCTTGTCTATAAGCTCCTGAATTGCCATGAATGCACGCCTGAGGAGCTGGGGATCTTCCATATCCGGACATTCATCTCCGAGCTGTCCGTAACACTGTGCTAAAGCCGAACCGCCCAACCTCTTCTTCCCGTTCGCCAAATCGATAAAAATAATCCGACTGGCTCCCGGGCTTTTGAAATCAGGCGTCACCACTTTCGTGATGTCGGACATTGTCGCATAAGCGGAAATGACCAATTCCCTCGGAGACTTCACGATTTCGTCGCCGACTCGTGTCGCCATCGAAAGACTGTCTTTTCCTCCGTCTACGGCAATACCAAGCTGAATCATGAGATCCCGCATGGCGCAAGCTGCATCATAGAGAGCCACACCCTCACCAGGAAGTTTCGGCGCCCACATCCAGTTGGCTGAACATTTCACATCTTCCAGCCCGCTGATTCTCGCCCAAACCAAGTTGGTCAGAGCTTCTGCTACTGCCATGCGACCACCAGCCTTGGGATTTACCAACATCTTTATGGGCTGTTCGCCGATAGAAGTCGCAGCACCGGTAATTCCGAAATGACTCTGAGCAATAACCGCAACATCACCGACCGGAAGCTGAAGTGGACCGCAACATTGCTGTTGGGCAATGAGGCCCGTCACACTTCTGTCGACTTTACTGGTAAGGAATCGCTTGGATCCAACTGCCAGATTACGAAGCACTCTGTAAAGAGCGTCTTCGAGAGTCACGTCCGGCAGATCGAGAGGCTGATGTTTGTGTTCAATTCTCTCGTCCTTGAAAGTTTTCTGTGGCATGTTGCCCAGAACTTTAGCAAGGTCGAGATTTACAGGGATTGAGTCGTCCTGTTCATCATGAACAAGAAAACGTCCATCCCCAGTTACTTCGCCAAGAACTTCGCAGTTTACCTTTTCCCTTTCACAGATGGACCTGAACTCATCAATTCGTGCAGAGATAATCAGAAAACCGCAACGCTCCTGGTATTCGGCAATCCAGATCTTGAGAACCGAGAGTGTCGGATCACCGAGTTTAATGCGTCTGAGTTCGATTTTGCCACCCGATTTTTCAACCAGCTCCTTGAGCACATTGGCTGGTCCGCCGGCTCCTTGGTCGTGAGCACTGATAATAGGATTGTTGTCCCCCATCTCGATGCATGCTCTGATGACACGGTTCATCTTCTGTTCCATTTCCGCATCACCACGTTGCACTGCATTGAAGTCGAGTTCCTCGTCATTGTCGCCTTGGAGTTTGCTGGAGGCCGAACCTCCGCCGACACCGATGCCATATGCGGGTCCGCCTACCTGAACGATAAGCATTCCTTTTTCGGCTTCACCTTTTTCGGTATGCCTGGAATCGATTTGACCAATACCACCTGTGAACATGATTTTCTTGATCCATCCCCAGCGTTCACCACGGGGAAGTCTCTGGTCGAATGACCGAGTAAAACCGAGTATGACCGGCTCACCGAACTTGTTTCCATAATCGCTGGCGCCGTCGCTTGCCCTTATCTCGACATCGAGAGAAGGAGCAAGACTTGGAGGGTAAGCGAAGCCCTTGTTTTCCCAAGGCAGGTCATAACCGGGAATGAGAAGATTCGCTACGCAATACCCCGCCGTTCCAGCTACTACCCGTCCGCCTTTGCCTGTCGCTTGGATGTCGCGAATCCTTCCGCCTGTGCCTGTCTCAGCGCCAGGAAAAGGAGCGATGCCCGTCGGAAAGTTGTGCGTCTCTGCCGTAAAGATGATGTGATAAGTCACTTTTTTCTTCACGAACGATGACGGTGCTCCAGGGCTTTCAGGAATGATTGTCCAACAATCGTATCCCTTGATTCCGCTGGAGTTGTCCTTGAAAGCGATGATGCTGTTTTCTGGATTGGCTGTGAGTGTTGACTTCACTATTTCCATGAGAGTTTCCGACATTGCCACGCCGTTGATAATCTGCTGGCCCCTGAAATAGCCATGTCGCGAATGTTCGCTGTTGGCATTGTCGAGGTCGCGGATTTCAACGATTGTCGGATTTCTTTTTTCTTCGCCGACAAAATATTCGTAGTAAAGATTCCTGTCCCATGCGTCCATCGCGAGGCCAGGAACTTTCAGGAGAGCATCGGGTCCATTTTCCATCATCGGAATTTCAGAGACTGACTCAGGCCGAATGCCTGAGTCGAAAGTCACAAGACTCTGCTGATAGAGACATTCCGTCATCCGATCGTGATGCTCCCGAACGAACTGCGCCTTGTCGATTTCCATTGGCAATGAATGCCTTCTGGAACGCTCGATGCGGGTAACTTTTTCAAGTCCGCAACTCTGGCAGATGGCGACGAGGTTCGTCGAGAACGCGGTTGCGAAATTCATGCGAGGTCCCAATTCGACCACATCTTGTCCGTCATGATTCGACGGAGCACTGGAAAGCTTGTCCGTCACAAAACCGTCTGTGAGGAGCTGTTTCAGAACAGCAATCTCCTTGGCGGTCAGTGGTTCGGAAGTCTCCACATTGAAGCAATACTCCGACTTCCCGTTTCGAGGCAGATAGAAATGTTGCATGGTCTTTCCTCCTTTTGGTTTCTGGTTAGTAGGTTTAGGTAAAAAAACCGATTTTTTTCTTTTATCTCCATATCCTTGTATTTTTCAATATGTTTTCAAAGGACTCTTACCTGTTTTGGCAGGTTTTTTATTGTAGCCAAAAAAGTTTTAAATAGCAAATAATTATTTTAAAAAACAAAAACAGCCCTCGAAAGACCGTTTTTAAATCTGCTTTATTACTTCAGCTCTTCTTCCACCATCTTTTTCAC
>JBBTUK010000007.1:10751-15382 GCA_038063775.1 Patescibacteria group bacterium
ATCATCGAATCCAGCATACGCAAAGTGTCCCGCTTAACGACATCACCAGCCTTCATCGCTTCTTTCATGTCGGCAACGATTGTTTGTTTTAGACTCATACTCATGAAACGTTAAACATGCGACATGAAACAGACCTCTTCACCACTTGTTCCGTAAGTAGCCTGTTACATGTTTTATGCTACGTGTTGTATGGTTTACTTTATTAGTTTCTTTTTCACGTTCCGGAAAGTTTCTTCATCAAACTTTCCCATTTTTTTCAACCGGTCAACGATTTTTTTGACTTTAACTTTATACATCGCTCCTTGGCGTATTTCGGTTTTGCTTTTTTCATCTTTCCTGAAACGAATTTTTCTGGCCTGCATCAAAACTCCGCTTTGCTGGACGCGGCGGCCGAATCGGCGAATCAAACTTTCGCTTGTTTCCCTGTCTTTTCTTTTTACTTCAATCATAAAACCTCCCTTCTAATCTTAAAGCGCGGAACGCAGGGCGTTAACCGTTACGCGATCCGTGTTCTGCGCTGTGCGGATTATTTTCGTGATACACGATCACATTATCCGCTTTAAGTTTTTTCTTTATTATTTCAGCCAGCTTGTCCATACGGACTATCTCCTGAACGCCGGTGGCCATATTTTTGACTATGACCGTATTGTCTAGCGCTTCTTTTTGTCCCAAAATCAAAGTTATTTCAACTTTCAGCCTGTCAGCGGAACGCAATTGAGATTTTAAGCTGCCACGGCCAAAGCTTTCAGCTGTTAAAATACCGTTCTTTTCCAGCTCGGCAAACAGCTTCAAGCTTTTCTTTTTGGCTAAATCTCCGATCTGCGCCAAAAATATTTTTGGTCTGAGCATTCGGTAAGGCTTGGCCTGGACTTTTTTCATTTCAAGCACCAGTCTTTCCACGCCCAAACCAAAACCGATGGCCGGTGTATCCTCTCCACCCATGGTAGTGATGAGTTTGTCATATCTGCCGCCCCCACCTAGCGAGTGCTTTTTCCCTTCATCTTGTCCTGACCATATTTCAAAAACGGTTTTAGTATAATAATCCAAGCCGCGCACCAAGTTTGGATTTATCGTATAGGGCAGATCCAGTTCATCCAGATATTCAAGCAAACTTTTGAAGTGAATTCGGCACTCAACGCACAAGTGATCGATAGATTGCGGCGCCAGCGCGGCTACCTGAGAACACTTATCCTCCTTGCAATCCAAAACTCTGAGCGGATTGCTTTCCAGCCTTCTTTTGCAATTTTCGCAAAGTTTGTTCTTTTTTGATTCAAGATAGTTGGTCAGCAGTTCGCGGTATTCTTTCCGGCACTCCGAACAACCAATGGAGTTGAGCTGGACTTGGATCGATTTAATTCCCAAATTTTGCACAACCCGACAAGCTACTTGGATTATTTGAGCATCCAAAATAGGATCTTGTTCGCCGAAAGCATCGAAATTTACCTGATAGTGTTCGCGATATCTTCCTTCCTGCGGCCGTTCATAGCGGTAGACCGGACCCAGAGAAAAAAGCTTCACCGGTTTCGGCAGCACATTCATTCCGTGCTGGATATAAGCCCGGCAGATACCGGCCGTCAGTTCCGGACGCAACGCCACTTTGTCCCCTCCGCGGGTCGCGAAACTGTACATTTCTTTTTCCACGATATCCGTCCCTTCTCCGATCGAGCGGGTGAAAAGATTGGCGTATTCCAAAAGCGGAACGTCAATTCGCAAAAATCCATAATCGCGAGCTAACCTTTCCGCGACTCTTCTGATCTGTTCCCAGTAAGGCTGTTCTTCCGGCAGAATATCTTTCATCCCTCTTGGGGGCTGAAGCAAGATCGGTTCGTCAGCTTTCATCTCTGCCGCCTTTTTGTGGATAACTTTTTTGCCCGTCCTGACTTTTTTTCCGGCTTTCTTTGTTCCGCGTTTAATTTTTCTTTTTTCTTTCGCCATGTTCAAAATTAAAATTTAGTAAACTGCGATGGCATTCAGCGGCCACGCCCTAATGATGACTTTGCCCATAATGTCCGCGTCCGGAACAGGCCCCCATACTCTGGAATCGGAACTATACATCCTATTGTCGCCCATGACAAAATACTCATTATCTCTTAGCGTTATCACAAAATCGTCCAGCGCCGTGGATGTTTTGACGTTTTTTGAAAGATAGGCGCTTTCATCCAAAATTTTTCCCTCCGGATTGTCCTGATTGTATACCAGGATTTGCCCTTTTTTTATCTCCACTTTTTCTCCCGGCAAACCAATGATCCTTTTGATGAAAAACTGGGAAGGATTTTTGGGGTATTTGAAAACAACTACTTCTCCGCGTTGAAGTTTTTTATAGGGGGCGATCGTAAAAATGTTTTTCCCGTCCAGACTGAAAGATGTTTTTTTGTAACCTAATTCGTTTACAATCAGATAGTTGCTATTCTCGAAGTTGGGCTCCATGGAGGCTCCCTGGACAAAAAAAGGCTGGAACAAGAACACTCGGATAGGAACAATGATGACAAAAGCGAGAATAACTACTTTGATTATCTCCAGAAGGAATCCTCCGATCCCATAATATTTTTTTATTTCAACATCATCTATTTCTTCCATCGCTTTTAAACTGATTAGCATTAGCGATTTACGCTTGCCTTTTTGCGAGATTTTCGCAGACCGCTTTTTGCTTATTTTAATAATTAGGACTTATCTTAGGGTATCACATAATTTGCTCTTTGGCAAGAGTCATTTAGCCTTTTATAGAGCCAATAATTCCCCGGGTTAACTTTTCATTTATCAACGCTAAAAATTTTTGTTAGTGGTCGCCTTGTTCGGATTTTTATAATTTTGTTTTTTAACCGGCTCTTGGGGTATGCTGAAAAGTCAGCGCGGCGTTTTGAGACTCTCTCTTTATTTAGTAAGATAAAAGGGTATACGCGGCATTCCATTTTTATGCGAAAAAACCAGAACAGTATTGCCAGCTACTATTATAGCGACCGGGGAAGAAGAAGGCGAAAACTGGCTCTGAAAATTATTTTTGGAGCGGGGATATTATTTTTTGCAGCCGGAATCATTTACGGATCTTTTTTTGTTTATAAGCTCTCAACGCTCGAAAAAAAAATAAATCCCGCCGAATCAAATAAAACGAATTTTCTCAAAACTGCCCGGTCGCTGGTCAACCCACCAGACATAAATTTGAAAGGGATGGAAAAAGAACGCATCAATATCCTGCTTTTGGGAATAGCCGGCAAGGGGAAGCCCGGACAGAATCTGACTGACACCATCATGATCGCCAGCATCAACCCCAAGAACAATCAGGTGGCCCTGCTTTCCATTCCGCGGGATTTTTACGTGAAAGTCCCAGATCTGAATTTCCAGAGTAAAATCAATGCGGTCTATCAATATGGAATAAACGATTACAAAGACAATGGCCGAGCGGCTGAACTGGTTTCCAGGACGATAAAAGATATAACGTCTCTCGACATCGATTATTACATCGTCTTGAATTTCGACGGCTTTCAGAAAATAATTGATTCCGTTGGCGGGATCAATATTATGAACGAAAGGGACATTTACGATGCCAGTTATCCCGGACCGAATTACAGCTACGAAACTTTCTCCCTCGCCAAAGGCTTCCACCAACTGGATGGAGCTACGGCCTTGAAATATGTCCGCGAAAGACACGATGATCCGGAAGGAGATTTCGGCCGGGCCAAGCGCCAACAGCAGGTGCTTCAAGCCACCAAAAACAAAGTTTTTTCCACCGGAACCATGCTCAATGTCGTGGCCCTTAACAATCTTTTTAATGTCCTGGAGGAAACGATCCAGACCAACATAAAAGCGGAGGAAATCGGGAGCTTTATGAAACTTTCTAAAAAGCTGGATACGCGAAATATCAATAACCTCGTTTTGGACGCTTGGAACAAAGAGAGTCTTTTGAAGGTGTCCCACATTT
This sequence comes from Patescibacteria group bacterium, assembly GCA_038063775.1. Classification (GTDB taxonomy): domain Bacteria; phylum Patescibacteriota; class Minisyncoccia; order Moranbacterales; family UBA2206; genus UM-FILTER-42-9. Next base: position 14,668 of record JBBTUK010000007.1, read on the forward strand.
TTTTGGGAAATACGCGGACCTTCGCGCTTATCCCCCGGGTGGGTAATTACAGCGAAATAAAAGAGGTGGCCGAAAATATCTTCGATTTGAACAAGATAAAGAGAAGAAAAGAGGCCATCATCGAGGAAGACGCCGAAATTGCGATTGTCAACCAGAGCGGAAACATTGCCCTTACCGGAAAAATCAAAAAACTGCTCGCAGATAATCTCAGTTACAAAAGCATAATGATGCTAAACAACCCCGGTAGCGTCTTGGCGGAAAAATCAATTGTCTATGATCTGACCGATGGCATAAGGCCTTTCACTTTGGACGAACTGGTTGAAAAATTACCGGCTTCCCCGTCTTACAATGCCACTCCTTTTGTCCGAGGCTTGGCGGCTGGTCAAAAATTCGACATGGTAGTCAGCCTTGGAAAAGATCTGGTGGACATATATAATATAGAAGAAGGAACGGTTGAAGACCTGAATAAGGCCCGGGATGATCAGGAAAGTGTCAACTTGCAAAGCAAGTAAATTTTAAAGGCTAAATTCTAAATTTTAAATGAAATATAAATAATTAAATTTTAAAATTTAGTCATTTGAAATTGATTTAAAATTAAAAATTTAAAATTCCATGAAATTAATAGTTGGCCTCGGCAATCCGGAAGAAAAATACACCGGTACGCGCCATAATATTGGTTTTGAAATTGTCGATAAATTAGAAGAAGATTTTTCCG
>JBBTUK010000007.1:15482-43480 GCA_038063775.1 Patescibacteria group bacterium
GGGGTGCAAAACATTATTGACTCCCTCGGCACCCAGAAATTTAAAAGAATTCGCGTAGGAATAAATCAGAATGCCGGAGAAATTTTATCAACTGAAGATGCGCACTTGCCCGTCCGAAGCCCGGCGGAGGCGGGTGATTTTGTTCTCGGCAAATTTTCGGAAGAAGAATTAGAGAAACTAAAAAAGATATCCGATGATATCTTGAATACAATAAAAAAACTTACTCTGAATTAGCTGAAAAAAACTAGAGGGCGGTCGGGATGTTTCCCTTCCGCCCTTTTTTCATTTCACCAGACGCCGGGTTGTGTTTCGCTCCAAACGAACAACCTGTTGCTTGGGACCAATACAGCTAACCACAACCACCATATTGAATTTTTCCATTCTCCCGGGAGGAATCATATCCAAGACGATATCCTGGGTAAACTCCCTCATCATCGTCCGCTCTCCGAACCGCCTGCTCGCGACCGAAATCGCGAATATAACCGCGAAGAGTAGTATGGACCAGAGCGTCGCTAGAATTCCCTCTAAAGAAGGAAAAGCTAAGGCTGACAGATACGCGGACAGATACAGCACGACACTGGCCCCGAGCGCAAATAACAATGCGATTCCATACCCTTTCTTTTCCATACAGTTCTCCTTTTCGGCCTGTGTCTGGTTTATTCCTGAGAATTTTTGTCAGCCCGTATTTTTTTGTTGAGCAAGTACGCAAACAACCAAAACATGGCAGTGGTTATGATACGGTAAAGTCCAGTGGGACGAAAAATACATTAAATCTTTGGGCCCGAACAAAGTTATAATGCCAAGAATAACACAAGCCCAAAATCCCACTACATACTATCTTTGGCTCATGGCTTCTCCTTATATATTTTTGATTTGTCTTCCGCGATCCCGTACGTAAGTGGCATCTTTTCGTGAATAATCACAAAAAAGATACGTTTTAACCCCACACCAATTGAGGATACGAGCTTTAAGCTCGTAAATATTTTTTCACTTTTTAAAACAGCGAGTGAAATAATTATATAGAATACTCACACTCATATTACACACTGTCAAATCCTCAATTGGTGTGGGGTTTTACCCTGGCAAAACTAAGGAGGATGTTTTGCTTCGGAACTTACGGACGAGATCGCGGAAACCAATTCCGCCTCGGAATTGTCCCGAGTTTAGCGAGAGACCTCGTTTTATATGCTCTAAAAGAGCTTTTCTAACTTTAAAGGTGCGATGGACTAGTATAGCAGATTTTAGGAGTTTTGTCAATCGCCGAAAATGCTGTTATAGTGGAAAAATAATGAAATATCTCAATGCTTTAAATAAAATATCCGGCGTCGGACCGCAGAAATTCAAGCTGCTTTTGAATTTTTTTGGGGCTTCGGAAAATATCTGGAAGGCTAGCCTCGATGATCTAATCCAGGCGCGCATCAGCGATAAGCTAGCTGAAAAAGTTTTTGAAGAAAAAAGAACGCTTAATCCAGACACGGAATGGGAAAAGCTGGAAAAAGAGAACATTCAGATGATAACCTTGAAAAGTCTCGACTATCCCCGCCTTCTGAAGGAAAGCGCCAATTCGCCTTACATTATATATATGAAGGGGGACATATCTATTCTGGAGGATCCCGCTCCGCTGGTTTCGATTGTCGGATCACGCAAATTCACTTCTTACGGAGCGCAGGCCACTGAAACTCTGGCCCGTGATCTGGCCAACGCGGGAATGACGGTAGTAAGCGGCATGGCACTCGGCATAGACACTTTCGCCCACCGCGGAGCGCTTAGTGCCGGAGGAAAAACCATCGCCGTGCTTGGAAACAGCTTGGATGATAAAAACATTTATCCTCGCAACAATTTTAATTTGTCCCGCGACATCTTGGAGAATGGATTGCTCTTGAGCGAATATCCGCTGGAAACTTCCGCCGGACCGCTTACTTTTCCGGCGCGAAACCGAATCATCGCCGGATTGTCTTTGGGCACAGTAGTCGTGGAAGCGGGAGAGACCAGTGGCGCCCTCATAACCGCCGAAATGGCGCTGGAATACAATCGGGAAGTTTTTGCCGTCCCGGGCCCGATCTTTTCAGCGCAATCAGTTGGCACCAATAATCTCCTCCGAAAAGGCGCCAAGTTGGTGACGGGTATAAAAGATATTCTGGAAGAACTGAATCTGAAAAGCGAAACGGGATTAGCCCCAGCCCAGCCGAAAATACCGGCCAGCAAAGAGGAGGAAGCTTTGCTCAATGTTTTGAGCAGCGAACCCCTTCACATTGACAATATCGCAAAAATATCTAAACTGGGAACAGCCACCTCCGCTTCTACGCTTTCTTTAATGGAGATAAAAGGCTGGGCGAAAAATATCGGGGGGCAAAATTATATTTTAACTTAAATTCCTAATTTCTAATATCTAATTCCTAATCAAATCCCAATTTCTTAATGACAAATGACCAAAAATTTAGATATTAGACATTTGGGCATTGAAAATTGTTTAGAAATTAGAAATTGAATATCTCAAAGCTCAAAAAAAAGTATAAAAAAATATTTGATACATCAAAAATAATAAGAATCATGAAACTAGTAATAGTCGAGTCTCCGACCAAAGCCAAAACCATTTCAAAATTTCTTGGCGGAAAATATACCGTCAAATCTTCCTATGGCCACATTCGCGATCTGCCTAAGAAGGAAATGGGCATCGATATTGAAAACGATTTTGAGCCAAAATATATCATTCCGACGACCGCCGAAAAAAGGGTGGCGGAACTTAAAAAATTAGCGCAAAAAGCAGAAACAGTGATTCTCGCTACTGACGAAGACCGCGAAGGAGAAGCTATTTCCTGGCACTTGGTAAGCGCGCTCGGTCTCGCGCTGGCCAAAACGGAACGGATCGTCTTCCACGAGATTACCAAAAAAGCGATTGAAAAAGCACTGGAAAATCCTAGAAAAATAGACTTAAAATTAGTGGACGCCCAGCAGGCCAGGCGCGTTTTAGACCGTCTGGTCGGCTATGAGCTTTCGCCCTTTCTCTGGAAAAAAATCCGCCGGGGCCTCTCCGCCGGACGGGTGCAATCAGTGGCGCTCCGGCTCATCGTGGAGCGTGAAAGGGAAATCCAGAATTTCAAGCCGGAAGAATATTGGGCTGTTAGTGCGCTTTTGAAAAATTCCGCTTCGAACGCCCAAGAATTCGAGGCTAGACTCAGCAAAGAAAATGAAAAAAGTTTGGGCAAGATGGGAATAAAAAACAAGGGGCAGGCGGAAAAAATCGTTAAATTTTTGGAAAAAGCCGACTACAGAATTTTGGGCGTGGCGAAAAAGGAAATTCAAAAAACTCCTTCACCTGCCTACACAACCTCCACTTTGCAGCAGGACGCCAACAATAAGCTTGGTTTTAGCTCCAAACAAACCATGGTCATCGCCCAGCAGCTTTATGAAGGCATTGATATCGGTTCCGGTGGCCCGATCGGTCTCATCACTTATATGAGGACCGACTCGGTGAATTTATCCATGGAATCGATGCTCGCCGCCAGAAAAGCGATCAAAAAAAAATTCGGGTCAAAATACGCTCTGGATAATCCCCGTTTTTACAAAACCAAATCCAAAGGCGCTCAGGAAGCCCATGAAGCGATCCGACCGACCTACCCGGAAAAAGATCCGGAGTCGCTGAAAGACAATCTAGAGCTCAATCAATATAAATTATATAAACTCATCTGGCAAAGGATGCTGGCCAGCCAAATGAGCACCGCCATCCTCAATTCCGTGATGATTGACGTTGAAGCCAGACAAAAAGGGTTGAAAAATTTTTACACTTTGCGCGCTAATGGCTCATCTATCAAGTTTGACGGATATTTAAAAATTTACGGAGACAAAATTCCCGTCACGGAAAACATTCTTCCCGAACTCAAGGAAAATGAAATTTTGGAACTGCTGAAAATCCTCTCCGCCCAGAAATTTACCCAACCCCCCGCCCGCTACAGCGAAGCGGCACTAGTCAAGGTTTTGGAAGAGTTCGGCATTGGACGCCCTTCGACCTACGCGCCGACCATTTCCACCGTCATTGAAAGAAAATACGTGGCCAAAGATGAAAACAAAAAACTTTTTCCGGAGGAGATCGGGTTTTTAGTTTCCGACCTTCTGGTAGAGCACTTTTCCGAAATCGTCAATTATAAATTTACCGCTAAAATGGAAGGTGACCTGGATGAAATTGCCGAGGGACGCAAAAAATGGGTGCCGGTTATCCGGGATTTTTACAGACCTTTCCATAAAAATCTGAAAGAGAAAACCAAGGAGGTTAAAAAGGAAGATTTCGTCGAGAAGATCGGGCGAAATTGCCCCGATTGTGGGGGATATCTGGTCATGAAGTTCGGACGCTTCGGCAAATTCATCGCTTGCTCCAATTATCCCGAGTGCCGTTATACGGAAAAGACTGAGGCAGAAAAAAAAGTTGATGAAGAAAACAAGGGGGAGCTCTGTGAGACGTGCGGAGCGCCGATGGTAGTAAAACGGGGAAAATTTGGAGTGTTTTTGGGCTGCTCTAATTATCCGGAATGCAAGAGCATAAAAAGGATTGAAAAAAAAGTCGGCGTGAAGTGCCCGAAATGTCAGCCTACGGCTGATCACCCGCAGGGTGACATCGTAGAAAAAAAGTCTAAGCGTGGAAGAATCTTTTATGGCTGCAGCACTTATCCTAAATGCGATTTTGCCCTTTGGAGCAAGCCGACCGGAGAAAAGTGCCCAAAGTGCGGATCGCTTCTGGTCTTCGCCGCCCAGGGAAAGACAAAATGCTCAAACAAGGAGTGCGAAGCGGCCAATGATAAAAAATAAAAACGGCGGAGCCCCGCACCAACCTGATCAGTTAACCTAATAGTGTCTGAATCCAAGCCGAAGACGATTCCCGAGTGCCAAAATTTTATACCCACAGAAAAGCTTTTTTGAGGTTGGTGCTGGGGACGCTTTGAAAAATAATCGGGCAAATTTTTGTTGAAAAATATTGAGATCTTGATTGTAGTAAATTAAAGCATGTTAAGCATACAAGATGTTTTTAAAAACCTAAGAGTAGCGCTCACGCCCGAACGGGAAGCGCTGATTAAAAGCGCCTATGAATTTGCAGAATTTGCCCACCGCGGACAAAAAAGAAGATCAGGAGAAGATTATATCCAGCATCCTTTAGGCACTGCGTTTAATCTAGCCCGGATTGGAATGGGTTCAAAAACAATTGCCGCGGGACTCCTGCACGATGTTCCCGAAGACACCGAGGTTACCATGCAAGAACTGGAACAAAAATTCGGCCATGAAATTTCCTTCATTGTTTCCGGAGTCACTAAGCTGGGAAGAATAAAATTGCGAGGGACAAAAGAAGAGCTCTATCTGGAAAATTTGCGCAAAATGTTTTTGGCCATGGCCTCGGATATCCGGGTAGTTCTCATCAAGCTGGCTGACCGGCTCAACAACGTGGAAACATTGGAAGCGCTCCCGGAAGAAAAACGAAAAAGGATTGCTTTGGAAACCATGGAGGTTTTCGTTCCCATTGCCAATCGCCTGGGAATCGGAGAGCTTAAATCAAAACTTGAAGATTTGTGTTTCAAATATCTGGATCCGGAAAATTACGAATACACGAAAAAGATCAGAGACGAAGTTTTTGGCGAAAGGAAAAAAAACCTGGAGAAATCAGTGCAAGTTTTAAAAAAAGAACTTCTCAAAGACGGAATTAAGGTAATTGAAATTTACGGCCGGGTGAAGTCGATCTACAGCCTTTTTCAAAAGCTTAAAAAGCACGAGATGAATATAGACAAAGTTTACGACTTGGCCGGGATAAGGATCATCGTTCCGGGAGTGGCCGACTGCTATGAGGCGCTGGGCATAGTCCACAAAAAATATCACCCGCTGGTCGGCCGGATCAAGGATTACATATCCCTGCCCAAGCCTAACGGCTATCAATCCATCCACACGACCATCTTCGGCCTGGACGGAAAAATCATGGAGGTTCAGATCAGGACGAAAAAAATGCACGATGAAGCGGAATTCGGAATTGCCGCCCACTGGGTCTACAGTGAAGAAAGAAAAGACTGGAAATCGATTTTTTTCAAGAAAAAGAGCAAGGTTCCGGAAGAGGAACTGGTCTGGGTGAAACAGCTCCGCGAGTGGCAAAATGAAATCGGCAAAGATAACCAGGAATTTTTAGAGAGTCTCAAGTTTGATTTTTTTAAAAATCACATCTTTGCTTTCACTCCCCGCGGCGATGTGATCGACCTTCCCGAAGAAGCCACTCCCATAGATTTTGCCTACCAAGTCCACAGCGAGATTGGCAATCGCGCGCTAGGCGCCAAAGCTGACGGGAAAATGGTCCCGCTTGATTATAAAATAAAAAACGGCGAAGTGATTGAGATAATCGTTTCCAAAGAAAACAAAAACCCCAGCCAGGACTGGCTGAGGTTCGTCAGGACAACACTCGCCAAAAGTCAGATAAAAAAATCGGAGAAAAAGAAGAACCTGGTCTAGTCCATGTCTTCGGCTTTCAGTTCTATTTCCTCCCCCTCGGACACATTTCCCTCAACTATCTTTTTCGCCAGAATATCTTCGATTTTATCTTGAACAAAATGCTTAATGGAGCGGGCGCCGAATATCGGGTCGTAGCCTTTTTCAATTATTTTCAAAATCAAGTCTTCTCCGAAGTTTATTTTGATATTTTTATTTTTATAAATCCTGGCGGCCATATTTTTCAAAATCAGATTGGCAACGTCCGTAAGTTCGTCTCCTTCAAGGCTTTTGAAGAACAAGACATTTTCAAAACGATTCAAAAATTCCGGCCGAAAAATTCGGGAAGAAATGGCATAATCAATCACCTGCTTATGGATCGTTTCATTTGAATAGCCACTTTCAATGCCATCTTTTATTATTTCCGCTCCGGCATTAGAAGTAGCGATTATTATCATATTCTTGAAAATTATCTTTTTTCCAAAAGCGTCCGTCAGCCAGCCTTCGTCCAGGATCTGCAAGAACAAGTTTAAAATTTCCGGATAAGCTTTTTCGATTTCATCCAAGAGCAAAACGGAAAATGGTTTTTCAGAAACTTCCGCGAGAAATTTTGAATGAGTCCCTAGCTTTTCCTGGCCCAGAATTCTTTCTACTGAATCTGCTGACTGGTATTCGCTCATATCCAGCCTTATCATCTTGTCTTCATGCCCGAAATAAGCCTCAGCTAAAGCTTTTGCCGTTTCTGTTTTGCCGACTCCGGTGCCACCGAGGAAAAGAAAGCTTCCAATCGGCTTGCTCCGGTCGGATATTCCCGATCTGGCCCGCAGCATCACTTGAGATATCTGTTTGATGATTTCGTCTTGCCCAATAACGCGCTTTTTAAGAATCGCCTCAAGATTCATGAGCTTTTTTTGTTCCGTAGCGCCTATCTCTCCCAGAGGAATTTTGGTTTTTTCAGAAAAAACTTTATCTACATCCTCTTTGAGAACAAAAAAATTGCTTGAGTTTTGCCCCCAGGACACAAGCACCTCCTCCAATATGTCAAGCGCTTTTTCCGGCATCGGAGTATCGGTTATATATTGATCAGCCAGCTTCACAATTTCTTCAATCGCCTGGTAGGTGACCAAAATCCTTTTTTGCTCTTCTTTTTCCAAAAAATTAAGCATGGCCAGCTTGGTTTCCTTACCCGATAGCTCTTCCAGAATTATTTTATCCACATATTTCATCAGGGAAGTCTTTTTTTCCAGACTCACGTGAAAATCTTGCGAAGTGGTTGTGCCAATCAGCTGGAAGGTCGGGATGGCCAAATAATCAAATAGAATTGGAGAAATATCGACTTTCAATTTTCCTTCGCCGGAAATAAATTCATGGATGTTATCAATGAACAATATTACATTTCCGGCAAACGCGGCCTGGACAAAGATCTTGTTCAGTTCGATCATCAGCTCATTGCCGTTATATTCGGAAATTACCTGATCCAGCTGGATTTCAACCAGGCGCTTATACTTTAGGGCGGGATTGGTTTTCTCTTCTTTTATTTTTTTGGCCAGTAAATTAATCAGGGTCTTTTTTCCAACTCCGGGCTCGCCAATCAATAAAAAACTGTTTTGGCTCGGACGGGAGAGAATAATTTCAGCCAATTCAATCTCTTTATTCCGTCCCATCATATATGAATACTTAAAACGATCCGCTCCCCTGGGCAGATTGAGTGCATATTTGTCCAACTCCACGGTATAGCCGAAATGCCAATATTTTCCGATGGGAGTTACAGCTGCCAAATTTTCTTCTGTCCAGAATTTTCGTTTCTTCCTCTTCTTTATCTCGCTTCCTTTTTCCCAAGTGATGATTTCATTGAAGCTTTCCAGACTCAGTCCGCTATTCTGCAATTCCTTTTCCAGCGCCTTTTTATTGGCAAACAGTGTTTTTATTCTTGCCTCTTCTCCAGAAAATCCCATCCGGTTCCAGATTCGCAAAAACCACCTTTCTTGAGAAAGTTCCTGCAAATTTTTTTCTTCGCTGTCTGACTGGACATATCTTTTATAATCAACAAACGCCGAGATAGCTATGGCAGATAAAAATAATGAGGAAAGAAAGAAAATAGCAGAGCTTACCACCGCCAGAAGGCCGTAGCTGTCATTCCGAAAAAGAAGGTTCGAGAAGACAAAAAAAGAGGAAAGCAAAAACGCGGGTAAAATTATCCAACTGATCAGAATGACTGGCACGAGTGTCAAAGTAATTGCTTCGATTGACAGTCCCAGCAGAATGACCACGCTACGAGCTATAGACCCCATGACCCGGGAAAAGAGATTGTTAAAAAGTTTTTGGAGAAACAAAAGCGGATGAAGTCCGCGCCAGTTGGAAAAAGTGATGTCCTTTCTCCAAGGCGAAAAAAGCGTTCTGAATAAAATTTTGATTGAAAAAAATTTCCAAAAAAATTTAACAAAATTCCTCATTATCAGAAAGACATTTTTAAGTCCTTTCGAATAATGCCAAATAAAATATTCCGTGATCAACATATTTTTGAAATTAAATTCGTCAACTCTTCTTTAGAATAATACTCAATGACGATTTTCCCGCCGGAACCGGACTTTGAAAGCTTAACTTTTGTCCCGAATTTTGCCGTTAGATCGTCCTCTATTTTTTTTATTTCCGAATCAATGCTGATGGTCCTGGTGTGCGTCCTGACTGAAATTTCTTTTGTTTTATTTTCCGTTTGGCGTACCGTCAGATTATTTTTAATGATCAAATCAAACAAGGCCCGTTGCTTCTCGGCATTTTCAACCGCTAAAATCGCTTTGGCGTGCCCTTCAGTTATTTTGCCTTCCGCAAGCGCCCGCTGGATTTCAACCGGAAGACCCAAGAGTCTTAACTTGTTGGCAATAGCGCTGCGGCTTTTGCCGACCTTATCGGCCACTTCTTCCTGTTTTAAGCCGAACTCCTGAACCAGTTTCGCATATGATTTTGCCTCCTCGACCGGATTCAGATCGTGGCGCTGGATATTTTCAATTACGGCCATTTCCAATTTTTGCTGGTTTGTCGCTTCACGCACAATGGCAGAGATTTTTGCGAGTCCGGCCAGTTTGGCCGCTTGTAATCTCCTTTCTCCCATGATCAATTCATATTGATTGCCGCTTTTGGAAACGACTATCGGCTGCAGGATTCCGTGCTGCTTAATGGAATCGGCCAGCTCCTGCAACTTTTCCGGACTGAAATTTTTTCTTGGCTGATGAGGATTGGGAGCCACCCGGATAATATCGATTTCTTCGATATTGCCAGGCTTTTCCCCCGCGGTGTTTTCCTTGGATCCTCTCAAAAACGGGTTCTCGCCTTTTTGGCTGATATCATCCCGCGAATCTTTTATTTTTTTATCTTTCTCGGAAGAGTTGGCTTTTTTTTGCGGAATAAGAGAGGCTAATCCCCTGCCTAAACCGAAGTTGTTAGTCATAAATTTATAATTTTCAATTTTTTAAATATTTGAAAATTTATTCATTGGAAATTTATTGTAAATTGATCATTGATCATTGATCATTGAAAATTATTTTTTTATACTGAAAAACTTTTTTTCTCATCATTTTCCAGCTCAATTATTTCCCTTGCCAAATTCTTATAGGCTCTCGCTCCCTTAGAAAAAGCGTCAAAACCCAGAATTGGTTTTCCGAATCCAGGCGCTTCCGCCAGACGGATGGATCTCGGAATGACGCTGTCAAAAACATGGCCGGGGAAATGGTCCTGGACTTCTTTGACGACTTGCCGGGCCAACCGGTTTCTCTTGTCATACATTGTGAGAAGCGCTCCCATGACTTTGAGATCGGGCTGGAGATTTTCCCGGACCAGATTTATCGTATTCAAAAGCTGACTCAAACCTTCCAGCGCGAAATATTCCGTCTGCACGGGAATGATCACTTCATCGCTCGCCACCAAGCCATTAATCGTCAGGAGTCCCAGACTCGGCGGAGAATCGATGATTATATAATCATATGAGGTCCGGATTTCCCGGAGAACATTGTATAGCCGGAATTCCCGATTATCCATGTGCACCAACTCTATTCCCGCTCCGGCCAAATCCTGAGAAGCCGGAATAAGATCGTGGCCAAAAGTCTGAGTTTTTATAATTATATTGGAAGGGTGTTCGCCGATGATCATAGCGTGGTAAAGATTTTTTTCCAAGCTTTTGTGGTCCACGCCGAGTCCGGAAGAAGCATTGCCCTGCGGATCAAGGTCCACGAGCAGTACAAACTTGCCGGCCGCCGCCAGATAAGTTGCCAGATTAATGGCCGAGGTGGTTTTTCCCACCCCGCCTTTTTGATTGACTAAAGAGATGATTTTCGCCATAATTGAGTATATTATACAACATTAACACTCCTGGGTAAAATCGGGTGAGTGGCGGAATTGGTATACGCGTAGGTCTCAAAAACCTATGGGGGCAACCCCTTGAGGGTTCGACTCCCTCCTTACCCACCACTTGTGCGGAACACGCACGACTTCCCGCACCAAAACAGAGCTTGGTACGGGACAAGCAAAATAGTGTAGGACTTACTCTCATATTGGTTCCCTGCCCGCCATCGGCTATGCCGAAGGCATTGCAGGCGGGGACTCCGATCGGCGGCACAAAGAAAAACAGTCCCTATTTGGACTGTTTTTTTGAAGCTATATAAACATTTTCCAAAAGACAAGCGATTGTGACCGGCCCCACTCCACCGGGAACAGGCGACAGATAGCCGACGATTTCTTCCAAGGATTGGCGATCGGCATCACCAAGCACTCTCTCTCCCCTTTTGGTTATCCCGCCGTCAATTATTATCACACCTGCCTTTACCATCTTCCCTTTTATGAATCCAGGGCGCCCGCAGGCTGAAATTATAATGTCGGCTTGTTTGAGAACTTTTGGATTTTTTTTAAGTTCTTTATAAAAAATATATCCGGCTTTGATTTTTTTCTTGGCCAAGGCGGCAACCATCACTTCTCCGAATTTTTTAGAGTTAACCAAGGCTACCGCTTTGTATCTTTCCGAGAGCTCGGCTCTCGGAACAGCTTTCAGCAATTTTATTATAGCGTGCGGAAAAACTGGTTGAAAACCGGTGAAACTTTTCAAAGGATGTCCGCCAAAAGCGGATCCGTTTTTGGCGGAAAAACCATCCACGTCTTTTTTAGGATCGATAGAATTTATAATCTTTTGGGTGCTAAATTTTTTGGGCAAGGGCAGTTGGACGATGATCCCGCTGACATTTTTATTTTTATTGAGATCTGACAATTTTTTCATGATCGTGTTTTCATTTTCATTTTTTTCGAACCGGAAAAGCCTGAATCTGATGCCAATTCTTTCGGCCGATTTCTTTTTAAGCTTTACGTAAATTTCCGATGCCTTATCGTCCCCGACCAAAATAACCGCCAAGGCGGGCTTTAATTTTTCTTTTTTTATTCTATTCTCCAGTTTTTTTAATATCCTCTCGGATATTTTCTTACCTTCAAGTAACTTCATATCAATTGGTTTTCACTGCTTTAGTAATAGAAACACGGAAAAACATTTATGTAAAGATTATCCGCCCATAGCGAAGTACGTAAGCAAATTCCAGCGGACGAGCGTAAAAAAACTCCGCACCGATCTCGCGAAGCGAGTTAGGAGTTTTAGCGAGTCCGCGACAAGAATTTGTCCCAGCACGAGCCGGGGCGGCAGTTTCTTTCTGTCCACTTTCTTTGCTGCCAAAGAAAGTGGATAAATAAGATTGCAAAAAAATGAAAAAATTATTTGTAGCGCAGAGCGTCCAACGGATCGATCTTGCTGGCGCGCCGGGCCGGAGCAAAACCGGTGATAAAACCGACAAAGGCTGAGAATAAAAGTATTGCCAAAACGAACCAGAACGGGCTGTAGAAAAGCCTGACTGATTCTCCTCCAAAACGGGAAGCCACGAAGTTTATCAAGCGATTGACGACTTCCCCACCAAGCAGGCCGATCACCACGCCGCCCAGCCCTCCCAAAAAACCCATAATACTGGATTCCATAATGAACATCAGTGATATTCCCATATCGGATGCACCGATTGATTTCATAATCCCAATTTCTTCTGTTCTTTCCAAAAGAGCAATGGTCATAGTATTGAACATTCCAATAGCGCTAACCACCAGGGCGATGATACCGAACATAAAGAGAACTAATTGCACGATTCGGAAGACCTGGTTAGCTTGATCAACAGTTTCCGAAAGAGAAGACACCAGCAGTCCTTCCTTTTCGATCGCTTCGCGCACTCCTCCCATTACTTGCTGGGATTCTGATTTTACCTTGACCTGGCTGAATTTGTTTATTTTCAAGCTCTCTGCGGATTCGGAATTGATATAAACGGTGTTTTCTTCCCCTTCAATTATTCCAACGATCCGATACTTGGTTGCGCTTTCGACTTTTTCCAACTTACTCTGCAAGTCCTCCTCTCCGGATGGATTCGTGTTTTCCTGGGGAATAAAAAACGAGAAGAATATTTCCTTGCCAATCATTTCCGCCGCGTCTTGGTGTCCAAAGACTTGTCCGACGGCGGAAGTAATTACGACCTGGTCAGGTTTTTCATCACTTAGCGCCTCGCCCTTGTTGATGCGAAATCCTCCCAGTTTCAAGTAAGACGGCTTTACCCCAATAGCTGAAAGATCGGCTGATATATCATCCACATGTCCTTGAGCGTTCAGCTGAAAAGCTGGACTGATTTCAGCTACTCCGTTAATATTTTTTATCTTTTCGATCATTGCAGTGTCCAGACTTATTGCTCCTGATTTTGCCTCCGCAACATCCAAGGTCAAAAGAGAGTCTGAGGTCGTTATCCTTTCCAGAAGCGTTTTTTGCAGTCCATAACCGAAAGAAACCAGAAACAAAACCGCGCTGATACCGATGCCCATACCTAAAATAGTCAGGAGTGTCCGTGACGTCCGGGCCTTGAACATTCTAGTTGATAGCATGAATAGATCGATAAATCTCATATTGTTATGCCGAATATTTTAGAAGCATCATTATTTCGACTTCTTTTACCATTTTTTCCGCGGTACTTTTATAGAGACCCACTCCGCCAAGATAAACGGGCGCGTCCAGTCTTTCTTGGAGACCATAAACGTCAATCCTATTTTCCACTCTTAATTTCAGGAAGGCAATCAGCCGCGATCTTATTTCCGGTTCTATTTTCAACCCGAAAAATTTTATCAAATAATCGGCAAAAGGCTCCAAAGCTGTTTGATGGTTATGCGCCAAAGCCTCAGCGTGATTTATAACCTCGTCGACCCGGTTTGAAAAGGACTTGGATCTTAATTTGTTCCAACCGGCGCCGCCTTCGTTCAGATTGAGATCCAGATTTTTTTGAAATGTTTCGCTATCAATGTTTTTGAATAGAAGATCTTTCAGATGATTTTCGGCCGCCGATACTTGCTCTTCCGTAAGTTGGGAGAGGATGTGATTGATCAGTTGTTTGGCTTTGTAAGGATTAAGCAGCGCGCCGATTTGCCGGGGAGAAAAATTCTGGAAGGTTCTCATAAGAAGCTTGAGTTCGGGAGAAATTTCTTTCGGCTCTTTGGCTATCTCTTCCTTGATGGCTTCCGGCGATCTTTTCTCTTTGTTTATTTCTTCGCTCACGATCCTTCCGTCTTTCATATGAAGAATTCGATCGGCATAATGAAGGTGCTCCGCGTTGTGGGTTACCAAAATAACGGTTTTCTTGTCAATTTCATTGAGCTCCTTGAGAATCTGCAGCACATTTTCCGATGATTCACTATCCAGGTTGCCGACCGGCTCGTCCGCCAAAATTATCTGCGGATTGTTCACCAATGAACGAGCGATGGCTACTCGCTGTTTTTGCCCGCCGGAAAGCTCGTTGGGAAATTTTTGTGACTGCTCGGCGATGCCGAACCGGCGCAGCAGTTTCATACTGGCTTCTCTGCGCGTGATACTGTCTTCGCCGCGGAAAATTTTGGGAAGACAAACATTGTCCAAAATTTTTACGGAAGAAATGAGATAAAAAGCCTGGAAGATCATGCCGATACCGGTTTGATGAAGTTCTACCATTTCTTTTTTGCTGATCTTGGCAATGTCTTTTCCTTCAATAAAAACTTCTCCGAAAGTAGCCGGCTGCAACCCGGCAATCGTATAAAGGAGTGTAGATTTTCCGCAGCCGGACGGACCATGGATGATTACGTATTCTTCGGGAAAAATCTTGACATTAATATCCTCCAATGACCTGACTTCATTGGATTTTCCTTTGTTGTAGATTACTTGGAGATCGCTGATTTCAATTATTGGATCGGCCATGTTTTGCCTGACTTTTATTTAAATATATTCAAAAAAAGCTTATAAACAAGCTGTTTATTTGTCTATTTATTTAATTGTAACATATTTTTTCTGAGTTTTAAATTAAATAAGAAAAAACTATGATAAAAGCCAGAAAAAGCCTGTAATAAAAGAAAATTTGGTAGCTAGATTTTTCAATAAATTTAATAAGATACTTTATCGCCAGATACCCGCTCACTGCCGAAGCTAAAATCCCAACGATAATTCCAGCATCCACTCCGCTAGCCACCAGATGTGGAAGCTTAAGCACTACCGCTCCAAAAATTATCGGCGTGGAAAGCAAAAAAGAAAAACGCGCCGCGCTTTTCCGGTCAAGCCCTTCAAAAAGTCCGGCGGTAATGGTCGCGCCTGAACGAGAGACTCCGGGAATAATCGCCACTGCCTGTGCCAGTCCGATCACTACTGATTTTTTCAGATTTATTCCCTCTATCCCCTTTTCTTGCTTGGCATACTTGTCAGCTAGATACAAAATCAACCCGGCCAAAGCCAAAGCTAGAGCGATTATCAAAGGATTCCTAAAAACAGTTTCCGCTTTATCTTCCAAAAAATATCCGGCCAGCACTCCTGGAATCGTCGCAATTATAATTAACCATAAAATATTTTTTTCGTAAGTTATGGGTTGTGGGTTGTTAGTTATTGGTTTATTTTTAAGCGCCAGTTTAAAAATATTTATCCAATCGCGGTAAAAATAAGCCACTACCGCAATCAACGTCCCAAGATGAAGCGCCACGTCAAAACTCAGGCCAGGATCTTTCCAATGGAAAAAGTATGGCGCAAGCGCCAGATGAGCTGTTGAGGAAATGGGCAGAAATTCCCCTAGTCCCTGGACTAGCCCCAAAACTACAGATTGAAAAATAGTGATATTCATTTCTTTCTTCCGACAAAAATTATATTTTTTTTGTTGACTATCTTACATCTTTCAATCGAAAACCCTGCCTGGCTGAAAAGCCTTCCTAATTCTCGCTTCCCGAACGCATGATGGTAGCGATTGAATACATTGCCCCGATTATCCTTGAAATCGATCCAGCAGTCATTCCAATCCAGCTGACTGCGCCCGATAAGCTTGTTCGCCCAGTTGACCAAAATATTTCCACAATATTTTTTCTGCCACAAATTCCAGGCACTAATTACGATTACTCCTCCCATTTGTGTTACTCGGTAAAGCTCCTTGGCAACTTTCTGGCGGAGCGCCTGACTCGGCAGATGGTGGAAAACCGCGATGGAATAAACTGCATTGAAATAATTGCCGGGAAATGTTAAGCTGTCAAAACTGGTGATTTTGCGAAATTTGACGAGCGGATCCTGATATTTGCCCTTGGCCAGATTGACCATCTTACCGGAAATATCCAATCCAGTGTAGTCAATATTTTTTTCGGAAAAGAGTTCCAAAAGCCGTCCGTTGCCACAACCGTAATCCAAAACACTCTCTCCGCCCGAAACATAATCTTTGATGAATTCCAAGTCTCCCCAAAATCGCTTGCGAGTTTCAGAAAATTTTTCCGCTATCCGATCATAGCCTTGTTCCGTTTCCTGCAAAATTTTAATCGCCTCTGATTTTTCCATGCTTAAATCCTACGATAATCTAATAAAATTAGCAATAAAAAATCTACCAAAAAATTCGGGAGAATTTTTGAATTTGAAAAAGCAATTGTCCGGGCAATTGCGATTGAAGATTCCGACCAATGCCGATCTGCGCGAATATTATGAAAAAATGATTGAAAAGGGAAAGATCAGACGATCATTAAAGCTAGAAGAGCTGCTTTTGAGCCGGAGAATCCGGACCCAATCCGGCGTGGCCATCGTAGCTGTCCTCACCAAACCCTATCCCTGCCCAGGAAAATGCATATATTGCCCGACGGAATCCGGCATGCCTAAAAGCTATCTTTCCAATGAGCCAGCGGTGATGCGAGCTATCAGCGCGCAGTTTAATCCTTATAAGCAAGTGCAAAACCGTCTGCGTTCCCTAGAACTCAATGGTCATAAAACGGACAAAATAGAGCTGATTGTGATGGGCGGAACATTTTCGTTTTTACCGAAGCCTTATCAAAAGTGGTTTGTAACTGAATGTTTCCGAGCCTGTAATGAATATCCTAGAGCTAAGCTCTTGGAATCCAAGAGCTTAGCTCTAGGAGAAAGCCTGCAAAAAGAACAGAAAAAAAACGAGAAGACTAAGCATAGAATTATCGGCCTAACCCTGGAAACCCGGCCGGATTATATTGATAAAAAAGAAATTATTAATTTCAGGAATCTTGGCTCTACTCGGGTGGAACTGGGAGTGCAAAGCATTTTTGATCCGGTGCTCAAAGCCAACCGGCGCGGACATGGCGTTGACGCGACTATCCGGGCCACTAGGCTTTTGAAAGACACCGGATTTAAAATAAATTACCACATTATGCCCGGACTTCCCGGCTCTAATTTAAAGAAAGATTCTCAAATGTTCAAGGAGCTTTTCCAAAATAGCGATTTCCAACCGGACATGCTCAAAATTTATCCGACCGTCGTGGTAAAAAACAGCGCGTTATACAATCTTTGGAAGAAGGGAAAATACAAGGCGCTGACTGACAAGCAATTCGAAAAATTTATATTGAAAATAAAAAAGTCGCTTATTCCCCCTTACGTGAGAATTTCGCGCCTGGTGCGCGATGTTCCCGCCACCTCGATCGTAGCCGGACCAAAAATTTCCAATATCCGCCAGCTGATCTCGCACCGCTCAGATTGTCCCTGCATCCGCTGCCGGGAAGTAGGCGCGGATTATGATATTCGGGAAAAAACTATGCTGGATAGGATTGATTATGCAGCATCGGATGGCCGGGAAATTTTTTTACAATATGTTTCGAGGGATAAGCCTGCCCGCGGACGCGAGACGCGGCCAAAGAAGAAACTATTCGCCCTTCTGCGGCTTAGAATTCCCAATGATTACAATCGCGGACATTTTATTCCTGTGCTTCAAAACGCGGCTATTGTCCGTGAGGTCCACACTTATGGCAAATTGACCGGCATAAGCCGGAAAGACAAAACTTCGCCCCAACATATCGGGCTCGGGAAAAAACTGATGCAAGAAGCCGAGAGGATTGCCAGAGAAGAATTCGGCATACGAAAAATGGCTGTGATCTCAGGTATTGGCGTCCGAAATTATTACCGGAAAATGGGCTATAGGCTAAAAAATACTTATATGTTGAAAAGTCTCTGAAAAATGGCTATTGTAAAAGATGGAGGAAGTACTATAATTTATAATGTTTAGAAGGTAGCATAAATTTTAAAAACAACTATGAAGATAACAAATCACATAATCAAGTTGAAAACAGCAGCCACTTTGGATTTCATCGACATCACAGAAAAAGTGAAAGAAAAAATAAAAGAAACTGGCATCACGAATGGCGTAATAAATATTCAGAGTCTTCATACGACCATGGCTATTATAGTAAACGAGGCCGAACCACTTTTGATTTCCGATATGAAAACGCTGTTGGAAAAACTGGCTCCCAGAACTTTAAAATATGCCCACGATAATTTTGAAATCCGCACTGTCAACATGTGCGATGGAGAGTGCGCCAACGGACATGCTCACAACAAAGCCATCCATCTTCCCACTTCCACTATGATGAACATAACTGAAAATGACCTTCAGCTCGGCCAATGGCAAAGAGTTTTTGCGGTAGAGCTGGATCGCTCCCGTCCCCGCCAGATTGCCTTGCAAATTATGGGCCAATAATTATTTACCGGCCAACTGCCCGCAAGCGCCTTGGATCTCTTCGCCAAGGCTTTTTCTTATTGTGGCGCTGATATTATTTTGAAGTAGATAATTTTTAAATTTCTGGGTCACATTTCCAGAAGAAGGTTTTAAGTTTTCCGAAGTCGTATTGTAGCGGATCAGATTCACGTGCAACAAATGCGCTTTCCCGATCGATTTCAGATAATTAGATAGGTCCCGCGCATCCTCCCGACTGTCGTTTATTCTGGAAAGCAGAATGTATTCAATAAAAACTTTTCGATTAGAGTGCTCAAGATATTTTTGTAGTGCTTTTTTCACTTTTTCTAAATTGTATTTCTTGTTGACTGGCATGAACTCCTCTCTTTTTTTATCGCTAGCGAAATGGAGAGAGATGGCTAGATTTATTTGCGGAAAAACACGGCCGAAATTTTCAATGCCTTCCCCTATTCCAGAAGTAGAAACGGAAATGCTCCGAGAACCGAAGCCTAAAAGTTCCGGATTAATCAGATCCTTAAGGCTTTGGCTCACTTCCGGCCAATTCAAGAAAGGCTCGCCCATGCCCATATACACGACATTAGAAATGTCGTAATTTCCAATTTCCAAATCCCCATTTCCAATTTTTTTAGATTTGATGTTTTGGATTTTAGATTTCCGCAAGTATTGCCGCCAAAACAAAACCTGGTCAGTTATTTCCTCAGCCGTCAAATTTCGGATGAATCCCATTTTCCCCGTCGCGCAAAAACGGCAACCCATGACGCAGCCGACTTGGCAGGATATGCAAGCCGACCAAAGTCCTGGCTTCGGCGAGATCAAAACCGTTTCAATCAAATTTCCGTCCTTGAGTTTCAACAGCGCTTTGATGGATTGACCGTCGCGCGCCTTGAAAATTTTTTCCGGTGAAAACGATAATACTCTAATTTCTTTATCCAACCTCTCTCTTAGTCCCTTGGAGATTGTTGAAATTTCCGAAAAAGAAAAAACGCCGTCTTGGAAGATGGCTTTCTTTATCTGCTCCAGGCGAAATTTAAGTTCGCCGTATTTTTTCAATATTTCTTCCAGTTTACGGATATCCATAAAATAAGCCGCTAGCTTTTTTCCACGGCTAGTTTTTTTACGATTTTTAGGGTTTCCCTTAAATTTGTCACTTCGAAATCCTTGTACTCGCAAGCCAGATTAGAGTACCTGCCTTCCGGTCGGCACATATGGAAGCATCTTAACCTCTTGGACTTTCTTTTGGCTTCTTCCACTTGTTCGGGATAATCCTCCACGAAAACAACCTCTTCCGAATCTGGAAATTTATC
Organism: Patescibacteria group bacterium; assembly: GCA_038063775.1. Lineage (GTDB taxonomy): Bacteria > Patescibacteriota > Minisyncoccia > Moranbacterales > UBA2206 > UM-FILTER-42-9. The sequence continues at coordinate 35,260 of JBBTUK010000007.1, forward strand.
CTCTTTCATGATTCTCATGATATCATCGATCTTATCTTTTCGAGAAATAACGACCTTTTTAAAATATTTTCCTATTCCGGATCTATTTATTTTTTTCGCTTGAAATTTCGGGTGGCCAAAAGTGATTAGATACAAGTCAGATTTACGGAAAAGTTTCAAAAAAGCATAAAAATCCCTGAACACATAACCGGATAAGTCTTTCATGAAATTGTCCAGGTCTTTCTTTAATTTTTTTTGGTTTATCGATTCTCTTCTCCGCAAGACCAGTATCTGCTTTTGGGGATCATAGTAGTCTTTCCTTCCAACTACTTTCCGAGTTATGAAGTAATAAGAATTATCAAATTCTTCCCGACTAACGCCGTTCTTGAAGAAAACGCCTATTAAGTCGCGCTTAAATTTTTTCGCGTTGAAGGTGACATCGTCAAAATCTAAAAAAATTTTCATATGCTTTTTTCTGAATCCACTCCTGACTTCAAAAAAATTTATGAATTATTTCCTCGGCTTTTTCAAGATCTTCGGGGAGCCCGATGGGATGCCACAGTGTGGCTTTTTCTACTTTTATTCTATGCTTGTCAGCCATTTTAACCAGCGTCTGAGGCAGACCGAACTCTCCATTGCCTATCGAAACCAGGTCATATTTGAAAAATTTTTTACTTAAAGAATAGAGAGCCGCGTTAACCAGGTTGTTCTTTGAATTTTTTGGACGCTCTACGATATCAACGAGGTAGCCTCTTCTATTGGCCTTCAGTACTCCAAAATTTCCGGGATTATCCACGGCATAAGCCAAAACAGCCAACTCATGTTTCATTATTTTTTGGACATCTTTTTTGTGGTAAAGATCATCCCCCATCATCACTAAAAATCTGTCATTCAAGACGCTTTTAACCAGATGCAGGGCTCCACCCGTTCCGTTAAGTTCCGTCTGAGAAAAATATCGGATTTTTTTACCGGCAAAACTTTTTTTGAAATAATCCATTATTTGATTCCCTCGATAACCGATCACGATGATCACCTCATCAATCCCCTTGGGCAAAGCGTTTATTTTGTGTTCAAGAATAGGCCTCCCCTTGATTTTGAGCATCGGCTTGGGAACTTTCTTGGTGAGCGGCCCCATTCTTTTCCCATTACCCGCCGCTAGAATGACAATTTGCATGTGTTTTATATGACAATGTTAATTAGCTTTCCTTTCACGAAAATTATTTTTCTGATTTCTTTCCCGGCGATAAAGTTTTTTACCTTTTCGCTTCCTGTAGCCAGTTTGTTCGCCTCTTCTTCGCTTATCTTCGCCGGAACTATTATCCTGTCGCGCAATTTGCCGTTGATCTGAATTACCAGCTCAATTTCTTCGTCTTTAACTAAATTTGAATCATACTTCGGCCATTTTTGCAAAAAGATAGACTGCTGGTATTTTTTCTTTTTTTCTTTATCCTCCGTAGCTTCAGCGAAGGAGGACCAAAGTTCTTCGGCGATATGTGGAGCAAAAGGAGATAGCAAAATAATAAGCAACTCGTAATCAGTTACTCGCAAATCCTGCTCTTTTTCCATTTCATTAACCAAAATCATCAGTGCTGAAATTGCTGTGTTAAAGCGCAAATTTTCAATATCTTCCGTGACCTTCTTTATCGTTTTATGTAATAAGTTTTGAACTTCGGACTGTGATTTTGAACTTTGGACTTTGAACTTTGAACTTAATTTATAAATCTTCTCCAAAAACCTTCTTACGCCAATTATTCCCCTGATATTCCACGGCTTCATGTCTTCCAACGGCCCTATGAACATCTCAAAAAGCCGCAGCGAATCAGCGCCGAATTCGTTCACGATATCGTCAGGATTTATGACATTTCCCAATGACTTGGACATTTTTCTTCCATCTTCCGCTAAAATTATTCCTTGATGACTGAGTTTTAAAAATGGTTCATCAAAATCAATGTAACCTAAATTGTGCAAAACTTTGGTAAAAAACCGAGAATACAAAAGATGAAGAACTGCATGTTCCATTCCTCCTACATACAAGTCTACCGGTAGCCACTTTTTAATCTGTTTTTTGGAAACGAACTCTTCTTCGTTTTTTGGATCGGCATAGCGGAAATAATACCAGGACGAACAAACGAAGGTGTCCATAGTGTCTGATTCCCTCCGTGCTTTAGCGTCACATTTCGGGCATTTCACATCCTGAAACTTCTTAGAATATTTAAGTGGTGACTCGCCTGTCGGTTTGAAATCGACATCCGTTGGTAAAATTACCGGCAGATATTTTTCTGGAACAGGAACAGTTCCGCATTTTTCACAATAAATTATAGGTATCGGCGCGCCCCAGTATCTTTGCCGGGAAACCAGCCAGTTGCGGATCTTATAATTTATTTTTCTTTGGCCAAGCTTGTCCTTTTCCAGCCACGCGGTTATTTTATTGCGAGCTTCGGCAGAAGTTAAAAAATTATACTCCTTTGAATTATTCAAAACTCCATCATCAGTATAAGCTGTCTCTGGCTTGCCCAATGTTTGCCAAATGTACTTGTGCGACTCAGCCGTAAAAAATTGTTCCATTTTATCCTTTGGCACCCAAACTACTTTGTGATTCCCCTGCTCTTCTTTTGTAATTGCTTCCTGCTCTCCATTTTTCAGTTCAAAATAAAATACATGAAAATGAGCAAATCGATTCACTTTTTTGGGCACATGATAAAATTTGCTGTGCACCATTGGCAGCTCTTTAATTAATTTTAGATTCTTATATCCAGTCTCTTCCAAAACCTCTCTCCTAGCCGCCTCTTCGGCATTTTTATCTTTCCCTACTCCGCCAGTGATCAAGGTTTGCCAAGCAACTTTTTTCCATTTAAGTCCAATGTATTCATTTTTCTCCCAATGCTTAACCACCATAGCCAAAGCATCTCTTTCCTCAAAGGGCTCGCCATCTTTAATTTTCCCCGGTTCAGTTAACTGGCTGAAACAAGGCTCAATAACTTTTTTAATCGGTAAATTGTATTTCTTGGCAAATTCAAAATCCCGTTCATCGTGAGCAGGAACCGCCATCACCGCGCCGGTGCCATAGTGGCTTAATACATAATCCGCCACATAGAGCGGCACCTCTTCGTTGTTGAAAGGATTGATTACTTTTATTCCTTTGAGCTCCACTCCCGTTTTTTCCTTGGCTTCCATTCTTTCCAGATCGGTTTTTTTCTTGGCATCTTCAAGATACTTTTCTACTTCTTTCCAGTTAGCTATTTCCTCTTTTAATTCAGATATGATTGGATATTCCGGAGCGACTACGGCGTAAGTTATCCCAAATGCCGTGTCCAAGCGCGTGGTATAAACTTCGATAAATTTGTCATCTACCTCCCCCTTCCCCTCCTTAGTTAAGGAGGGGTGGCCGGAGGCCGGGGCGGTTGTAATTTTCATCTTAAACTGAGCTCCCTCGGATTTTCCGATCCAATTTTTCTGAGCCGCTTTGGTTGATTCCGGCCAGTCAATTTTACCAAGGCCATTTATAAGCCCGGATGTTTTTTTATTATCTTCTAGAAAATCCGTAATCTTGAAAAACCATTGCTCAAGATCTTTTTGAATAACTTCCGTACCGCATCTTTCGCATTTACCACCTATTACTTGCTCATTAGCCAAAACTGTCTGGCAGGAAAGGCACCAATTGGCTTTGGCTTTCTTTTTGTAAGCTAGTCCGTTTTTATAAAGAAGCAGAAAAAACCATTGTGTCCATTTGTAATATTCTGGATTGGAAGAATTGACTTCACGAGACCAATCATAAGAGAAGCCCATTTTATTCATCTGCTCTTTGAAAGTGGCGATGGATTTTTTAGTCGTTTCGGCCGGATGGACTTTGGTTTTTATGGCATAATTTTCCGCTGGAAGTCCAAAAGCGTCCCAGCCTTGGGGGTGCAAAACATTTTTTCCGCGCATTCTTAAATAACGGGAGATTATGTCTGTCGCCGTATAAGATTCAACGTGGCCGACGTGAAGCCCTTCTCCGGAAGGATAAGGGAACATATCCAAAACATATTTTTTTTCTTTGGCTGAATCTTCTTTGGCAGCATAAAGTTCCGGATTTTCAGCCCAATAGTTTTGCCATTTATTTTCGATTTTATTTGGGTCGTATTTTTCCATATAATTATCCGGATTCTAGCTTACTTTACCCCATTGTCCGCTATTTTTCAAGTTTTCAGGCCCAACCTCTGTCTTTCATCGCCTCCGCCACGCGCTTAACCGCTAAAGCATAAGCTCCCATCCGCAAGACGGTCCGATATTTTTCTTTTTCTTTCCACGCTTCTTCAAACGCTTCAGTTATGATATGCATCAGCCTCTTCAAAATTTTTTCTTCCGTCCAATAGTAACCATAAGCATTTTGGACTTGTTCCAAATAACTGACAATGACACCGCCGGCGTTGGCCAGGATATCCGGCACGACCAAGATATTTTTCTTTTCCAAAATCTCATCGGCTTCCGGCGTAATCGGACCGTTGGCCACTTCCACAATCAGCTTGGCCTGGATGGCATTCACATTTTTCCGCGTAATGGAATTTTCCAGCGCGGCTGGGACCAAAATATCCACCGCTTGATAAAGATACTCACCGCTTTTCACCGTTTTGGCTTCCGGATAATTAATGACTGAACCGGTTTTTTCCTTGTGTCTTTCCACTGCCGCTACGTCAAGTCCGGAAGGATTGACGATGGCGCCTTTGGAATCGCTCAGCGCGATAATTTTATAGCCTTGCCGGTGCAAAATTTTAGCCAGATACGAACCGGCGTTACCGAAACCCTGAATAGTCACACTAGCGTCTTTCGCCAAACCGGCTTTTTTTCTAGCCGCCTCAATGACATAGGCCGCGCCTTGCGCGGTTGAATAGCCGCGCGCCTTGGATCCTCCGATGCTCAAAGGCTTGCCGGTAATAACGCCGGGATCGTGCGCGCCAGTCATTTTTTCGTATTCATCCAGCATCCAGCCCATAATTTTCGGATTGGTATAGACATCCGGCGCGGGCACATCCACTCTTGAACCGATAAATTTGTAAATTTCCCGGATATACCCGCGAGACAATCTTTCCAGCTCGCCAGCTGATAATTCTTTCGGATTGACAATAACCCCGCCTTTGCTGCCGCCCAGAGGCAAGCCGGCCGCCGCGGTCTTCCAAGTCATCCAAGCGCTAAGCGCCATAACTTCCGCTTCAGTTACTCCCGGATGAAACCTGATTCCGCCCTTGAACGGTCCTCTCGCGTCATTATATTGCGCCCGAAAAGCCGAAAAAACTTTTATTTTCCCGCTATCCATCCGGACTGGAATGGAAAATTTAACAATCTTTTGCGGCTGCTTCAATTGCTCGAAAATATTGTCGTCTAGTTGGATAATTTCCCTGACCCTCTCAAGCTGTTTGATTGAATTTTTAAATGGATTGTTTGGCATATTTTTTTTGTTAAAAAATTAATTCATTTTGAAAATTGTTTTGAGATAGGTTTCGTCCAATTTTTTGTTTTTTTCCCATTTGCAGACAAAGTCATCTTTCAAGACTTCCATTCCGAGCATGGAAATCGCTTCGCGTACCGCCATGATCTGCGTCATTATCCCGACGCAATCTTTTTTTTCCCCGATCATTTTCTTGATCCCGCGGAGCTGCCCCTCGATCCGCGAAATCCGATGGGCGATTGCTTCATCAGCCTCCGCCGTTTTGATTTTTTTCTTGGCCATATTTTTGGTCATTATTTATTAATACCCTATGGGAGTATATTACATCCCCAGCGGTTGGCTGTCAAGATTTCTATTTTTGCCATTAAAAAACCCACCTCATTGAAAGGCGGGTTCTTCTTTTTTTCAGTTTACGGCTTTAAATCGGCTCTTTTTTCCTTTATTTTCACATATATCTTCCGGCCGATGAGATAAATTACATAAACCAAAAGCGCGTAGAGTAAAATTATTGGAATAACGGTTACTATCAAGACGATGGCGAAATTGACAAAGCTCTGGGCCTTTTTAATGAGCGCGTTCACCGCTTCTTTGGCTACTTGGAGCGGCCGCCAGGAATCGGCCAGCGTGATATTGGCGTCTTCGGAGAGGCTCACGAAGATGCTGGCCATATCGGTCTGGGAATTTAAAAATTTTATTCTGCCCTGAAACATTTCTATCTCCCCTCTCACTCGCGAAAGTTCCCGGGTAACATCTAAAATATCTTGGATCTTTTGCGCTTGGCCCAGAATTTGCACGAACTGGGCTTCTTCCGCCTGTTTATTTTTCAGCTGAGACTGGAGATCCGTGTATTCTTCCGTCATGTTTTGCCCGGTGGTTGACTCCTGCATGACTAAGGTCGCCACTTTTTTTATCTCCTGAAAAGTGTTTTCGAAATTAGCTACCAGCACCTTGACCGTCAGACTGCCGCTTTTGATATTTTTCGCGTTTTCATAAAAATTAGAGGAAAAAACATCACCATCGTTACGCTTGGCAATTTCGGCTATCTGGGAAGATGCCTCATCGGCGCTCAACACCTTTAGGTTGAGATTTCCGTTCTTGATAACTTTTTTATCCGGAATATCTTGGCCAGAGATAGTGTTGAAACCGACCGAAGGGACAGCTTCGGATAAGCCTTTGTTTAAATTTCGCCCAATTGGAAGACCTGCCTCCAAAGTCATACTGTCGGGTACGCCCGACAGAGGCGCCGAAATCCCACCTTGATTGACACTCTCAAATGTATTGCTTTTCTGACCCGGTGTCTGGCTGCCAAGTGCCGTAAGCAAAGCCGCTATCAAAACCACAAAAACCGTCACCCCAATTAATATTTGTTTTGTTTTTGGCATAGTTTTTTATTATTAATTACTTGCATTCTTATAATACCATTTTTTGTGAAAAAAAATAAGAGGAGCCCGTGAGGCTCCTCCTTTACTTCCTTTAATTAATTATTTTGGTCAATTTTTATCTCGCGCCTGGTCCGATGTTTTTTAGCCACTTTTATCCGAGCCATTTCCTTTTCCACCGCGGCGGCCACTCGCGCAAATTCACCTTCATCCGTAATCACTTTTTCTTTTTTGAGTTCCTCCGCCCGGATTCTCGCTTCTTCAGCGCGCTTCAGATCAATTTCTTCCGCGTGCTCAGCCGTGTCCGCCAAAACCACCAGATTATTTTTATCAAACTCAATAAATCCTCCGGAAATCGCCATTTCAATTTCCTTGCCGTCTTTTTTGAGCATAATTTCCCCGGCTTTAAGCGAGGCGATATAAGACCAGTGATTGGGAAGGATCGTCACCTCCCCATCAGTTACCGGCAACGTAGCTTGGTCAACCTCATCCTCAAAAACGGTCCGTTCGGGAGTAATAATTTTGAATTTAATTTTTTCTGTTGCCATAAAATTCTGTCATCCTGAGCTTGTTTCAGGATCTAAACCATTTGTCATTCCCGCCCTGATCGGGAATCCAGTCATGATTTATTGTTGTTTCACTAGATTCCCGCCTTCGCGGGAATGACACAAAAAATTTATTTTTTTATCTCCTCGATTCCTCCCTGCATATAAAAATCCTGCTCCGCTACTCCGTCATAAACGCCATCTAGTATCGCTTTGAATCCCTTGATGGTATCAGGCAATTTTACGTATTTTCCCGGCGTTCCGGTGAATTGTTCGGCCACAAAAAACGGTTGGGACAAGAATTTTTGGATTTTTCTGGCCCGCGCCACCGTCACCTTGTCTTCCTCGGACAATTCCTCCATCCCTAAAATTGCTATGATATCCTGAAGATCTTTATATCTTTGCAAAACCTTTTGGACTCCCCGCGCCGCCTGATAATGCTCAATGCCCACGATTTTCGGATCAAGAATAGTTGAACTGGAGTCCAGCGGATCCACTGCCGGATAAATTCCGAGTTCCGACAAACTTCGTGACAGCACGACCGTGGAATCAAGATGGCCAAAAGTCGTGGCCGGCGCCGGATCCGTCAAGTCGTCGGCTGGAACATAAACCGCCTGCACCGAAGTAATCGAGCCTTTTTTGGTAGAAGTAATTCTTTCCTGAAGCCTGCCCATTTCTTCGGCCAGCGTCGGTTGATAACCCACCGCGGACGGAATGCGTCCGAGAAGTGCCGAAACTTCCGAACCAGCTTGGGTGAAACGGAAAATGTTGTCAATAAAAAGCAAAACGTCCTTGCCTTCGTCGTCCCGGAAATATTCCGCCATGGTCAGCGCCGAGAGCCCCACTCTTTGCCTCGCTCCAGGCGGCTCATTCATTTGCCCGAAAACCAGCGC
>JBBTUK010000007.1:43580-45133 GCA_038063775.1 Patescibacteria group bacterium
AAAATTTCCGCCTTGGTGGATTGCTCTTCAAATTTCGGCGCTTCGCGATGGATTGGCCAGTATTCTTTGGTTTTTCCGCCGGAGGCGGATCCGCCTTTGGCGGACACTTCTCCTAGCCCGTCAATCGGCTCGCCCAAAAGATTAAACATCCGGCCGAGCGTTTCTTGGCCGACTGGAACGGAAATAGCCCCGCCAGTGTCGATAACTTCCATTCCGCGGCGCAGTCCGTCCGTCGAACCCATGGCCACCGCGCGGACTTTATTGCCGCCCAAATGCTGAGCGACTTCTAAAACTAGCCTCTGGCTAGTTTTACTCCGAGTATCGTCGAGGGGCACTTCCAATGCATTGTATATGTTTGGCAGTTCCTGATTAAATTCCACATCCACGACCGGTCCGATGATTTGAGATATTTTTCCTGTATTCATAACTTATAAAAAATAAAATTATTTACTAATTTTCCAAAGCGGCACGCCCTGCTGAAATCTCCGCTATTTCCTGTGTGATCTTCATCTGCCGGATCTGATTATAAGCGAATGTTAGGTCACTCGCCATTTCTCCCGCTGCTTCCGTCGCATTCTTCATCGCCACCATCTGCGCCGATTCTTTGGACGCGCTGGATTCCAGAATGGCATGATAGATCTGCATTTCAATCAGCCGCGGCAGGATATATTCCAGCACTTCTTTCGGGCTCGGCTCGACTTTATATTCTACTTCCGGCTCATTGAGGCCATATTCCTTGGCCAAAACATCCATCTCCGCTATTTGCTTTTCCAGATCTATTTTTGATATCGGCAACAACTGCCTGATCCTGGTTTGCTGATTGATAGTTGAAATGTAGTCCGTGTAAATTATGACGACTTTGTCATATTTTTTATCCAGATAATCATTCATTGCCAGTTTCACTAGTGGCCGCACATCCTCTACGGTCGGCACATAGGCCAAGTCGGAAAAAGTGGCAATGATAGGCCTTCCCATTTTCCGAATCGCCGCTTCTCCTTTTTTCCCAACGGTAATAAAGTCTATCTTCAAATCTCCGTCCGCGGTTTTGGATTCTATTTTTTTCACGCCGATCCTGTTGATCTTCAATCTTTCCGGATTCTCCAATTCTTCCTTTATTTTTTTGATAACTTGGGAATTGAACGACCCGCAAAGTCCTCGGTTGGAAGAAACCACAATCATCAAAATGGTTTTCACCTCCCGCACTTCCAGAAGCCCGCTTTTATACTGCGCGAACGCCCGCGCCAGATTGGTCAAGACGCTCCAGGCGCTTCGAGCGTAAGGCCGGATCTGCAAAACCCGACTCACGGCCTTTCTCATTTTGGCAGCCGAAACCATCTCCATCGCTCGGGTTATTTTTTTCGTATTATTGATAGACTTTATTCGTCTTCGTATTTCTTTGCCGGAAGCCATAAAAAGCTAATTTTAAATTTTCAATTTTAAGTTTTAAATGAAATTCAAATGAATAAATTTTTAATCATTTAAACATTTAGTAATTTAAAATTGATTTAAAATTTATAATTTAAACTTTAAAATTTTTAGTTACCGTTTTGATA
>JBBTUK010000008.1:0-48598 GCA_038063775.1 Patescibacteria group bacterium
GATAGCGAGGTATCAATCGCGTTTGCTTATAAAACTTTGGACAATGACGAAAAACTAGTGGACAATCTGAGAAAAATAATTCAGGAACGCGAAGTAAACCAAATAATATTAGGAAAATTAGGAATGCCGGGAGGGCAAAAAGAATCTTTTGACGCGCAAGAAATCGGCGCCGAGATGGAAAAAGAATTGGGTGTGGAAGTTAGATACCAGGAAGAAATGTTTTCAACCAAAATGGCGCAAGATTCTCTCAAGAAAAGAGGCGCGAAAAAAATAAAAGAACTGGACAACCAGGAAGCGGCGAGGATAATCTTGCAATCCTGGCTGGATAAGAAATATAAAATATGAGTTTTGAATATAAAGGCGTTCCTCCGAAGAATAATGATGCGCCAAAAAAGAAGCAGACATCAAGAAGCAAGGAGGAACCAAAAAGCGGAGAAGGGGTTACGCGGCGAGGTTTTTTAAAGGTAGGCAGTGCTTTTATAACAGCCTTGGTTGCTGGCCGAGCGGTGGATGATTTTTTGACGGAAAATAAAGAAGCTGGAGGAGAGAGCGGAGAAATAAATGGCTCAGAAAAGATAATCGATGAGATGGAAAAGGTGGAGGCAGAAAGAGAGCAGTTCGAATACGAAAAGGGAGAAACGGAATATAAAACTGAATCAATAAAATCACTAGGCGATCTGCTGGATTTTGATAAAGTAGGCCCGATAAGATTTGATCCGGAAAAAATGGAGGGAGCTAAGAGTTATTGGAAGGAAGCTTACGCGGGAAAAAATCCTAAACTTCACAAGAGCCTTCTGGATGGATATCGTGAATGGGGTTATTGGCGGATATATACGGAACAAAGGTTTAAGTCGGTCGGAATTCCGATTGAGTATGCTCTGTTAGCTCTTCCTGAATCTCACTGGAAAGTGAACGCTCGGTCCAAATCTGGAGCAGTCGGGCCATATCAATTTATGCCAAAGACTGCTGCTAGCCTAAAACTAATAATGAACCGAGTTATTGATGAAAGAAGGGATCCCGTAAAAAGTGCCGAGGCCTGCGCGTTGGTTTTGAAAGAATTGCACGCCGCTTCTGGCGACTGGAATGTGACTCTTTCGGGATATAACGGTGGTGATGCGTGGAGATTTATCAAGGAAGCAAAAAGTAAGGGTCAGCCTACAAACTACGGAAACTTTCTGAAATATCTGGAAGAAAAATTAAACAAAATAAAAGATCATTTGCGCACGAACAAAAAATTTGGCAGTCTTTCTCATGAGGCTAAAAGAGAAATATTTGCGCGCAAAATACAGGGTCTTTCTGAAAACTTAAATTACCCGCCAAAATTTCACGCGATTGAAGAATTGATAAGAGAAGGAAAAATCCGTGAACAGCAAGCGCCAATTAGATTTAAAGAAGAAAAAATAATTCAGACAGAGACCGCGCCAGGCCGAATCGAACATATAGTTGCGAAAGGGGAAACTCTTTTCAAGATAGCGCGAAAACTAAATATTCCTCCACAAGAACTTTATAAATACAACAGAAGATTTTCTGGCATAAAAAAACTGCAACCTGGGGACAAGATAGAAATACCTCCGGCGAAGAAAAAGGCTAAAAGATATTTTTCCGGAAGCCTTACGGCGGAGGCCTTGAAAAAAGGAAAATCTATTCAGGAAATGAGGTTTTTAAACCCGCACATTTTGGACGCCCAAGCGCCTTTGCCCCACGGCACATTCATCCGAGTTTAGTGTTAATTTTGGGCTAATTATGCTATAATAAAAGCAAGTTTTTTGGGAGTAATAATTTAAATTTTTATTGAAAATAACCATGAGTGATGAAAGACCGTACCTGTCCGTAATCATTCCATCTTATCGGGAAGCGGACCGAATCGGCAAAAATCTTTTGGAAATCGAAAGCTTTTTGAGCTCCAAAAAATATACCTACGAAATTTTAGTCGTGACGGACGGATCGCCGGATTCAACGCCGGAAGTGGCCAGGAGCTTCGCGGACAAAGTGAAACATTTGCGGGTGATCGAAAACAGGGAAAATCACGGAAAGGGCTATGTGGTGCGGCAGGGACTCCTGGAGGCCAAAGGAGACTACCGCGTGTTTTTGGATGCGGACGGATCAACTTCCATTACCCATCTGGACTCTTTCCTGCCGGAATTTGAAAAAGGTTTTGAGGTGGTGATCGGATCCAGAAAAATCAAAGGTGCCTTTGTGCAGATTCATCAGCCTAAATACCGGGAAATTATGGGCGAGATGGGCAACTGGCTGATTAGAATCGTTTTGGGATTATGGAGCTATCCCGATACGCAATGCGGTTTCAAAATGATGACAGCTCGGGCGGCGGAAGCGGTGGGAACGCGCATGGTGGTTGACCGATTCGGCTTTGATTTTGAATGGATAATTTTGGCGAAAAAGATGGGCTTCAAGGTAGAACAGATGCCGGTCAGGTGGCTCAATGAAGAAGGTTCGTCAGTGAGCCTCACCGGACCAAACGGATTCATCCAAGTTTTGATTGACTTGTTCAAGACTCGGTGGAGGCTTTGGACCGGAAAATACAATATAAAATAAAAATTCAAAAGTAAAAATGAAAAATTTTGGTGTCGCTCTGCGATGACATTAATAAATGGAAAATAATATAAAAAATAAAACTCAAATATCGGAACTGCGGCAGGACTTGGTGACAGGAGATTGGGTCGTGATTGCTGATGGCCGGTCCAAGCGGCCGGAAGAATTTGCCGCGCATAAGCGGGAAGCCGTTGCGGAGGATCCAAACAAGGCATGTTTTTTTTGTCATCCGGAAGAAACCCGTCAGGAAAAGGATGTTTTGATATATCAAGATGAAAATAACGAGTGGAGCCTGCGGGTTTTTCCCAACAAATACCCGGCTTTTAGTCGAGGCAAAGTGATTAGGCATTTTGAAGAGGGACCGTATTTCGGTATGGATGGAGTCGGTTATCATGAAGTTATAGTCACGCGCGATCATGAAAAGCAAATAGCCCAATTGGATGTTTTTAGGGTAGCGGAGATAGTGGATGCTTATCAGGAACGCTACATCGATTTGATGAATAAAAAAAGCGTTAACTATATTGAAATTTTTCATAATCACGGAAAAGAAGCCGGTGCCTCTATCGGACATCCTCATTCCCAGCTGATGGCTATTCCGGTAATTTCTCCCTATGTCACTTTAGAATTGGATGGAGCGGAGTTGTATTATAAAGCCAACAAAAAATGCGTGTATTGCACGATAATTGAGTGGGAAATGGAGCATAAAAAAAGAATAATTTTTGAAGACAGCGATTTTTTAGCCTTTTGCCCTTTTGCCTCCCGCGCGAGTTTTGAAGTCTGGGTGATTCCAAAAAGACACAAGCCTTATTTTGAAAGGATATCCGCGGAAGAAAAAATGCATTTAGCCGAAGCCTTGCAAGCATCCATTAGCAAGATCTTCAAAGCCTTGAGAGATCCCGCTTACAATTTTTATGTTCACACCGGACCCTGTGACGGAAAGGATTACGCGCATTTTCACTGGCATATCGAAATTCTGCCGCGGACTTCTGTTTGGGCCGGATTTGAACTTTCAACCGGCATAGAAATTTCCACTATCCAGCCGGAAACCGCCGCGGAATATTTAAGAAAAATCTAAATTATGCCCGGTAGTGAAATTTCGATGGGCCGCAAGCGGCCACAAAACCGAGCATTTGTTAATTAAGCTAAAAATATAATTAAAGAATTTCAGCGTCGAAATAAGACAGAATTAATTTTGATATCGAAATTCTACTACCGGGTATGCACGATCTGATAATTTCCTGGTTTTCCAATTTTCCTAAAGAGCTGGCCACGTTTCTAATAGCAATTATTCCGGTGACGGAACTCCGAGCCGCTCTGCCGCTGGCGTATAAGGTTTATGGCTTAAGCGCTTTTTGGTCTTGGTTCTACTCGGTAATGGGCACATTTTTTGCGATGGTTCTGATAGTGTTGCTTCTGGATCCGGTAGCGGAGTTTTTGTCCAATCACATCGGTTTTTTTAAAAGATTTTTTGACTGGCTTTTCGAACATACGAGAAAGCGCGCCAACGGCAAGATGGAAAAATACGGATCTTGGGCTATTTTCATCTTGGCCGCCACGCCCATACCGTTTCTCGGCGGCATGACCGGGGCGGTGGCGGCGTTCGTGTTCGGAGTGCCATTGAAAAAATCAATACCTTTACTGCTTTTTGGAACTATGGTGTCAGGAGTAATAGTTTTAGCAATAACAATTTATTTATGAAGAAGCTTGTAATCGGCAATTTAAAAATGAACCTTGTTAATCTCCAAGAACGAGAGCGCTACTTTAAATTATTTGAAAAAGAGCTGGCAGGAAAAAATTTTCCAAATGTCGAAATTGTTCTATGCCCGCCGTTCGTTCATCTGGAATCATTCAAAAAATGGAAAGACAAGAGGATAAAATTGGGGGCGCAAAACATGTTTCCGGAAGCCAGAGGCTCATATACCGGTGAAATTTCTCCCTCAATGATCAAGAGCCTTGATTGCGAATATGTGATTCTGGGACACAGCGAAAGGCGCAGGTATTTTTCGGAAAAGAATGAAGAGATAAATTTAAAAGTAATTGCGGCTCTGAAGAATGGCTTAATTCCGGTAATTTGTGTCGGAGAAACCAAAGTTCAAAGAGAAGAACATAAAGTTTTGGAAGTCATAACGGAGCAAGTGACGCGGACGCTTGCAAAAATCAGTCGCACAAAAGCTGGTCAAATCATCATAGCCTATGAGCCGGTTTGGTCAGTCGGTAGCGATCTGACCCCGACCGCTCATGAAATAATGGAAGCTAAAGTCCTTATTCGAAAAATTTTAACCGGTCTTTTTGGGAAAAAATATGCTGAAGAAGTGATAATTCTCTACGGAGGATCCGTTAAAGTTGCAACAACTAAGGAGGTATGTATTGATCCCGGAATGGACGGCGTGTTGGTGGGCAGAGAAAGCCTTGTGCCGCATGATTTTTTGAAAATTGCCCAGATAATTGATAAAAACTAAAATTTAAAAATTTTATGATTACATCTGTTAAGGAAATTTTACAAAAAGCCAAAGGAGGCAGCTATGCGGTCGGGGCCTTCAATACGGTTAATTTGGAGACGACTCGGGCAATCATAGAGGCCGCCAAAGAAATGCGTTCTCCGGTCATCGTTCAGATAACTGAAAAAACCATAGATTATGCCGGCGGGAGAGCCATATTTAACTTGATAAAAAATTGCGCCGAGTTTTATGCGCAAGAAGTTCCGATTGGAATCCATCTGGATCACGGAAAAAGTTTTGAAATTGTCCAACGCGCCGTGGGAATCGGATTTGGATCAGTGATGTATGACGGATCAAGGAAGGACTACGAAGACAATCTTGTCGTAACTAAAAAAGTTGTTGAATTTTGCCACGGTAAAGGAGTTGATGTTCAGGCGGAACTCGGGAATGTTCCATATATCGGTGAAGGGGAGATCGGTGAAATTAATTGGGAAAAATACATGACGGATCCCGGTCAGGCCAAAAGTTTTGTTGAAGAAACAGGGGTGGACGCCTTGGCCGTGGCCATCGGCAACGCCCACGGATTTTTCAAGGAAAGAAGCACTCCGGATTATGCGCGGCTAGAGATGATTCACAAAAATGTTGAGACACCTTTGATTTTGCACGGCGCTTCCGACTGGGAAAATGGCCGGGTGGCGGAAGTCATCAAGCGCGGGATTGTCTGTTTCAATGTGGATACGGCGACGAGAATCTCTTTTGTCAACAGCCTGATGAAGGCGGCCAAAGACCAAAATGACATTTCGTTCGATGTGCGGAAAATATTGGGAGACGCGAGAGAAGCGGTCAAGCAAACGGTCAAGGAAAAAATAAAAATTTTTGGGAGCGACGGGAAAGCGTAAGATTATGTGTTTGGCATTTCCGGGAAAAATTATTTCTATTGTCGGACAACACGCCGATGTTGATTTTGACGGTGTCAAAAAAAAAGTAAACATTTCTCTTGTTCAAGCGAAAAAAGGCGATTATGTGATCGTGCACGCGGGTTTTGCCATTCAACTTCTTACGAAGGAAGACGCCTGGGAGGTGCTTAAGGAATTTGAAAAAAATTTATGAAAAATATCCAGGAACTGATAGAAAAAATTAACTCTGTTGCCGCCGGAATTAAAAATAATATAAATATAATGGAGGTCTGCGGTACCCATACGCAGGCAATTAGCCGCTACGGAATTCGCGAACTTTTGCCTAAAAATATCCGTTTGATAAGCGGTCCGGGATGTCCGATTTGTGTAACCGCGCAAGCTGACATTGATGCTATTGTCAACTTGGCGCTCGCGGGAATTCCCGTAGCTACCTATGGCGATGCGATAAGGGTTCCTGGGTATTTCGGCAGTCTGGAAAAAGCGCGGAGCTTGGGAGCAAAAGTTTTTCCGGTGTATTCGGTGGAAGAAGCGCTGGAACTGAAAGTAAAATATCCGGATATGGTCTTTTTTGGGATTGGTTTTGACACGACGGCGCCCATGACGGCGATGGCATTGAAAAAAGGATTGACCGTCTATTCCACGCACAAGCTTTTTCTGCCGGCGATGGACGCGCTTTTGGCGATGGGAGAACTAAAAATAGACGGCTTCCTAAGCCCCGGGCATGTTTCAACGATTGTTGGCCTGAAGCCTTACGAGCATATGAAAGTCGCGCAAGTGATAACCGGCTTTGAAGCGGAAGACGTCCTGGTTGGCTTGCTAATGCTTCTTCATCAGATCAAAAAAGGCAAGAGTATAGTGGAAAATGAATATGCCAGGTCAGTGCGGAAACTTGGAAATCCGAAAGCGCGCAAGATCATTTTTGAGGAATTCAAAATCTCGGACGGCAACTGGCGGGGATTTGGAATAATACCCAGTTCGGGCTTGGAGGTAAAAAACCCAAAACTTAACGCTAAAATTAAATACAAAGATATTTTATCCAAAATTGATTTTTCGCTCTCCAGAAAGCCGACTGGTTGCCTGTGCGGAGAAGTCATCCGGGGACTCATTACTCCAGTAGAGTGTCCTATGTTCGGGCGTGCCTGCACGCCGGAAAATCCCTATGGCCCTTGCATGGTTCCCGCGGAGGGGAGCTGCAACGTTAAATATCGATATAACAAAACTAAGAGGAAATAAATTGTTTTTTTGGCTACCACAGCCAATCTTGTGGCATAATTAACAAAATGGCAAAAGAAACGGAAACAATTGAACTAGAAGCCGGAGCGGGTGGTGAAAAATCAAGCGAGCTGATTGAAAAAATCAGAAACAATTTTTCTTTACGCGGCAAATGGAAAAATACCGGCGACGACGGAGCAGTTTTGGATTTGGGTCTCTCGACTTCGCTCGGGACAAATTTTTTAGGAAAAAATTTGGTTTTTACAACCGATGCTTTCATAGTGGATCCCATATTTTTTCCGGGAGGGAATATCGGAAAGATTTCCATGTGCGGGACGATCAATGATCTGGCTGTTATGGGCGCGCGGCCCATGGGCATCGCGCTGAGCCTGGTCATTGAAGAAGGCTTTCCACTAAGCGATCTTATGAAAATCACGAAGTCTATCGAAATCGTGTCGCGGCAGGCGGGCGTGCCTGTCGTAACTGGCGATACGAAAGTCATGGAAAGAGGCAAGCTTGATAAAATAGAAATTACCACTTCCGGCGTGGGATTGGCGGATAAAGTAATTGAAAATAACGGTGCCGATCCGGGCGATCGGATAATCTCATCTGGTGATTTGGGAGAGCACACTGTCGCGCTTCTGGGCGTCCGGTTCAACTACAAAACTAAAATAAAAAGCGATTCCCAAACGCTTCATAGAGAAATAGAAGCAGCCGGAAAATATCTGAAAGCGGCCAAAGATCCGACCCGGGGCGGACTGGCGGCCAATATCATTGAAATAGCCGAAAAATCAAGAGTAAAAATTATACTGGAAGATAATCTACTTCCCTTTAAGAAAGAAACTCGCGCTATCGCGGAGCTTTTAGGAATTGATGTTCTTTCTTTTGCTTCGGAAGGAAGGTTTATTGCCGCGGTTTCTTTTAAAAACACTCAAAAAGTTTTAAATATCCTAAAAAAATTCAATAAAGAAGCCAAAATAATCGGCCGGGTGAAAAAGGGCAAGGGGGTTTATTTGAAAACTAAAATCGGTACCGAAAGACCGATTGAATCGCCGCGGGGAAAGCTAGTCCCCAGAATCTGCTAGGAGATAATAAACTATCTGCCCGAAAGAAACTCCGGCGTCCCCACGCGATATTTTTTTACTCGAGTAAACTCCTTTGCGTTCGAGATAGGAAGCAATTATTTTATTATTGGCGATTCCGCCGGCAAAGAAACCAGCTTTTAGCTTAGAGCTTTTGGCTTCCAGCTTTAAAACTTTATATAAACCTTGGGCGATATAAAGCTGAGCGGTGGCGGCGAGGCGACGCTTGTCCCTGTTGATATTTTTAACTAGATATTCAAAAAGAGGAGTGGTCATTATCCCGTAACCCGTAACCCATAACCCGTAACCCGTAATTCTTTTGATCTCTGGTTCTAGATCTTTGTAAGGTCTAGTGGAGTTTTTTTCGAGCAAGATCGCGGGGCTATGCTTATATTTCCTAACATTACCTGAAAAGCCAAGCAGGACGGAAACCGCGTCCAAAATTCTTCCGGTGCTGGAAGTTTCCTGGCAGTTGAAATTTTGTTGAAGCTGATTATATAATAGCTCGAATTGATTACGAGAGTAATATTTTTTAACAAGTCGATACAATTTATCTTTGGACATAAATTTGTCGAGGATGCTGATTAGCATGCGAGCCGGCTCGTTTACGGCCAAATCACCACCTATCAAAATTTGATTTTCCAAATGTCCGATTCTTTCAATACTTTTTACTTTTTCCTTCTTACTTTTTATTTTGAATAATTCTCCACCCCAGATTTTTCTATCCAATCCGTAGCCGGTGCCGTCGCAGGCGATCCCGTAACCCGTAACCTGTAACCCGTAACCCGGTTCTTGGACAATCTTATCTCCGATGGCAGAAAATACATGCGCTATATGATGTTGCACCTTTATATGGTTGGCTTTGTATTTTTTGCTCAAACTCTCTCCCAAAATAGTCGTCCTATAAAGAGGATGAAGATCGGTTAAAATTATGTTCGGCTTGGCTCGATTATTTTTCAAAAATTTTGCCACTGTCTGAATGAGTTTTTGAAAATTTTCTTCGCTTAATAAATCACCGAAAGATTCCGACCTATAAATCACTCCTTTGTAAAAAACTGAAAAATTACCGTCGGATTCCGGTCCCAAAGCCAGCAGGCAGTTATGGGTATTTGCGGAGAAATTTATTGATTCCATCAGATTTATTATAGCATTTACACGTCAAATATGTTAAAATATGCCTATGAAAGCCAAGAGGGATTTTACCATAAAAACAAAGCCTCGGATTGCGATAGTTAGCCTGACATCCTGCGAGGGATGCCAATTTGCTTTGCTTGATTTGGGAAAACTTTTTTTTGATCTTATTAATCAGGTGGAAATGGTAGATTTTCGTTTGCTGGAAGACGAGGATGATACGGGAGTCAAGCTCGATCTGGTTTTGGTTGAGGGAAACCCCATAACGGAAGAAAATGTCAGGTTTCTTAAAAGATTAAGAAAAAGGAGTAAAATTTTGGCGGCTCTGGGAAACTGTGCGGCCATGGGGGGAATTCCGGAAATAAAAAATTACCAAAAAGGCGTTAATACCATTAAGCATGTTTATAAATACGTACAGGGCATAACCAATCCGAAAATAAGAGAAATTGATAATTTCGTGAAAGTTGACTTTGTTTTTCCGGGTTGTCCGATAACGGGTGAAGAATTTTTAAAATATTTTCCGGAACTTTTAGCTGGCCGTATTCCCCAAATTCCTGACCGACCAGTTTGTGTTGAGTGCCGAAAAAAGGGAAATCGCTGTTTGCTTCTAGATAAAAAACCATGTTTTGGTCCGATGATTTTGGGCGGCTGCGACGCGGTTTGTCCGACGGCCCGGATGATGTGCCAGGGCTGCCGAGGACTGCGACCGGCCGGAAACGTGAAAGCCATGCGCCAAACTCTCAAAACTATGATGACGGACGAGCAATTCGAAAATACGGCGGAAATTTATGGCCTCCGCGATGATATTGAAGCGCGGGGAAATTAGTCAAGCCAAAAAAATGGCCTTTTTAAAAAAATCATTATCGCTTATTTTTGTCGTGATTGCAGTGGCCGCCGCCGGATTTGTGGTTTTTAAAAAGGGCCAGCCGGAATTGAGAAATTATATTCCAATTACCAAGCCCTGTTCATCGCCGCTTGCCTATGCCATTGGTAATGTTGATTCTCGATTTAACATAAGCAAGGACGGCGCGGCTGTGCTGGCTCAAAAGGCGGAGAATGTTTGGGAATCACAGACGGGACTAGATTTGTTCCAATATGATCCGAACGCGCAACTGAAAATAAATTTTATATTTGACGCGCGGCAGCAGCAAGCGATTGAGGCCGTGGAACTGGAACAAAAACTCGGAAAATTGAAAATTTCGGACAACAGCCTAAAAGTGCAATACAACAATCTGTATGCCGAGTATTCCAAAGAAATTGACAATTACAACTCGTTGGCAAAAAAATACGAGAAGGAAATAAGTTCATATAACAAAGAAGTGAATCGCTGGAATAAAGTTGGGGGTGCGCCGCCGGATGAATATGAAAAGCTCAACAAAGAACAGGACGCTCTGGAAGCGATGCGAAAAAAACTGGAAAAAGAAAGAAAGAGCATCAACGATTTGATTAATCAGATGAATTCTCTGGCCAGCCGCGAAAAGCAGGTGATCAGCAGTTACAACGAATCATTGAACACTTTCCGGAACAAATACGGCGGAACGCGGGAATTTGAAAAAGGTATTTTCAATGGCCAAGAAGTTAACATTTACCAGTTTAATGAAGATTCAGATTTGGAATTAACAATCACTCACGAATTGGGCCATGCGCTCGGCATAGGGCATGTGGAAAATACCCAGTCAATCATGTATTATTTAATGGGAGAGCAGGACTTGGATCAGCCGACTCTTACAAGCGAGGATTTATCAGCGTTTAAAAGTGTTTGTCAATTATGAACCCCGTTAGAATTTTCAATTTATATATTGCGGGGCACTAAAAGTAATTAGTTTAATAATTTTCGCTGTTGACTTATAGCAATAGGTGTAAAATTATAACGGGGTGAACATAAAAATCAACCACATCGCGAAAATGGAAGGTCACGCGGGATTCATGGCCAGCGTTCTTCAGGGCGACGTGAAGTCGGCCAAGCTGGAAATCCAGGAAGGAATCCGTCTGATTGAAGGCGTGCTGATTGGCCGGGAATATAAAGATATGCCGATCGTGGCGCAACGGATTTGTGGAATTTGTCCGGTAGTACACAATTTAACCTCCATCAAAGCTTTGGAAAACGCTTTTGGGGTTGAGGTATCAAAAGAAACGAAAAAACTCAGGGAAGTTATGGAACTGGCGCAAATTATCCATTCCCACGGATTGCATCTTTTCTTTTTATCGCTGGCCGATTTTTTGGATATGGAAAACGATTTGAATTTAATGCAAAAATATCCGGACGAGACCAGAAAAGCCATTAGAATCCGGGAATATGGAATGGATATAGTTCGGGTTATCGGAGGCCGAGTAGTTCATCCACTGACCAATGAAGTGGGGGGATTCAAGAAAATTCCGGATAAAGAAGCGCTGAAAAAGATAGTTTCAGATTCCAAGGAAATATTGGGGCTAGCCATTGAATTGGGCGAGCTTTTTAAAAAAATAAAAACTCCTGAATTTTACCGAAAAACCGAATATGTTTGTCTTGGAAAAAAAGGAGAATATGCCATTTATGATGGCGATATCGTTTCTTCCGAGGGCTTGCACATACCAGTGGCCAAGTTTGAAGCTAATTTTAACGAACTGCAAAAGCAGAAAGAAGTGATCAAAAAAGTCGAGCATGATGGAGAAAGTTATATGGTCGGCGCCATTGCCAGAATCAATGTAAATCGGGAAAAACTTTCCTTGCAAGCAGAAAAATATTTGGAAAGTTTGAAGTGGAAATTTCCAGACTTCAATCCTTTCCATAATATCTTGGCGCAAGTAACGGAAGTTATTCACGCCATTGAAAAATCAGCCGAACTTTTGCAGGAACTTATCAATTCTGATTTAAGGCAAGTTTTGACCAAGGAATATCAAATTAAAGAAGGTAGCGGAACGGCGGCCGTGGAAGCTCCGCGAGGGACTTTGTATTATCATGTGGAAGTGGATGGCAAAGGTTATATAAAGAATGTGAATATTATCACTCCCACCGCCCAATTCCTGGCGAATTTGGAAGATGATATAGCCAAATATATTCCGGAAATTCTGGATTTAGACGATAAAGAAAAAGAAAAAAAATTGCGAGCCTTTATCCGGGCTTATGATCCGTGCATCAGTTGCGCGGTGCATTAACTCATTTAACATACAACATAAAACATGTAACGCGAAATTTTTTGTTTCATGTTATACGCTTCATGTTTCATAGCTTATGCATGATTTCTTATTAGCCAAAGAAATAATAAGAAAGCTGGAAAAGATAATCCAAAAAAAAGGCTTAAATAAGCCAAAAATTGTTAGTTTAGAAATTGGAAGCATCATTCTTTCTCACGATGGTATGCCGGAGCATGCGGAAGATATCAGTTTGGAAAATCTTGAATTTGGGCTTGAATCCATTGCCAAAAATACATCTCTTGAGGGAGCTAAGTTTAATATAAAAAAAGTAACGGGCGAAAATTGGAAAATTATCGATATTGAGGTAAACTAGAGATAACCTAAACTAAAAAATATAATCTAAAGTATTATGACAAAAATTGCAATTAACGGCTTTGGCCGGATCGGACGGCCATCCTTTAAGATCGCTTTCGAAAAAGAAGAACTGGAAATAGTGGCTATCAATGATCTGACTGACATAAACACTGCCGCCCATCTTTTGCAATACGATTCTTCCTATGGACGCTACGGCAAGGAAGTCACAATCGACTCGGAAAAATCCGAGCTGATTGTCGATGGAACAAGGATAAAATACTTGAGTGAACCTGATCCGCTGAAATTGCCCTGGGGAGAACTGGGCGTGGATATCGTTTTGGAATGCACGGGAGTTTTTGAAGACAAAGAGTCGGCCGGAAAACATCTCGAGGCCGGAGCTAAGAGGGTTATTTTGTCAGCGCCTCCCAAAGGCGATATACCAGTTTATCTTCTGGGTATCAACGAACATGAATATGACCCAGCGCGTGATCAGATAATTTCCAACGGATCATGCACGACCAATTGCTTGGCGCCAATGGTGAAAGTTTTGGATGATAATTTTAACGTGGAAAGGGGATTTATGACCACTACTCATTCCTATACCAGCGATCAGCGTCTTCAGGATCTTCCCCATCGGGATCTGCGTCGGGCCCGGGCCGCGGCGCTGAACATAATTCCAACCACCACCGGAGCGGCTAAAACCATCGGGAAAGTTCTGAAAAATCTGGATGGGAAACTGGATGGGATATCGCTGCGCGTTCCGACCCCGGTCGTTTCAATCGTGGATTTTATTTGTACGGTCAAGAAATCTCCAAGCATAGAAGAAATCAATGATGCTTTCAGGGACGCGGCTCAAAATGGCCTTCGGAAGATCATGAATGTGGAAGAAGCGCCGCTGGTATCGATGGATTTCAAGGGCGATGCCCATTCCGCTATCATTGACCTACCGCTTACCATGGCCAATGGAAATCTGGTCAAGGTTGTCGGCTGGTATGACAATGAATGGGGATATTCCAACCGGCTGGTGGAAATGGCGGAATATATCAGCAAAAAATAAATAAAAAATGTTCAAAATAATAATAAAAAACGGAACAATCATTGATGGCAGCGGACAGCCGATGTATAAAGCGGACATTGGCATCAAGGAAGACCGGATTGCGGCTATCGGAGAGCTCCATAATGAAAAGTGTGAAATCGAAATTGACGCAGCCGAACTCCTGGTTTGTCCCGGAATAATTGATGTCAACAATCATAGCGATACATATTGGCAGATATTTGCTAATCCGAATTTGGAAAGTCTTGTTTATCAAGGAGTTACCACGATTATCGGAGGAAATTGCGGATCATCGCTCGCGCCGCTGGCTGATGCCGAAGCCATTGAATCTATCCAAAAATGGGTCAATATAAAACGGGTCAATTTAAATTGGTTGAGCGTTGAAGAGCTTTTTGAAACTATTGAGCAAATAGGCCTGTCAGTGAATTTTGTGACGCTTATCGGTCACGGAACTCTGCGCCGCGGAATCATAAAAAACGAAATGCGGAATTTGACGCCCAAAGAACTCGGCTATGTGGAAAAAATGTTAGACAGTTCCTTGCGGGATGGAGGTATCGGAATGTCAACCGGACTTATTTATACACATGCGCGCTTGGCCTCCACTGAAGAATTGATAGCGTTGGCCAAAATAGTTAGAAAATTTAACGGCATTTATACAACTCATATCAGAAATGAGCGGGAAAAATTCCTGGAGGCGGTTGAAGAGGCGCTGAAAATTGCGGAAGAATCCGGTGTCAAACTTCACATATCACATCTCAAAGTAATGGAAAAGGAGAATTGGAGTTTGTTTGAAGCCGCGCTAACGGCAATTGAAAAAGCATATGAGCGGGGTGTAGATGTAACTTTTGATGTTTTTCCTTATACTAACACCGGAACCGTTTTGTATACTCTTCTGCCTGAATGGGTATCGGCCGGGGGCAAAAAAATGCTAATTAATCGGCTAAAAGATTCTTCCATCAGGGCTAAAGTTATTTCCGAGATGAAAGAATCCGGTTTTGATTATTCCAAAATTGAAATTGCTATATCGTCTCTCAATAGGATATTGAGCAAGAGAAGGATTTTGGATATAGCCAAATCACAGGAAAAATCAGTGGAAGATGCGATAGTAGACGTGTTGATAGCTTCCGAAGGCAGGGTCATCACTTCCATTGAAAGCTTGAGCGAGGAAAATATTGAAAAAGCGGTGGCTCATCCATTATCCATAATTTCCACTAATGGAGCGGGTTACAGTATCGAACATTCAAAAACCGGAGAAGTTGTCCATCCCAGAAGCTTCGGAACTTTTCCGAGAATCATATCCCAGTATGTTCTCGGAAAAAGAATTATCAGCTGGGAAGCGGCTATTCGGAAAATGACGGGTATTCCAGCCCAAAAATTCGGCATCAAAAAAAGAGGAGAAATAAAAGAAAAAAACTTTGCCGATATTATGATCATTAACCGGGATAAATTAGCGGATTTAGCCACGGCGGAAAATCCATATCAATACAGCAAGGGAGTTGAATTTGTCTTAGTTAACGGTGAAATTATCTTAAGCGAAGGCGTTTATGGAGGAGGAAAGGGCGGAAGAATATTAATCCGATGAACCCCGTTAGATATGCGGGGAAATGCTGCGGGTAATAATGTAATGATAAATTATCTAACGGAGTGAAGCTTGAAGATTTAAAAGGAAAAAAAATTACGGTCATGGGACTGGGGTTGCATGGTGGCGGTGTTGGCACGGTCCACTTTTTGCATTTAGCCGGAGCGCAAATAACGGTTACGGATCTCAAGTCCAAAGAAGAACTTGCGCCCTCGCTGGAAAAATTGAAAGAATTGAAAGGCATCAAGTATGTTTTAGGCCAACATCGTCCAGAGGACTTCACGGGGGCTGAAATGGTGATCAAAACACCTCCAGCGCCATGGAGCAATAAATATATAAAGTTAGCGCTGGATAAAAATATCCCGGTAGAAATAGATGCCAGTCTTTTTTTTAAACTTTGTAAAAATCCGATTATCGGCGTTACTGGTACCAAGGGAAAAACGACTACCGCAACCTTGTTATGCGAAATTCTGAAAACCGCCGGAAAAAATCCTTTGAAAGCCGGAATCGGTCAGGTGTCCGTTTTGGATAAGCTAAAAGAACTTAAATCCGACAGCTTGGTGGTTTTTGAGCTTTCTAGCTGGCGCTTAAGCGCTCTCGGCCGATGTAACTTGAGTCCCAAAATTGCGATCTTAACCAATCTTTATCCGGATCACTTGAATTATTATAAAACATTTGAGCTGTATTTAAGGGATAAAAAATACATATTCTTAAACCAAAAGCCTGGTGATCTTTGCGTGGTTAACTGGGACGATGAAATTTTAAATAAATTGGAACCAGAAATTAAATCTCAGCTAATTAAATTTTCAAAGCAAAAAATTTCCAAAGGCAAGTCAGTCTTTATAAGCGAGGGGGCGATTTATCTGAATAACGGCATTGACGAAAAAAAAGTCTTAGAAGTTTCGGAAGTTAAGTTGAAAGGCGAGCATAATTTGTGGAATATTTTGGCCGGTATCGGAGCGGCCTACGCTCTCGGAATAGATCTGTCTGTTATTCGCAAAACCATCCTCAATTTTAAAAATATTCCCCATCGTCTGGAAATAGTGAGGGAATTAGACGGAATAAAATATTATAATGATACGGCAGCTACTATGCCAGAAAGCGCAATTTCCGGGATTAATTCTTTTGAAGAGCCTGTAATCTTAATTTGTGGCGGAGCGGATAAAAATTTAGACATGTCTCTTTTGGCGAAGACTATCCGGAAAAAAGTCAAGGGCGTAATATTTTTAAAAGGCATGGCGACAGACAAAATAATGGCGGAAATTAAAAAAATTATTCCCACGGAAGAAAAGGGCAAAGACTTCACGGTTGTGGAAACTATGGACAAAGCAGTTGAATTGGCGAGAGTTGTCGCCGAAGCGGGAGATGTGGTTCTGCTTTCGCCCGGCGCGGCGAGCTTCGGCCTTTTCGCTAATGAGTTTGATCGGGGCAATAAGTTCAGGGAGGCAGTAAATAAATTGGTTTAATCTGAGTTTCTTCTTAAATCTCTTCAAAAGCCACTAAGCTACTTCCTTGATTTTTAATCACTAAAATTTGAATCAGACAAAAATTACATCATTCTGCCCATACCGCCGCCATGAGTATACTCTTCTTTTTTCTCCGGAAGATCGGTTACTACCGCTTCAGTTGTAAGTAACATGGCCGCTACTGATACAGCGTTTTCCAAAGCGGTTCGCGTCACTTTGAGCGGATCAATGATTCCAGACTTGATCATATCGTCAAGATAAGCATCTTCATTAGCGTCATAACCGAAATTCATTCCTTTACCGGAAGCCACTTTGTCCAGCACTACGTCGGCGCTTTTTTTGCCGGTGTTGATCACAATTTGTTTGAGTGGTTCATCCAATGATTGCACCAAAGCTTCATAACCAGCTTGGAATTCGTAATTTTCATTTTTAGCTTTCTTGCCTCGTAATTCATTGGCCGCTTTTACCAAGGCTACGCCGCCGCCGGCTACGATACCCTCTTCTACTGCCGCGCGAGTTGCCGCTAACGCGTCTTCCATTTTATGCTTGATGTAGGTAAGCTCAGTTTCAGTGGCCGCTCCAACTTTGATCACTGCCACGCCGCCAGAAAGTTTGGCCACGCGTTTCTGCAATTTTTCTTTTTCGTAAACACTCTCGGAATTTTCCGCCTGCAACTTGATTTGCGCCACCAGTGCTTCAACATCTTTCTTTTTGCCTTTGCCATCCACAATAGTCGTATCATCTTTGGTGGCAATTACTTTTTGCGCTCGGCCAAGAGCGGAAAGCTCCACCTTTTTAAGATCCAGACCCTTATCTTGGCTAATCACTTGTCCGCCGACGAGAACGGCAATGTCATCCAGCATGGCCTTGCGATTGTCTCCGTATTCCGGCGCTTTGATCGCTAAAACATTTAGCACGCCACGCAACTTATTGACTACCAGCGTGGCTAAAGCCTCACCATCCACATCTTCCGCGATAATCACCAATTCTTTCTTGCCGGACCCCGCGATTTTTTCCAATAGCGGCAAGATTTCCGAAATGGAAGAGATTTTTTTGTCGGTAATGAGAATATGCGGTTCCTTAAGTTCAGCGGTTTGCGCTTCCACACTGGTGATCATATACGGAGAAATATAGCCCTTGTCAAAATTCAAACCTTGCACAATTTCTTTAGAAAATCCAAAAGTTTGTGATTCTTCCACCGTTACGACACCATCTTTCCCAACTTCGTCCATGACTTGAGCGATCATTTCTCCCATTTCCTTGGATTCAGCGGAAATAGTGGCGACATGCGCGATTTCTTCTTTGCCGCTGATTTTCTTGGAATTCTTTTTGAGAATTTCAATGACGTCATCTTTGGCCGCTTCCATTCCGTGGCGGATGCCAATCGGGCTAATACCGGTTTCTACGAACTTCAAACCTTCGCGCACCAGAGCTTGCGCGATAACGATAGCGGTCGTCGTACCGTCTCCGGCCGCATCATTAGTTTTATTGGCTACTTCTTTGATCAAGGCGGCGCCAACATTTTCCAATTTGTCATCCAGATCAATTTCTTTGGCGATGGAAACTCCGTCGTTGGTGATAGTGGGAGTTCCAAATCCCTTATCTAGAATTACATTACGGCCCTTAGGCCCAAGGGTAGCTTTAACGGTGTCTGCCACCTTATCAATTCCCAGCTTGATTTTTTTTCGGGCATCAACGCCTGCATTAATTTGCTTTGTCATATTATTTTCCAGCTCAAAATTTGCTTGCAAACTTCCAACAAATTCAAACCTTGATTAAAGATTAAAATTTTATTTAACAATCGCCAAAATATCTTCGTTTTTCAGAATGACATATTTTTTGTCGCTGACTTTGATGTCAGTTCCGCCATAGCGTTTGTAAATAACCGTTTGGCCTTTTTTTACTTTGATTTCCAAGTTGTCTCCGGTCGCAATCACTTTGCCTTCTTGGGGAGTTTCGCCGGAGGCGGCGTCCGGCAGATAAATGCCTTGCGCGGTCTTCTTTTTAGCTTCTTGCGGTTCAATCAGCACATTATCATCCAGTGGCTCGATGCTTGTCTTTCCCATATGTTTGTGAAGAAAAATAATTAATAATTAGCGAAGGTAATTTTTGCTCAAGGACGGCTAAAGCGATAAATAAAGGAAAATATTACTACGCCGGAAAAAAAGGCGGAGATTTCCGTAAATTGCCGAAGAAAAAATCGGAAAAATTTCGGAAATTTTTATTCTGGTGGGCATATCTGGATTCGAACCAGAGACCTCGTCATTATCAGTGACGCGCTCTAACCAACTGAGCTATATGCCCGTATGGACTTGTGGACCCTAGGGGATTCGAACTCCTGACCTCCTCGGTGCAAACGAGGCGCTCTACCAACTAAGCTAAGGGCCCTCTTTTGACGACTAGAGCCCAGTATACAGGAAAAAAAATAACTTGACAAGATTCTCAGCACTATATACTATTAGTATATATAAAAGCCCCAAAGGCTTTTTAAAAAACCCTCATTATGGATAAAATCACTCAATTTTTAAAAGAAGCCAAAGCGGAGCTCTTGAAAGTAAATTGGCCGTCAAAAAACCAAACAATAAATTACACATTGATAGTAATTGGCATCAGTATCGCTGTCGCCATTTTTCTCGGCGGATTAGATTATTTTTTTGAATACTTATTAAAAACATTTATAATAAAATAAAATGGCAAAGCAAACACAACATCACGGACGCGCTTGGTATGTGATTCACACCTATTCAGGCTATGAAGACAATGTTGCTCGGAATTTGAAACAAAGGATTGAATCGATGGATATGCAAAATGCGATTTTTGACGTGATGGTTCCGGTAGAAAAAAAAATAAAAATCAAAGCCGGCAAAAGAAATGTCGTTGAAGAAAAAATATATCCCGGATACGTCTTGGTGGAGATGATAGTGACGGACGCTTCCTGGTACGTAGTCCGAAACACGCCCAATGTCACGGGATTTATCGGACTCGGAACTACCCCGACCCCGGTTGATCCAGCGGAAATCGAAGCGCTCAAAAAAAGAATGGGCATGGCAGAACCCAAATACAAGATTGACGTAAGGCCAGGCGATTCGGTCAAGATAATCGACGGACCGTTTAAGGATTTTGACGGGAAGGTGGATGATGTTGATGAAGAAAAGGGCAAGATAAAAGTGCTGGTTTCCATATTCGGGCGGGAAACTCCCGTAGAATTAGACTTTTTGCAGATTAACAAGATATAATTTAATTCAAAAATCAAAAATCAAAAGTCAAAATTTTGGTGTTCGCTTCGCTCGCGATTATTTTATAAAAAGTCATGGCGAAGTCATTCCTTAATTTTGTATTTTGAGATTTGCATTTTGATTTTAGCGAAGCGCATATGGCAAAGAAAATCAAGACAGTTATAAAATTACAAATCCAAGCCGGAAAGGCTACTCCCACTCCTCCGGTTGGGCCGGCTTTAGGCCAGCACGGAGTGAATATTCAAGAATTTTGTGTGAAATTCAACGAAGCGACCAAGGATAAAATGGGAGACATCATTCCGGCCGAAATTACCGTTTATGAGGACAGAACTTTTATTTTTATCCTAAAAACTCCTCCTGCGTCGGATTTGCTTAGAAAAGCAGCTGGCATTGAAAAAGGAGCAGCTAATGCCCTCAAAGACAAGGCTGGAAAAATTACTAAAGCCCAGCTCAAAGAAATCGCGGAGAAGAAAATGCCGGATCTCAATGCAAATGACGTGGAAGCGGCGATGAAAATAATCGCCGGTACAGCAAGGAGTATGGGGATTAAGATAGAGTAATAATTTATTTGTGGGAGTCCCGAGCACTCGGGACGCTATAACCACGAAAATATATGAAACACGGAAAAAAATACCGGTCGGCAATTGAAAAAGTCAACCGGAATAAAGCCTACCTAATCGAAGAGGCTGTCAAATTCATAAAAGAGAACAAATCCACCAAATTTGACGAGTCGGTAGAAATCCACATCAAGACCAATATTGATTCAAAGAAGAGCGACCAATCTGTGAGAGGCACAGTAGTTTTGCCTTATGGGACGGGAAAAGCCAAGAAAATCGCGGTTATAACTTCCACTAGCGTCGCGGAAGCCAAAGAGGCAGGAGCTGATATCGTGGGCGGGGAAGAGTTGATCGACAAGATAAGTAAAAAAATAAATTTTGATGTTTTGGTGGCTACTCCGGAAATGATGCCAAAATTGGCAAAAGTAGCCAAGATTCTGGGACCCAAAGGGCTGATGCCTAATCCGAAAACGGAAACGGTTACAATGAAAATAAGAGAAACTGTTGAGGCTCTGAAAAAAGGAAAAGCCGCTTTCAAAAACGATGATACTGGAAACATTCATCAGATTATCGGGAAAGTTTCGTTTGAGGAAAATAAATTGTCCGAAAATATCAAGACTTTTTTGGAGAGCGTCAGTAAAGTTAAGCCAGCCGGACTCAAGGGGAAGCTCGTCTCCAGCGCCACTATTTGTTCAACGATGGGTCCCGGAATAAAGATCAGTGTATAGTGTATAAAGAAAACTGCCGACCCCTCCCTTCGCGAAGGGAGGGGTTTTTGACGCCTAATTTAAAAAATAGTAGAATTGAATAACCAGGCAATTATTAATTATTGATATAAAAAAAGAAACATATGGAATCCGAAAAATGTAAAAGGCCATCCTGGGATCAGTATTTTATTAATATACTTGAGGTTGTTGGAACAAGAAGCACTTGCGATCGTGGGAAAAGTGGATGCGTCATCACCAAAGATAAGCGTATTCTCGCAACAGGTTATATTGGATCGCCAGTGGGAACAGTTCATTGTGATGACGCTGGTCACGAGATGCACACAGTGGTTCACGCTGACAATCATGAGTCAAGGCATTGTATTAGGACGGCTCATGCTGAACAGAACGCTATCGTTTCGGCTGCCAGATTTGGCATTGCGCTTGAAGGGGCGAGTCTTTATTGTCACATGACACCCTGTTATGCTTGTGCAAAAATGATTATTAATGCGGGAATAAAAAGAGTTGTGTGTAATATGGATTATCATGCGGGAGAAAGAAGCAAGGAGATTTTCAAAGAAGCCGGAACACAATACGAATTAGTAAATGACGTAATGACGGAATACGCGGATATGGGCGGTAAAAATAAAAAATAGTTTAAAAATATTAATATGCAAAGAAAAATCATAGCAATACTTGGCTTACCAGGTTCCGGAAAAACCGAAGTTATAAATTATTTAATGGAAAAATTTAAGTGGCCTAAAGTTTATTTTGGGGATGTTGTTTTTGATGAACTGAAAATAAGGGGACTGGATATAAATGAAAAAAATGAAAGAATAGTGCGCGAAGATTTACGAAACAAATTCGGAAGATTGCACTTCGCAGGTAAAATAATTGAAAAAATAGGAAACATTAGGGACGATGCGAATATTTTAGTTGAAAGTTTATATGATTGGCAGGAATATCTGTTTTTTAAAGAAAAGTTTAGAGAAGACTTTATAGCTATAGCAGTTTATGCTTCCCCAAAAACTAGATATGAAAGGCTTGGAAAGCGAAAAATAAGGCCACTAACTCTAGGAGAGGCGCAGGGCAGGGACCATGCGCAAATAGAAAATATTTTTCAAGCTGGACCTATAGCGATGGCAAACTATACTGTGGACAATGAGGAAACTTTTGAATATCTATACAAACAAATTGACGAAATTATCAACAAAATAAAGTAAAATTTATGGCAAAAATTTTTGTCTATG
This sequence comes from Patescibacteria group bacterium, assembly GCA_038063775.1. Taxonomy (GTDB): domain Bacteria; phylum Patescibacteriota; class Minisyncoccia; order Moranbacterales; family UBA2206; genus UM-FILTER-42-9. Next base: position 22,645 of record JBBTUK010000008.1, read on the forward strand.
ACGAATTCGGTCCTCAAGATGTGGCTATGATGCAAGCCCTTTATTCCAGAAGCCCGGAAAGCGTCGAGGTGCATGCGGAAAAAGTCAAGCAGTCCGGATCAGGCAAATTTATGGAAAAGTTTTATGTCGGCTACGGGCATATGAGTATTGCTGACTGCGGCAGCACGACCCTTTTCATCGAAGGCATAAGCATTCTAGCCGACAAGGCCATCCAGGACTGGCCGCTTTATTCGGGTCAGGAAACCAGCACTCGTTACATCGATATGTCTAAGCAGGCGATTATCGACCCCGTGGGTACACCTGAATCCAAAGCTATTCTCAACCGCTGGATGGAGTTCTATACTGGTAATCGTGAACGAATGGAGATGTATTTAAAAGAAAAATATCCCAAGAAACCGGACGAGGATGAAGCGGTTTATGGCAAAGCCATAAAGGCGCGGGCTTTTGACAGCCTCAGAGGATTCTTGCCGGCTGGCATCACGACGCAGCTTAGTTGGCACACCAATCTACGCCAAGCCTGGGATAAGTTATCCTATCTTCGCCACAATCCGGCAAAAGAAGTGAGAGAAATAGCCGAAGAAATGCTTTTGAAACTCAAAGAAAAATATGCCCATAGTTTCAGTCATGTGCTTATCCCGGAGCAGGAAAATTACCGCGAATATGCCTCAAAAAATTATTATTATTTCAATCCGGAAGCGTCGTTGGATTTTTCCTTCGAGACTAATATTGAAAGAAAAGAGCTGGAACAATACCAGGACATTATCAACAATCGTCCGGAAAAAACCGGGTTGCCGCATTTTTTAACGGAGTTGGGAAATGCCAAATTTGATTTTCTTTTGGATTTCGGATCGTTTCGCGATATCCAGCGTCACAGGAACGGTGTTTGCCGGATGCCCCTGCTTACGACTAAGCGCGGATTTAATTCTTGGTACCTGGAACAGCTGCCTGACGACTTGCGAGAAGCCGCTAAAAAATTAATTAAGGAACAAGCCGAATCCATAGGAAGGCTTGCGACAAATGAAATTGAAAGACAGTATTACATCGCGCTAGGCTTTAATGTGGCTTGTCGGGTTTCTTATGGCCTTCCAGCCACAGTTTATGTTACTGAACTGCGCTCAGGGCGACCCGTCCATCCGACTCTCAGAAAAATTGCCTTAAGAATGCACGATGCACTTCGGGAAAAATTTCCGAATCTAAAATTAAATTGCGATCTTAATCCGGACGACTGGGACATCCGCCGGGGGCTTCAGGACATAACCGAGAAAAAATAATTAAACCAAATGAAAAAAGGCAAGTTCATCGTTATTGACGGAACAGACGGCAGCGGGAAAGCGACGCAGACAAAATTGCTGGTGGATAAACTTAAGAAAAACGACCATAAGGTCAAAACTGTTGATTTCCCCCAGTATGAAAATAATTTTTTCGGTAAAATTGTCGGCCGGTATCTGGCCGGGGAATTCGGCGGTGCTTCATCGGTGAGTCCGTATCTGGCTTCGGTTCTATACGCCGCCGATAGATTTGAAACTAAAGAAAAAATTGAAAAGTGGCTGAAAAACGGAAATGTTGTTATTGCTGATCGATATGCCAGCTCAAATCAAATTCATCAGGGCGGCAAAATCAGGGACCCTAAAAAAAGAAAGGAATTTCTGAATTGGCTGGAAGAAATGGAATACAAAGTATTTAAAATTCCGCGGCCGGATGTCAGCATCTATTTAGATGTTCCGATAGAATTCAGTCTCAAGCTTCTTAAGAATAAATCAGCGCAAGAACGCAAAAAATATCTGAAAGGCAAAAAAGATATCCATGAAAGTGACCGAAAACATCTGCAAGACGCAAAAAACAGCGCCATAAAGCTGGTTGAGAGGAATAATAACTGGATAAAAATAGATTGCGTTAAAAAAGGGAAACTTCTGGCAATTGCTGATATAAGCCAAATTATCTGGTCAAAAATAGGAAAAGTTCTGTCTTGACTTAGTTTTTAACAAGTAGTATAATTCAGTCCAGATTAGGGTTCTGCCTATGGAAAAGTCATCTTTAAATAAAATTTCGAAAATAATACTTTTGTTTTTAGCCGTGACCCTCATCGGCAGTTTTTGTTTTCAGATCGCTTCAGCCAGTCATAACCATGGCGCGGTGATGCAAAATTTTTCCACGTCCGGCGGCTCTGCTAAAAATATGATGCCTTGCTGCGAAGAGAATACTAACCACCTGGCGCTTTCCGATCTGCCATCGACAAAAAACCCCTTGCAGTTCATGAGTCTAATTCTTTTAGTTTTTGCATCAGTAGGCCTAGTTCTGTCTCCAAACATATTTTCCAATTTCGCGTATTCTTTTTCTTCTTTGGCCCCTCCCGGGCCGGATCTTCTGTTGACGGTTGTCAAAAAAGAGTAAATTTTTCCTAAATCCTCAGCAATCGGATGAGTGAGGATTTTTTAGTTTACTCCTTAACCAACATTCAACTGAAATCCATTCATGAGTCAAAAAAATAAAATAATCGTCCCCATCGCGGGAATGCATTGCCGCTCGTGTGAAATGCTTGTTGAAGACAAACTTTCGGAAATCCCGGAAGTGGAGCAGAGCATTGTCAGCTACAAAAAAGGGACGGCGGAAATTCATTATACGAAGCAAAAACCGAATACGGACGAGATTGAAGAAGCCATCCGGTCGGCTGGCTATGCCATCGGCGTTTCTTCAGTAAAAAAGCCATTTTTCAGCCGCAACGCCAGCGACTACAAGGATCTGGGAATCTCCCTGCTGTTTTTGCTGGGCATCTATATAGCCCTAAAAACCCTGGGAATAAACAACATCAAGATTGGCGGGGGATCCAGTCCGACGAGTTTGCCCGTGGTATTTTTGGTCGGTATAACCGCCGGACTTTCCACTTGCATGGCACTGGTTGGCGGGCTTATCTTGGGAATGTCTGCGCGCCATTCAGAAAAACATCCCGAAGCTACACCACTGCAAAAATTTCGACCTCACCTGATTTTCAATTTAGGGCGCGTTTTGTCTTATGCTGTTTTGGGAGGTGTGTTGGGGTCGGCCGGAGCCATTTTCCGGTTTTCTGGAACAACCTTGGGAGTGATGACAATTCTTGTAGGCGCTGCTATGCTGATGCTGGGATTCAAACTGGTGGGAATTTTTCCCCGCTTGGATCAGGCCGGCCTTACATTGCCCAAAGGAATCAGCCGTATACTGGGGATAAAGCCCGCCAAAGGCGGACACGAAAAGGAATACAGCCACAGAGGGTCGTTCGCTATGGGAGCATTGACCTTTTTTCTTCCGTGCGGATTTACCCAGGTCATGCAATTGTATGCGGTCAGCACCGGAAGCTTTTTACGCGGTGCTCTGATTATGGGCGTATTCGCCTTAGGCACCGTGCCAGGACTTTTGGGAATTGGAGGGCTTACTTCGGTTGTGCGCGGAATTTTTGCCAAACGCTTCTTCAAGTTCGCCGGAGTCGTAGTGATTTTTCTCTCTTTTGTAAACATTTCCAATGGCTATACTCTGATGGGGTGGCAATGGGGATCGGCCTTGAGTGCCGAGCAAGATAGCCCGTCCGAAACGCTCGATGCCAATGTTACTGTCGAAAACGGAGTACAGATAGTGCGAATGAATGAAGTTTCCCGCGGCTATTCTCCGAACAAGTTCACGATCAAAAAAGATATGCCGGTGCGCTGGATAATCAACGCGACCGATCCTTTTTCCTGCGCTGCGAGCATTATGATCCCAAGTCTTGATATCCGTAAAAATTTAAGGTCCGGAGAAAATATCATTGAATTTACGCCGCGCGATGCCGGAAGATTGGTTTTTTCCTGCGGAATGGGCATGTATGTCGGAGTGTTCAATGTAAAAGATACTCCCGGACTCGATGGTTCTACTGCTGAAAAAGCTTCTCCTCCCGTCGATTCTTCTCCGGCTAACAGCGTACAAGTAATTAAAGCAGTCTTTACCTATTCCGAGACTACCAATGAAGACATAACGCCCAACGTCTTTAGGGTAAAAGCCGGAATGCCTGTGCGATTTGAAGTGGATGCGCGAGACGATGGACAAGGGTGCATGAGCACGATTATGGTTCCAGGTCTCTATAATACTCCGCAAATTCTGGATAAAGGAAGCAAGATTGTGATGGAATTCACTCCCAGGAAACCCGGCTCATACAATATTACCTGTGCCATGGGATTGCCACGAGGCGTGATTACTGTTACAAGATAGCGAAGCAACAATAAGTTATTAATTATTAAAAAGTTCAATTTTAGGAAATTCCTAAGGCGGAACTTTAAAAAACATATGAACGAATTAAGATTCAAGCTAGAAGGCCTGCACTGTCAGTCCTGCGTCAAAATATCCCAGATGAATATCGGGGATATCTCTGGCGTAAAAAATGTTGAAATTGATTTAACTACAGGTGACGGTAGATTGGAAGCTGAGAGAGAGGTAAGGTTTGATGAAGTTGTAGAAGCCCTTAAAAATACCAATTACACTGTCACAAAAGAATAATTAATGAATAGCGCAAAGAAAAATAAAAACGAGCGGGTAAATCTTTCTATTTTCGGAATGCACTGCGCATCCTGCGCTTCTCTTATTGAGCGCTCGCTCAAAAAAACACCGGGTGTAACCCAGGCCAATGTTAATTTTGCCGCGGAAAAAGCGTCGGTCGTTTTTGATGCGCGGGTGTCGAACATAAAAGCTTTAGTCAACGCAGTAACCGAAGCTGGATATCGGGCGGAAACAGTGGATGCAAAAGATATGGAATATGAAGCGAAAAAGCGGGAAAAAGAAATTTCCGATTATTTTAACAAATTCATATTCAGTTTCTTCTTAAGTCTGCCAATGCTGTATTTTATGCTTTTTGAATTTTTTAAAGGCATTCCAGGATCCATTCGTTGGGCTCCATATATTGGAGTTTTCTCGCTACTACTGACTATTCCGGTACAATTTATTATCGGCGCGGGATTTTATAGGGGCGGGTGGTCAGCGCTCAAAATGAAGACATTCAATATGGATAGCCTGATCGCTATCGGAACTTCTACCGCTTTTTTCTACAGTTTGATCAACCTCACTGCTTATGCAGTGAAAAATAATTCCCTCATCGGGCTTGGAGGAGAAAAAATTCCCGACTTGTATTTTGAAACGGCGGCCTTCCTCATAACTTTCGTAATTCTGGGAAAATGGCTGGAAATCAGAACCAAGGGAAAAACTTCCGATGCCATCAAAAAACTAATGGGACTCCAAGCCAAGACGGCGCGGGTGATACGCTTGGGAGCCACAGATGATATTCCCATTGATGAAGTGATCCACGGAGACATCGTCATTGTTCGTCCAGGAGAGAAAATTCCGGTGGACGGAAAAATCATCAAAGGCTCATCCGCGGTGGACGAATCCATGATCACTGGAGAAAGTTTGCCGGTGGAAAAACAGGTCGGGGACATGGTAGTCGGCGGAACGGTCAATAAAACCGGTAGCTTTGAGTTTGAAGCGACGCGCGTCGGATCTGAAACTGCCTTGGCGCAAATCATAAGGCTGATTGAGGAAGCCCAAGGCTCCAAAGCGCCTATCCAGAATTTCGCCGATAAAATTTCCGCTTGGTTCGTGCCGGCCGTTATCGGCATCGCGGCTCTGACTTTTGTAATATGGTTCTTGGTGCTGGGCGAAAGCCTTACGTTTTCCCTTATGGCTTTTACGGCGGTCATCGTGATTGCTTGTCCTTGCGCTCTGGGATTGGCTACCCCCACTTCGCTTATGGTTGGAACCGGCAAGGGAGCTGAATACGGAATATTGATCAAGGGCGGGGAACCGCTGGAAGCGGCCTGTTACATAAACACGGTAATTTTTGATAAAACCGGAACTCTGACCCACGGAAAGCCCAAGGTTACAGATGTGGTGGAATTCGGCGCGACAAACAAGGTTGAAATTTTGGCGATAGCCTCGAGCCTCGAAAAACTTTCTGAACATCCGCTGGCTGAAGCTATCTACACTTATGCCCAGGAGCAATCCGTAGTTTTCAAAGAGGTGCGTGATTTCAAGGCTGTACCCGGACATGGCGTGCAGGGGCGTCTTGGCGAGGTTGAATATTTTTTGGGAAACCGTAAACTAATCACCAATGTTTTAGGAATGTCCGTGGACAAAATTGATTCCGAAATAACCCGGCTGGAAGAGCAGGGGAAAACAGCTATGATTCTGGCAACAAAGACAGGTATTCTGGGCGCGGTAGCAGTGGCGGATACGGTCAAAGAGACTTCCCGCGAGGCGGTTGAAAAATTAAAGCGCCGGGGAATCGAAGTTTATATGATTACCGGTGATAACGCGCGAACCGCCAATGCGATTGCCAAGCAAGTCGGCATTGAGAATGTTTTGGCGGAAGTTTTGCCGGAAGACAAAGCCAATGAAGTAAAAAAGCTTCAGGATCTTGGTAAAAAAGTAGCGATGGTCGGGGACGGGATCAATGATGCTCCCGCTTTGGCGCAATCGGACTTGGGAATCGCCATGGGCTCCGGAACGGACGTAGCGATGGAAGCGGGGGATATCGTCATTATTAAGGATGATCTGCGGGACGTGGTGACGGCCTTTCAATTATCCAAAGAAACAATGGCGAAAATAAAGCAGAATATGTTTTTTGCCTTGTTTTATAACATTATCGGAATTCCCATTGCGGCGAGAATTTTCATGGGTCTTGGGCTGGTTCTCAAGCCGGAATTGGCGGGTTTGGCTATGGCTTTGAGCTCCATATCAGTGGTAAGCAATTCTTTGCTGCTGCGCCTATTCCGGCCTAATCGGAAAAACTATGTTTCCATGATCGCTCCGGCAGTAATGGTGATAATTTTTACTTTTATGTTTTTCGAATTTGCGCGCTTCAGTTCTGGAATGGAAAAAAATGAATCTAATCTTGTTTCCCCCCGGTAATTATCAGGTTAAATAAGTATTAATTTAATTCAAATACATAGATCTATGGAAAAAAGCGAACAAGAGGCAGAGCTAGAGCCAAAAGAAATAACCGAGCCAATAGAAAAAAAGAGAGACTCGAACAACCAAGCCATAGTCGCTATGTTGGTGATTCTTATCGCCGTAGTGGGAACTTGGAAGTACTTGGGAAAGGGGAGCATTGTTCAAAGGCTCAAGGAAAAATATTTTACCGAGGGTAACAAGAAAAGTTTAGCCAGTAGCAGTGAGACAGCGAGTGAGGACACATCTTCGCTGGTGAAAGAAGTTTTGCCGGCTGAAGGAGTAGTTTTGCCGGTAACTTGGAACGATCTTGGAAAGCAGCTGGTGGACAAGGGAGTGATTGACGCGCAGAAATTTGAAGCAATCTACGCAAAAAGAGGCGGGTTAAGCGAAAGCGATAAGAAATTGCTTAACGGAACAGACAACGATAAAATAAAAATTACCCAAGAGAATGCCGGAACGCTGCTTAACTTGCTTTGGGCCTTCGGCCTTGGGAATAAAAATACCATTTTAGAAAAAGGCCCCATGACTGATCCGCAATATGGAGGCGCCGGAAAGTTTGCTTCGACGGGTGGCTGGACAATAGCCACGGGCAATGCCATGGATCATTACAGCAAGCATAAATTCGTGACGCTGACTTCCGATCAGCAAGCTATGGTTGAAAGGGTGAGCAAAGGAATCTTTCGCCCTTGCTGCGGAAATTCCACTTATTTTCCCGATTGCAATCATGGTATGGCCATGCTCGGACTTCTGGAAATTATGGCTAGTCAAGGCGTATCGGAAGCGAACATGTACAAAGCGGCTCTGGCGGTTAATTCCTACTGGTTTCCGGACACCTACCTAACTTTGGCTAGTTATTTCGAGAAGCAGAAGAATATTGTTTGGGACAAGGTCGACCCCAAAGAAGTTCTAGGCGCGAATTATTCCAGCTCTTCCGGGTACAGAAATATTCTGCAAAGCGTTGATCCTGTGTCGCTTCAGCAAAAGGGCGGCAGTTGCGGAGTGTAAGCATTAATTGAAATCATCATGGACGTATTAATTGTCGCTTCACTCATAACCGCTTTTATCGCCGGCATGGCGGCGCTTTTCGCGCCGTGCTGCATCTCGGTTCTGTTGCCTTCATATCTCGGCTCTATTTTTCGGGAAAAATACAAGGTGGTGATAATGACCGCTATATTTTTTCTGGGGATACTAACGGTATTTTTACCGATCGGGCTGGGATTTTCCGCTCTGGCGCAATTCTTTAAGCAATATCACAATGTTGTTTTTCTGCTGGGCGGAGGATTTTTATTAGCGTTAGGAATAATAATCCTGACTAAAAACACTTTTTCCCTGCCATGGTCTTTTCATCCGACGCTCCAAAAGCACAACGCTGGATCAATCTATGTTTTGGGCATTTTTTCCGGCGTGGCAACGACTTGTTGCGCGCCGGTGCTGGCTGGAGTTATGGCGCTGGCTGTTCTTCCGGGATCGATTTTTTGGGGAGCTATTTATACCCTCATGTATGTTCTGGGCATGGTAGCCCCGCTATTTCTAATCGCTTTATTTTTAGACAAAACTAACATTACGAAAAAAATGATGACTTTCCGTAAATCAGTAAATTTCAATTTCGGAAAAAAAATCATTAGCCTCACAGTCTCGGAAATTGTTTCCGGACTGATGTTTCTTGTGATGGGTCTGGTGATAATTTATTACGCTTTCATGAATAGATTAACAGTCCATGCTGATTACCAAGTCACCATCAATATTTACTTTGCGAAATTGCAAAAAGCCATAATGTCTGTCCTCGCTCCTGTGCCATCATTTGTCTGGGCGATTTTGCTTGCAATTTTATTTTTCTATATCGCCAAGATAATCATTAAGCTAATTAATTATTTTAAAAAATATGAAAAAAAATAATTACAAAGGAAATGTGAGCGTTCCAACGGTAATTATAATCGTGCTCCTGACGATCATAATTGTCGGCTTTGCCATGGAAAAATTTGGCAAGCCAAGCGAAGGAGGAGCAAGTCCTGGCGATGGTGCCAAAACCGGAAACACCGCGGGTGACTCTTCTAAATCTTTAGTGGGTAAGTCTGCGCCAACCTTTTCGCTGGCCGACCGTGATGGCAATGTGTATACCAACGATAGTCTAAAAGGCAAAAGAGTGGTGCTTTTTTTCAATGAGGGTTTGATGTGCTATCCGGCCTGCTGGAACCAGATGATGGAATTTCCCAAAGACAAGCGGTTTGATCAAAGCGACGTGGCGGTTTTTTCAGTCGTAACGGATACTAAAGAAGCCTGGCAAAAAGCCATCGAAAAACTGCCGGAAATGGGAACAGTCAAGGCTTTGTATGACACTAGCGGAATCGTATCCAAGGATTTTCAAATGATGAGCGTACCTTCTTCTATGCACGCCGGTTCAATGGCGGGCCACACCTATGTCGTTATGGATAAAGACGGTGTTGTGCGCTATGTACTGGATGATCCAAAAATGGCCATAAACAACGGAACTATTTATTCGGAGATTGAAAAGCTCAAGTAATATTTTCGCGACATGGCTGTATTAGTTGTATGCTAACACAATAAATTAACAAATATGATGTATAATTGGGGAAATATGATGGGCGGGGGCTATGGATCTGGTTTTGGCTTGTTTGGGATGCTTTTCGGATGGTTTTTCACGATCTTGTTTGTGGGGTTGTTTATCTGGGGAATCATCACCCTTGTTAGGTGGATGTCAGAACAAGGGTCAGGAAAGGATGCGAAGAAAGAGAACTCGGCGATTGCGATTCTCAAAGAACGCTACGCCAAAGGTGAGATTTCCAAGGAAGAGTTTGAAGAAAAGAAAAAAGACATTGTCTTATGATTAGCAAAAGCAAATAAGCAGATTATTTTAATCAAAATTTATGGAATTCGATTACACCACAGCCACAGCTAAGATCTTTGATTCGGCGGTCCAAGACGTGCAGGATGAAATCGCCAAAGCCGGCATGCGCGTTTTGTATGTTCACGATGTGCAGAAAACTTTAGGCGAGAAAGGATTTGAAAGAGAACCTTTTAAGATTATTGAATTTTGCAGCGCAAAATTTGCCAGTGATTTTTTGGATATTGACATCAAGATCGGACTTTGTCTGCCTTGCAAGATAAATGTGTATGCAAAAAGCGGGCAAACTTTCATTTCCGGCATGCGGCCGATCATCCTGCCGCATTTTTTCCCGCAAGCGGATTTGGGCGAGAAGCCGAAAGAAATTGACCAAATCATCCAAAACATTATTAATAACGCAAAATAACCTATAGCCTATGAAAAAGTTACTTTTTATCACAACTATTTTTATTTTAGGTCTTACTTTTCCGACTTTTTCTTTTGCTCAAGGAATGATGGGTTTTCCGAGCTTATCTCTCAATGACGCTGCTATACAAAGCCAGCAACAAGAGGAACAAGAAGGCAAGAAGCTTCTTGACGACTTAAGCAACAAAACAGCTGATTGTTCCCAACTCAAAGATACAGACTTTGAGAAAATTGGTGAATATTTTATGGGTCAATCCATTGGAGATACCTCCAGGCACATCCTCATGAATGAAATGATGAAAAGAATGATGGGTGAGAAAGGCGAAGAGCAAATGCACGCAGTCATGGGCAAGCGGTTGAGCGGTTGCGACACTTCAGCCGCGTTTCCATCGCAGGATGTTGGCTTTATGCCAATGATGAATATGTTTGCCCAATATGGAGCCCCAGGTTCTCGTACGGGGATGATGGGAGGATGGTCGTCTCCCCTTGGGTCTAATCAGACAAATAATTCTATGATGAATTTTGGACTTTCATCTCTTGGCGGATTTGGCTGGATTTTCATGATTCTTTGGTGGATTTTGATCATCGTAGGGGTCATCATGCTTATCAAACGGCTCACAGCGCAATCTCACGGCTCAAATAACCTGCATGATAAAAAAAAGTCCCCGCTTGAAATTCTGAAAGAACGCTACGCCAAAGGCGAGATTGATAAAAAAGAATTCGAGGAGAGAAAGAAAGATTTAATTTAAAGGTGAAAATTTTTTCCATCATAATCAGGTCGTTTCTATATGGACTTTTGGCAGTTTTTCTGATGCTGCTGTTTTATTTTTCCTTGATTTCTCTGATTTCCGGATGGGGATTTGCCCAGTCGCAATTCAGGGAATTTTGGTATTTCGTCATCGCTCTATCGGTTGGATTTGGAATTCAGATCGGACTTTATACTTATCTCAAAAATTCAATCCATAAAGTTTCCGGAAAAGTCGTGGCGGTTTCGGGAGGAACTTCCACTTTCGCGATGGTTTCCTGCTGCGCGCACTATTTGGCCAATGTGCTACCCGTTTTGGGAGTAACGGGCGTTTTGACGGTGATCGGCCAATATCAAACGCAACTTTTTTGGGTTGGGATAGTTTCTAATTTATTGGGGATCACCTATGTAACATCTAAAGTAATTAAGTATAAAAAGTATGCCAAAAGTTAAAATTGCAATCATTGCCGTATTGGCGGCAATTGTTATTATTCAAGCTGCGAATTACATAAAAAATTATTCCAGGAAGACAAATTCAACCGGATCAAATAAATCAGTTCCACAATCCGAAAACCAAAACCCATCTTCTGGACTTGAAGCGCAAACCAACGGCGAAGGGCCGGTTTCCGTCCAAGTCACTCCTGCGGATCTGGCTCAAGACAAATGGAAATTTGAAATCGTTTTAAATACTCATTCCGTTGAACTGGATTACGACCTGACCCAACTCGTGGTCCTGGTTGATTCTTCCGGCAATCAATACAAACCGGCGGCTTGGGAAGGGGATCCTCCAGGCGGCCATCATCGGGAAGGAGTCTTGATTTTTGAAGCGCCCAATCCTAAACCGTTATCTATAATTCTCCAAATAAATAATATCGGAAGCATTGAAAGAAGAGCTTTTTTTTGGAATATAAAATAAAAAAGCTTATTTTTTAGCTTGTGGCCCAATCGAAAGAACTGAATTAAAAAAATGACTTATTTTGCCAACCGGACTATAATAATAGCAAAAGCAATTTAAATAAAAATATGGATAAAAAAGAAAATAAATCCGGTTGCGACTGCGGAAAAGCCTGCCATTGCTGCGAGGCGGAAAAGCTGACCGTAACTTCCGGAAGCGAAATGGAAGCTAAGCAATATGAATATAATTTGCAGGGAAAACTTTCTCATAATGCGCACATCTCGCATGAGATGGCGCCTTCTGCGAGTGAAATGATTTATACTTGCATAATGCATTCCGAGGTCAGGCAAAAACAGCCCGGGAAATGCCCCAAATGCGGTATGGAACTAGTATTGGCTTCCGCTGAAACTAATAAGGCGGGCGAGGCTGGAAAAAAAGGAGAAGAACACGCGCCCCATGATATGAAAAAGATGAGCCATATGGATCATGAGGCGGCGATGACCAATCCAGTTATGGCCAAGGCAATGGAAGCGGACATGCGTCGCCGGTTTTGGATTTCCTTGATTTTATCCGTTCCAATTTTTCTTTATTCTCCGGTAGGAGTAAATTTTTTTAAATTGAATTTGCCGGCGCCTATTCCCATAAACTGGATTCTTTTTATTCTTACCACGCCGATTGTTTTCTGGGCTGGTTCGATTTTTATAACCGGTACTTACTATTCTCTCCGGAGCCGGAAACTTAATATGTCTGTTTTGATCACAACGGGCGTTTTGGCCGCTTATTTATTCAGCGTCTTTTTGACGCTCTCGGGCGGAGAAGAAACTTTTTACGAAGCTGCGGCTCTGCTTGTGACATTTGTGCTTTTTGGCCATTGGATGGAAATGAAATCAAGAAGGGGAACATCAGACGCGCTCCGTGCTCTTTTTGATCTGGTTCCTCCGCAGGCTAAAGTCATCCGCGAGGGCAAAGAAATAACGCTTCCGAGCTCTGAAATAGTCAACGGCGATATTGTAATTCTCCGGCCGGGCGATAAGGTTCCGGTAGACGGGGATATTACAGATGGAGAAACAAATGTGGATGAATCACTGATTACGGGAGAGTCCTTACCTGTGACAAAGAAAGTCGGAGATAAAGTCATCGGAGGGTCGGTCAACCAGACTGGCGCTGTCAAATTCAAAGCCACGCAAGTGGGCTCTGAAACAGTTCTGGCTCAAATCATAAAACTTGTGGAAACCGCTCAGAATTCCAAGGCGCCCGGTCAGCGCATTGCGGATAAAGCCGCGGCCTGGCTGGTAGTGCTGGCTATCGGATCGGGCATATTGACCTTTTTGGGCTGGTATTTTGTGGCCGGGTCTTTATTTATAACTGCTCTGACTTTTGCCGTTTCCACGATTGTCATAGCTTGTCCTGACGCGCTCGGGTTGGCGACCCCGACCGCTGTGGCCGTTGGAACGGGGATTGGAGCCAAAAATAACATTCTCATCAAAGACGCTATGACCTTGGAAGGGGCTTCTAAAATACATGCCATTGTTTTGGATAAAACTGGAACTCTAACCAAAGGCAAGCCGAAAGTAACAGATGTAATTGTTGCCAATGAATTTTCCAAGGAAGAAGTTTTGCGGTTGCAGGCTTCCGTAGAATCCGGTTCCAATCATCCAATCGCCAAATCCATAATTGAAGAAGCTACAAAGCTTAAATTAAGTCTGGCAACTTTAAAATCTTTTGAATCAATTGCGGGATATGGCCTTAAGGCTCAGGTGGAGGGAAAGAATGTTTTGGTCGGAACGGAAAAATTGCTCAAAGACAACGGCGTTCCTATTGGCCAGGAAATTCAACAAATTTTGGAACGCTTGGGAAACGAAGGAAAAACAGTGAGCCTTCTTTCAATCGACAGAGCATATGCCGGCGTTGTGGCGGTGGCCGATACGATCAAGCCAAGCGCTAAAAAAACTATCGCAGCTCTTTCCGAGCTTGGCATTGAAGTGGCAATGATAACCGGCGACAACAAAAGAGTGGCGGAGGCAGTAGGAAGGCAGCTGGGAATAGAGCGCATATTTTCCGAAGTCTTGCCCCGAGAAAAAGCTAACTATGTAAAAAAACTTCAAGATGAGGGGAAATTCGTGGCCATGGTGGGCGACGGCATAAACGACGCGCCGGCTTTGGCGCAATCCGATATCGGAATTGCCATCGGAGCCGGGACCGATGTCGCCATTGAAACTGCCAACATTGTTTTAATGAAGTCTGATCCCTATGACATTGTCGCTGCCATAAGATTAAGCAAAGCCACGGTCAGAAAAATGAAGCAAAATCTTTTTTGGGCAGCTATTTACAATATTTTGGCCATTCCTGTGGCGGCCGGAGTATTTTATAAATCCTTCGGCCTGTCGCTTCGGCCGGAAATGTCTGCGCTTCTCATGTCTGCGTCATCAATCATTGTCGCGACCAACGCCGTTCTTCTGAAAGGAGTATCCTCGCAGTTAAAAAAATAATGATAAAAAAAGGAGGTGAAAAGATGATTAATACAAAACACTTGCTCAAAGTAGCTTCCATTTGGATAAGCGCGGTTTATGTCGTCTGCTATCTTGGAGTGGCTCTTTTTCCGGCATCTCGCCAATTGTATATGCGATATGCTCTTCATGCTGATGTCGCACTCCGGTCTGATTATTTCGGCTTCGGATACTTTATTTCCGGCCTGGTTATATGGAATGTTGTAGCCCTGCTCAACGCCGGTTTTTTTGCTTATTTATTCAATACAATTAAAAAATAGCGGCCTAAGTAAAGTTTACGGTTTTGGGTTTTCTCGCGATAAAGCTCCCGAAATAAAAGGATTCTTCCAACTTTCAAAGAGCTGTGTTAGAATTAAATTGATTCAATAATAATCAAGCGTTTTATGGATTTTGAAGATTACCAGAAGAAATCAAGAAAAACCGCCTTATATCCTGATGTTGGAAAAAATTATGTTTATCCAACTATTGGGCTGGCTGGGGAAACAGGGGAAGTTTCGGAAAAAATAAAAAAAGTTATCCGGGACAAAGGCGGCAAAATTGACGATGAAACCAGGAAAATGATAAAAAAAGAGCTTGGAGACGTCTTGTGGTATGTTTCGCAATTAGCCAGCGAGTTGGGCTTGTCATTGGACGAAATCGCGGAAAAAAACATAGAAAAACTTTATAGCCGCTTGGAGCGGGGCAAATTGCAGGGAAGCGGGGATAATCGGTAGAAAAAATATCAATATGTCTAAATATATTCCAGTTATCGGAATGGAGATTCACCCCGTAAAATCCCGAGGCGGGATCACGGGGCAAGCGTCTTAAATTATGAGTAAATATAAACCAACAATTGGCTTAGAGATTCATGTTGAGCTGAAGACCGAATCTAAGATGTTTTGTGACAGCAAAAACGGTTTAGGGCTGGAAAAGGAACCCAATGTGAACATTTGTCCGGTTTGCACGGGACAACCCGGAACTCTGCCGGTGCCGAATCAAAAAGCGATTGAATTCGTGCAAAAAGCCGGCTTGGCTTTAAATTGCCAATTGCGGGAAGTTTCCAAATTCGACCGAAAAAACTATTTTTACCCCGATCTCCCGAAAGGTTATCAGATTTCCCAATATGACCAGCCGCTCTGCGAAAAAGGAAAAATAGAAATTGGTGGAAAAGAAATCGGTATAACCCGGATTCATTTGGAAGAAGATACTGGAAAACTTATTCACCCCAAAGGTGGAAAGTATTCACTTTTTGATTATAACCGAGCTGGTGTGCCGCTTATGGAACTTGTGACCGAGCCGGAGATTGAAAGCGGGAAAGAGGCTCGGATTTTTTGCCAGAAACTTCAGCAAATTTTCCGGTATCTCGAAATTTCCGAAGCGGATATGGAAAAAGGCCACATGCGCTGCGAAGTGAACATTTCGCTTTACAAAAATAGTGAAGATAAATTGAGCGGAACGAAAGTGGAAATTAAAAACCTAAATTCTTTCCGGGTGGTTGAAAAATCAATCGATTTCGAGATTGAGCGCCAAAAAGCGGCCCTAGAGAGCGGAGAAAAAATTATTCAGGAAACGAGGGGCTGGGGTGAAAATAAGGGAGAAACCGTAACTCAGCGAGAAAAAGAATCAGCTCATGAATATCGATACTTTCCTGAACCGGATATTCCCACTTTGCGATTTACTCAAGAATACATAGAAAATTTAAGAAAAAAATTGCCGGAACTTCCTGATGCCAAAGAAAAAAGATTCATCGAAGAATACAATTTATCCCCGGAAAATGTGGGTGTTATAGTAGGCGACAAAAATTTGGCTGATTATTTCGAGCATGTCGTCTCAGAAATAAGGGAAAAGATGGACTGTGGAGAACTTGATGTGGAAGAAAAAAAGTGCGTAAAATTAGCTGCCAATTATATGGTGAGCGAATTACAGAAGCACTTGATCGAGAATAAAGAAACTATAGAGAACGTTAAGATAACACCGGAAAATTATGCAGAGCTGGTCGGATTTGTGGCGAACGGAAAAATTAGCTCCAGCGGAGTTCAGGTTGTCTTGGAAGAAATGTATAAGAAAGGCGGAGATCCCTCCCAGATTATTGAAGAAAAAAATTTGCTTCAATTAAACGATGAAAAGCATTTGGAAGAGATTGTTGATAAAGTTTTGAAAGAACACCAGCAATCTGCAGCGGATTATAAAAGTGGAAAAGAAAATGCTCTGCAATTTTTAGTGGGTCAAGTTATGAAAGAATCAAAAGGGAAGGCTAACCCGCAAATCGTGCAAGAATTACTAGGAAAGAAGCTGAAATAGTAATAATATCGGGTGTGCATAAGTCGTATTGCTTGAAATATCACAAGATGTTAGAATGGACAAAACATGAATCCCGTTACAAAATTCACTTAAGACTTGAAATAACGGGATTTTCGCAACAGTTTTTGTTTTTAATGCCATTAAATCGTATATCAAATTCGTAACGGGATGAAAAAGCTGAAATGGCCGAGCGCAATTAAATGGTTCTGCAAAGTGACAGGAAGGTCGCCCATAAAGGCGATTTTTTTTATGATATTTTTGGTTTTCAATAGTAATAAAAAACATTCGTGATCCGAAAGGAGGGGCCATATGATAGGTGACGGAATTCCGAAAAGGAGAAAAGGAGGATTGACAGAGACTAAGGTTGAGCAGGTGCCGTGTCCGATGCTGAAAGGAGCAACATGCAGTGCACCCAAAACGAGGGCGAAACTTTCAGATCCATCAGCGTGTTTCGTCGACAATTCATGCGTTCCTGGGCAACGATTTCCCAAGGAATTCACCGAAGAAGCTCAGAAAGTAGTATGTCATAGGTAAGACATGACTACGCGAAACAAAAGTCCCGGCGAGAGGAGCACCTCCGCCGGGACGATATTATTTATGGGTTAATTTAGGAATTTTTTCACCTCCCTTTCAATTTCTTTATACCTTTTCAACCATACAATGCGTTTGTCTTTTCTGAACCAAGTCATTTGGCGCTTGGCATAATCCTTTTCGGCTAAATAAACCCGTTTTTCCAGTTCGTACATAGATATTTTCCCTTCAAGATATAAAGGTACCCAGAAATAGCACAAGCCGAAACTCTGGATTTTTTTCCAGCTTAGCCCGTTTTTTCTTAAAGTTTTTACTTCTTCTATCAAGCCGGCCTGGAATCTTTTTTTCAGGCGTTTTTTTATTTTATCGTGGAGGAGCTCTCGGGGAACATCCATTCCAATTTGCAGGAATCTATAATCAGTAGCCCGAAATCCGAAGATTATGCCTTGAGGAACTTTCCCGAGTTTTTGGCATATTTCGATGGCTCTTATAATCCGCACCTTGTTCTTTGAGTCAATATTTTTGGCTCGTTCCGGATCTACTTCTTTTAACATTGAGAATAATTTCCTCGCGTTTAACTTTCCTAATGTTTCTCGGAGTTTCCAATCAGGCTTGACTTCGGGAAAATTTACGTCATCAACGACAGACTTTATCCAAAAGCCCGTTCCGCCACAGATGATAGGGACTTTTTTTCTTCCAAAAATATCCGAGATTATTTTTTCCGCCTCCCTCTTGAAAAGAGCGACGCTATAATTTTCCTTGGGGCTAACGATGTCCAACATCCAATGGCGGGCCATTTTCTGCTCCGATTTTGTAACTTTTCCGGTCCCCAGATCCATCTTGCGATATATCTGCCGGCTGTCAGCGGAGATTATTTCACCATTAAATTTTTTAGCCAACTTAATCGCCACAGACGACTTCCCGGAAGAAGTCGGGCCGAGAATAACAATAATTTTTTTAGAAGTATTCATTTCTTTTGTTATCCCAAACTCAATTCAGGCTATAAGTTAGTTGTCATTCCCGCCCCCGCTTTCGCGAGGATAAACTCCGGCGGGAATCCAGTATCAAAGCTTTTATGACTAGATTCCGGATCAAGTCCGGAATGACAATTTAAGTATTGCCTAATTTACCTTCGAGATTCCATATATTGGCTTTGGTTATTTTAACTTTCACAAATTGTCCCACCAAACCTTTTTTATTTGAAATAATCTTAACATTTTTCATTGTGCGTGTTTTTCCGAAGTAGAAATCGCCCTTTTTGCTATCAATTAGCACTTCCAGTGTTTTTCCAATATATTTTTTGTTGTTGGTAAAAACGGTTTTCTTCAGAATTTCGTTAAGATATTTTTCTCGCCTGGCTTTTTCCTTTTTGGATACGTTATCCTTCATCTTCCAAGCAACCGTGCCCGGGCGGGGAGAGTATTGTCCGAAATATACCATATCATACATTGCTCTTTTCATCATTTCGGCCGAGGCAAGAAAATTCCTTTTTGTTTCACCAGGAAAGCCGACAATTATATCCGAAGTTATGGAAAATAATTTTTGTGGCTTATATCTTTTGAAAGCTACTTTTATTTTTTTGATCAAAGTCAGATATTGATGGCTGGTATATCGGCGGTTCATTTTCCGTATAATTGCATCATTGCCTGACTGAATTGGTAAATGAAAACACTCGCAAATCTTGGGAAGCTTGGCAACTGTTTCAATCATTTCATCCGTGACGTCTTTGGGGTGGTTGCTGATAAAACTGATCCAAAAATGCCCGGGGATGGCATTGATCGTCCTAAGTAGTTTTGAAAAAGTAATGACTTTATCCTCCTTCGCTGATGCTTCGGCGGATGAATTCTTATCGATAAATCGATAAGAATTCACATTCTGTCCCAGCAAAACAATTTCTTTGTACCTATTTTTAACTAAATTTTTAACTTCTTTTATTATTTCCTCCGCTGGCCGTGAAACTTCGCGTCCTCTGGCATACGGCACTACACAATAAGAGCAAAAATTATTACAGCCGGTCATGATCGGAATGTAGGCCTGGAATTTATTGGCATGCTTAGGTTTAATGGATAGATAGGCAATGCTTTCTTTGTTTGGAGTATTATTACTTTGTGTAATTTTCAATTTTAAATTTTCAATTTTCAATGAATTTTTAATGATAAAATTTTCAAATGTTTTAAAATCGTTTATGGTAAAAAACAAATTCACCTTATTTTTCAAACGCCTTTGCACATCTTTCCTGTTTGCCAAGCATCCTGTGAGAACAATTTTCACTTTTTTGCTGCTTTTTCTCAAATTATGGATTTGTCCATAAGCCCGGTCTTCAGCCATCTGCCGCACGCCGCAAGTGTTGAAAACAACCAAATCCGCCTTCGCTAAAGCTTCGGCGGACAAGTCCGCTCCTGGTAAAGGCGAAAAACCACAACTTTCTAGACAAGCGGCAATTCGCTCCGAGTCCGAATGGTTCATCTGACAACCAAGAGTCTTGATATAATATTTTTTAGTCATAGTGATTCATTCTTGCCCCGTACCAAGCCCTGCTTTGGTACTGGGGTGACAACCGAAAGTTTTAATAAGATATTTTTTCATAACAAAAGTATTTATCAGGATAACTTAAAATAGGAAAATTATCAAGTAAAAAACCCTGCTTGCGCAGGGGGTTTCAAAAGTCATATTCAAGGCTATTTTTTACCCCCGATTTCTTTTTTCAGCTTTTCAATAAAATCTTCTAATTTTATCATTCCTTCATCACCCTTATCGCGATGTCGGACTGCCACCGATTCGGCCTGCATTTCCTTTTCTCCGACTATGAGCATATAAGGAATTTTTTGCTTTTCCCCATTGTGGATTCTTTTACCTAGAGATTCATTGGTAGCGTCTATTTCGGCACGAATTCCAGCAATATTTAATTTTTCCAAAACCTTTTTCGCGTATTTTCCAAATTTTTCTTCTGAAACCGGAATGACAAGTGCTTGAACAGGGGAAAGCCATATCGGGAAAGCTCCGGCGTAATGTTCAATGATAATGCCGATGAATCTTTCAAAGGCGCCGAAGATCGCGGCGTGGATCATAACGGGCGTCTTCTTTTTTCCGTCTGAATCAATATATTCCAATTCAAATCTTTGAGGCAATTGGAAATCCAGCTGAATCGTCGCCAGTTGCCAGGGTCGTCCCAAAGCGTCCTTTATATCAATGTCAATTTTTGGTCCGTAAAACGCGCCGTCTTTTTCTTTAATTTCGTATTTCACTTTTTCTTTTTTGAGCGCGCCCTCTAAATCTTTTTCCGCTTCGTTCCAATCTTTTATTTCTCCCATAAAATTTTCCGGCCGGGTAGAAAGATAGAATTCCGGTTCAAGTTCAAAGGCCTGATAGTATTCCTTAGCCATCTTAACTAGGGCCGCGATTTCCTCCTTAACCTGCTCCTTTGTCAAGAAAATATGCGAATCGTCCTGGGTAATGTGCCGGACGCGGAGAAGGCCATTGAGTTCGCCGGACTTCTCGTTGCGCAAAACCCGGCCGATTTCCGTGTAACGAATCGGTAAGTCCTTATAGGACCTTTGTTTGGTTTGGTAAATTTTGATGTTGAAGGGGCAATCCATCGGCTTGATGCAGTATGTTTCACCGTTGACATCAAAATAAAACATATCCTTTTTGTAATGGTCCCAGTGTCCGGAAGTTTGCCAAAGAGAATTTTTGGCTAAAATCGGAGTTTGAATTTCAAGATAGCCAAACTTTTTGCGGATACTTTTTCCGAATTTTTCTAGCTCATTCCAAATAATCATTCCTTTTGGATGCCAAAAAGCTGAGCCTGGCGCTTCGGGATGAAAGGAAAATAAATCCAATTCGCGTCCCAGCTTTTTATGATCCCTCTTCTCCGCTTCTTCCAACATACTCAAGTATTGTTCTAATTCTTTTTTTGATTCAAACACCACGCCGTAGATCCGCTGCATCTGCTTCTTATTCTCATCACCTTTCCAATAAGCGCCGGAAATTTTGGTTAATTTGAAGGCCTCCGGATTAATATCTTTTGTGGAGGCGACATGAGGACCGGCGCAAAGATCGACAAACGGACCGGCTTTATAAATGCAGATCTGTTCATTTTCTTTTTCCAAATCTTCAATAAGTTCCAGCTTGTAAGTCTGGCCTAATTTTTTAAAATCAGTTTTAGCGGTCGAAGCGGAAATTTTTGCTTCTTCAAATTTATGGCCGGCTTTAATAATGGCGCGCATCTTTTCTTCCAAAAGCGGCAGGTCTTCCGGAATGAGCGTCCGCGGCAGGTCAAAATCATAATAAAAGCCGTTTTCAATGGCCGGTCCGGTTCCGAATTTGGCTTCCGGGAACATTTCCAAAACGGCAGCCGCCAGAACATGGGCCGTGGAATGTCTCAAAGTTTCCTCAACATTCTTCTTTTTTGTCATACACCTATTTTAATTATAAACTATAAAGGCGTCAATTCCAAGTCTCTTTTTTGAAATTTTTTGCTTGCAAGATTGATATTACCTAAAGATGGTAAGCAGCCTCTTTTAATGGTATGCTCAAAAAAATTTCAAAATCAGAGGACGAATGGAAGGAAGCCCTAACTCCTGAACAGTTTCGGATAATGCGCCTCAAAAAAACCGAACCTCCCTTTTCCGGGGAGTATTTGAATGTAGATGAAGAAGGCGCTTATCGCTGTGCGGCTTGCGGAAACAGACTATTCAGTTCAAAGGCCAAATACGATTCCGGAACGGGCTGGCCGAGTTTTTATGAAGCATTCAACGAAGGGCACATTGAGCTCGGAATTTATTCTCCACATGGGACAGAAGTGATTTGCGGCCAATGCGAAGCGCATTTGGGGCATGTTTTCGAAGACGGTCCGGAGCCGACTGGGAAAAGATACTGCATAAACTCCGAGGCCCTGAAGCTAGACCAATCTGTGAGAGAGTATGCCAAAAAGGCGAGTAAGGAAGATTACTACGGAACACCTGCGTGATAAAAATTGGAAGAAAATATAATGAAAGAAATAATGCTGAAAGGAGGTGGGAAGCGTGAAAAAAATTAACGGACTTGATTGGGCGGCCATGATACTTACAATTGTTGGAGCTGTGAATTGGGGATTAGTCGGTGCTTTTAATTTTAATTTGGCAGATGTTATTTTTGGCAGTTGGCCGTCTATTGTGCGGATCACGTATGTTATTATCGGACTATCCGGACTTTATGTTCTGGCCAACATTTCGAAAATAGGCGGCGAGCAAGAGCAACAGAAATAATATTTTTTTAAATCCGGTTGCTGGGTAAAAAGGGGAAGTAAGTGCCAAAGGCCTTTTTTAGGTGATTTTTTTAGGTGTCCCCAATATAGCTTTTGTTGATAAGAATCCTCGCAATTTTTTTGACCGGTGTAGATTTTTAGCGTAAAATGTAATTATAACGCATATGGCCCAGGAATTTTTTTTGGATAATATCATAGCCCTTGTCAGGGGCATTAACCTAACTCCGATCATAGCTTTATATTGTGTATTGGGATTTGTTCTGTTTCTGACTATTTATCATTGGAGCGGAGCGGCGGAAGGAATTGAAAATTTGTCCACGGGCAAAAAACTACTCGTTTTTATTTTGCTCGCAGCCGCGTTTGCGACTATTTATTACATTTTTTACAAAGCCGGAAAATTCGAAGCGATTTTAAACAACTCTCTGATAAAAGATACGGTCACCTTAATTAAGTCAAAATTTTTTAAATAATTATATCTATGAAGAAAAAAATCCGAAAAATAATGAAAAATCCCAGAAACAATTATTACGTGAATATTCCCAAGGAAGTGGTGCGAAAACTAAAATGGCGGGAAAACCAAAAAGTGGTGGTGGAAAATGAAGGAGAGGTAATTATAATTAGGGATTGGAATAAGTAAGCCTGTTTTTAGCCTAAAATAGAACTAACAACAGGATAGATTTTATCCGTTTCGGATGGAAAGCGCAAAACAAAACTATCCCAAATGAAACAAGCGAAACTTAAAGCGGAAAAAAGGCCTGCCCGCAAGGCAACTCTTAATAAGGCTGGGCGGAAATCTTTGATTGAAATGGATTCTGATGAAATACTAGAAAAGTACGAGAAAAGCGTTGCAGGCGGGGAAAAGAAAAAAAGGCCAAGAATGCGGGTTTCTGGCAAAAGCGTTTTCAAGATCCGGGATGTCATAGCAAAAAAATCCAAATAAAGGCCAGCAAAGTTAAAGTGACTGCCAGGCCGTGCTTAGTCGCAAGAAAATAAGAAAATGCCAAAAAAAGCTTCAAATAGTTTTGAAATTTGTGCGCGTGGAATAATTATCCGCGGCGGTAAAATTTTGCTCTGCAAGTTAAAAATCAAAAGGAACTATTTCTTTCCCGGTGGGCATGTGGAATTTAGAGAGAGAGCCGATTCGGCTCTCAAACGCGAACTTAAGGAAGAAATCGGCGTAAGCGTAAAAAAATCGCAATTCATCGGAACGAACGAAAATTTATACCGACAGCGGAGAAAAATTCTGCATGAGATAAACATTGTTTTTAAAGTGACTTTGAGTAAGGAAAATCTCGAAGTCCATGAAGACCATTTGGAGTTCAAATGGGTTGATATAAAGGACCTGGCTAAAACAGAAGTTTATCCGACGGCCATAAGGAATGCCGTTTTAAAATGGCTTAATGACAAAAAACCGTTCTGGATCAGCCAGGGATTTAAGAAATAAAATAACTTTATGCCTGAAAAACCGCCCAAGGATAATATAGTTTATGCTGATTTTCTAAATAAAAAAGTCCTTCCCGGTCCGCCGGAAAATCAGCAAATTATACCGCCGGAAATATCGGAAGAAGAGGCTAAAAAAATAGAGCAGGATATATTTGATAATTTTGAACCGAAAGTTTGGCATTTGCGAGGATTAGCGCAAAAGTCCCGGGAAAAATTCAACGCTTACGAACATCTGATCTCTTCCAATCAATACAGAGAGGGGCATTATAGGATCTACGTCAGCCAACAGCAACCCCATCGCCTGGGAAGCAAACTGGGAAAGGAAAAGAAAATCCCTCAAATTTTCAGCGAAGATGAAAAGCGGTTTTATGGCAAAATATACGAATATGAAAGGGAATTTAAAGAATATATGGAAAATTTTTTGCTGGAAAGGGAGGGTCTGGAAAACAAATTATACAACGCTCATTCACATTTAAAAAATTTCAAAGGCGCGGAAGCTGTGAAAGAAAGGCTGGAAAGATATCTAGAAAAAACAGACTTTGATTTTACCAGTTTTGTTTTTATCAGGGATGATTTTGAGGGCTACCGGAAAAAGATTGAAACCATTGAGGAATTTGTCAAAAAGCTAATCAATTAAGAAATGGAGACTTTTGCAATTTTTTGAGCGACATGTAAATTACACTGTAGATAAAATAAGATAAAAAACTACGCTAAAACTGGAGGCAAAGTTGGAAAGCCGGCCTATCGTACGCCGTCCAGTTTTCTGGCGAAGAAAATTTTTGAAAAAATCAAGTTCCAAAGCCAAAAAATTCAAAAATTTTTGTTCAAAAGTAAGAAATGGAATCAAGAAAAGACGAAAAAACCGCCTATTGCCGTAACAGAAGAAAAAAGATAGGATTGAGAAGAAATCCTAATCGCGCCATTTAAGGGCGGAGACTGGAGGGCGTTTCTTTCAGGAAAAGAAAAAAATATGTCACACAGCAGCAATTATTGGTTACTTGCGATATTTTTAGTAGTAGCGATATCAGTGGTTTTTGGAAGCCATTTTTTTGTGTATTATTCCGTCGTTAATTTCTTCAAAATTGTCAGCTATAAATCAAAACTGATCCTGGCGCTTATTCTGACTTTGCTTCCGATGTTCTTCTTTGCCGCCTCGATTGTGGCGCATCTCCGAGAGACTCTGTTCACCAGAATATTTTATTTTTCCGCTAGTTTATGGTTTGGAATACTTACGGAATTAGTTGTTGGGTTTGCCCTGGGATGGCTGATAATTGGCGTAACAAGGTTTGCCGGGTATAGTGCCAATACCAAGATCTTGGGATTGTCTGTCATTGCTCTGGTGCTGATTTACGTCAGTTATGGAATTTTCAGCGTGTTCAATCCCCAGGTAAAATATATTGACGTTAAGATAAAAAACCTTCCTGATGCCTGGGAGGGGAAAACTGCGGTTCAGATTTCGGATGTGCATCTGGGACACATTTTAACGGCCGATTTTTTGCACGGCATAGTCGGCAGGATAAATGAACTTAATCCGGAAATAGTTTTTATAACCGGTGATCTTTTTGACGGAATGGATGGCGATCTGACGGGCGTCGCAAAGCCTCTGGAAAATATAAAAGCCCCGTGGGGGATGTTCTACGTCACCGGCAATCATGAAACCTATCTAGGCGTAGAAAAAGCTTTCGCCGCCATCAAGGATACTGGAATCAAAATTTTGAATGATGAGGAAGCGGGCGTCGAAGGAATGCAAATTGTCGGAGTGAGCTACCCGGAGAGAGGAGCTTCCAAAAATATCGGCGAGGCGATAAAAGCTATTAACGGTTATAATCCCGACCTGCCTTCAATTCTTCTTTACCACAGTCCGGTTCAAATAGAACAAATTAAGGAAGCGGGAATAGATTTCGAGCTTTCCGGTCATACTCACAAAGGCCAAATTTTCCCCCTGAGATTTGTCACATGGCTGATTTACAAGGGCTACGATTATGGCCTGCATACGGAAGGAGATTTCTCAATTTATACTTCGAGCGGTGTGGGAGTCTGGGGACCGACCATGCGGACAGCCGCCACGCCGGAAATTGTGGTTATCAAATTTGAATAA
>JBBTUK010000008.1:48698-51922 GCA_038063775.1 Patescibacteria group bacterium
GAATAAAAAAATCCTGATCCCGGCATTGCGGATCAGGATTTTTGGTTCCGAGTGTCGGTCAAGTTAGGGATTCAGAACTTTTCTGATAAATTTTTTTATTTTATCTCTATCGATCGGATCCCTGAATTCTCTGTCGACTATTGATAAGTCGAGGCGCAGGATTTTTATGGGGCTTCCGGCGGCTTCACTGATCAGATGATCTCTGCATCCCTTATTCTCGCAAGCGATGTATTTAAAGGATACCATGTAGCCGTTGCCGTCATCCCGGCCGAGGGCCGAGAAAATTTTTGCCTCTTTATCTTGATGGCACCAAAGACACGACATGGCCCGCGGCTTTGTTTTGTTTTGCATCAATGCCTCCTCTAATGGATTGATAACTCAAAATCTTAGCAGATTCCAATGCGCAAGTCAAGATATCTTTTATTTTAAGTCAGTTCGATTTTACCTTCGGGAATTAAGTTACCCAGCGTTTCTTTTATGTTGTCCGCCGGCTGGATACAATAAGGCGTTTCCAGGCGCGCGTTGTTTATGGAAAGATAAAGTTTCACGCTTCCGCGGTCGCACGTGTCAAAAAATTGGGAAAGCTTTTTTAGCATTTCCTGATTGGAATTTCCGGGAAGAGTAATAACCATCCGGGAATATTTTTTTCCGTCGCCTTTTTGGTCGTTCATTTTTTGGGTTGACAAAACTCGCTGGAATCGTTCCATATCTTCCTGGGTTACCGTCTTGGCACTGTCGCAAAGCATTTTGAAAGTCCCGTCCTTGTCGGAAATTTTTCCGCTAGCCAGGATAACTCGGTCTTCAACCCAGACAGCTCCGGTATCTTCCAGAACTTTGGGAAAAACCAAAATTTCCATTTTTCCCAACGTGTCTTCAATGGTCACAAAAGACATTACCTTCTGGTTTTTAAGGTTGATTTTTTGTATCTTGGATATCACTCCGCCGACAGTGATACTCAAGCCGACATTTTGCGCGCCGATTGCCTTTATCGGCGTGGCTACTTTTTCAAAATATTCTTTGTATTCCTTGATCGGATGATCACTGATATAAAGTCCCAGGAGTTCTTTTTCCCAGACTAGCCGCTGTTTTTTCTCGGATGGCGCGACAGCCACCAGAGTAATTTCCGGCAGTTTTATTTCTGAAGGTCCGAAAAGGCTGGCTTGGTTGGAATTTTTCAGGCTATGGAAATTTTTGGAATGGTTTAGGATATTTTCCACGGAATCAAGTATTTGGTTCCTTTCTCCCAATTCATCCAGCGCGCCGACCTTAGCCAAAGCTTCAATGGATTTTTTGTTAAGATCTTTGGTTGCCACTCGTTCAATAAAATCAGTCAGGCTTTTGAATTTTCCATTTCTTTTTCTTTCTTCAACTATTTCGCGAGCGACCGTGTGCCCGACGTTTTTTATAGCGTTGAGGCCGAAGCGGATCCTCTCGCCTACAGCGCTATGCGTAGCATTGAGGACAAGTTCCGTTTTTGACTCAGAATCCATTATAACAGCGAAATCTTCAAAACTTTCATTGACGTTCGGCGGAAGCACTTCGATTCCCATATCTCGGCATTCGGAAATTTCAATGGCGATGCGATCGATGTTATCCTGATCCGAGGTGAGAAGGGCGGCCATAAAAGGCGCCGGAAAACGGGATTTAAGATAGGCCGTTTGATAGCCGATGAGCGCATAGCAGGCGGCGTGGGACCGGTTAAATCCATAGCCGGCAAACGGCTCGATAAATTCAAAAACTTTTTCGCCGATGCGCTTGTCAATTCCCTGTCTGACGCAACCCTCGATGAATTTTTGTTTTTGTTCATGAATGAGCTCGAATATTTTCTTGCCCATGGCTTTGCGCAAAACGTCAGCTTCTCCCAAAGTGAATCCGGCCAGATCCCGCGCGATCTGCATGACTTGTTCCTGATAAACAGCCACGCCATAAGTTTTTTTGAGGATTGGCTCCAGTTTAGGATGAAGATAGCGCATTTCCTTTTTTCCGTTTTTGCGAGCGATGAAATCGGGAATCCAATCCATCGGACCGGGGCGGTAGAGCGCCACCATGGCGATAATATCTTCCAAGGCGTTCGGCTTCAGCTGTTTTAGGTATCTTTTCATCCCGGAACTTTCCAATTGGAACACCCCGGTGGTTTCGGCTTTTTGCAGAAGCGCGTAAGTTTTTTTGTCATCGAGCGGAATATCGTCAATATTTATTTCCAGACCTTTTATTTTTCGGACAATGCGCAAGGTGTTCTGGATGATAGTCAGGTTCTTGAGGCCCAAAAAGTCGATTTTCAAAAGTCCGATCTTTTCCACAAAACTGGATTTAGTGGAAGAGGAATATTGCGTCACTGTTCCTTCGCCTTTGCCGGTAATGTGCTGTAGCGGTGTGTATTCAGTGACCGGATCTTTGGTTATTACCACTCCGCAAGCGTGCATGGAAGCATGGCGTGCCACGCCTTCCAGCCGCTTGGCACTGTCAATGAGTTTTTTGGCGTCCGGACCGCTAGCATAGAGATCCTTGAACTCTTTCACTTCCTCTAGCGCGTCTTCAATAGAAGAAAACATCGGAATGAGCTTGGCGGTCTTATCGCAAAATTCATAAGGGAGTCCCAGAGCGCGTCCGGCGTCGCGGATAGCGGCTCGCGCTGCCATGGTTCCGAAGGTGATGATTTGTGCTACGTGGTCATTGCCGTATTTTTTCCGGACATATTCCAAAACTTCGTCGCGGCGGTCATCCGCGAAATCCATGTCTATATCCGGCATGGATACGCGTTCGGGATTAAGGAACCGTTCAAAAAGCAAATCGTATTTGATCGGATCGATGTTGGTTATGCCGATAAGGTAGGAAACGAAACTTCCGGCGGCGCTGCCGCGGCCGGGACCGACGACAATGCCTTGGTCTTTGGCCCAGTTGACGAAATCCTGAACGATCAAAAAATATGAGGCAAAGCCGGTTCTTTTGATAACATCCAGCTCGTAGTCCATTCTTTCCCGATGAGATGGCAAAATATCTTTTACGTATCTTTTTTCCAGGCCTTTTTCAGAGAGATGGCGCAGGTAGCTTTCTGCGTCAAATCCGGCGGGAACTTCGAAATGCGGAAGCTGGGTTTCCCCGAGCTTCAATTCCATCGTGCACTGCTCAACTATTTTTTGCGAATTTTCAACGGCTTCGGGAACATCTTTGAAATTCTCGGCCATTTCCTCGGGGCTTTTCAAATAGAGCTCGAATTCCGTCAG
>JBBTUK010000009.1:0-9683 GCA_038063775.1 Patescibacteria group bacterium
CACCAAATAAATTGTTTTAAAAATGCGCTGTTAGCTCAGCCTGGTAGAGCAGTTGCCTCTTAAGCAAACGGTCGGAGGTTCGAATCCTCCACAGCGCACATGTGCACATTTGGTGCGAGATGAAAATACTGGTGGACACATAAAATAATAATAAGTCTCCGGAGGGGCGGTCATAGTTCAATGGCAGAACACTGGTCTGTGGCACCAGGTACCTGGGTCCGATTCCCAGTGATCGCCCCCCTGGAGATTTATATTCCGCGCTCGTAGCTCAATGGATAGAGTACTTGGCTTCGGACCAAGGGGTTGCAGGTTCGAATCCTGCCGAGCGCACAATTAAAAAATCTCGGCCTTAAGAGTTGAGATTTTTTGTTAGTAAAATTTTATTTGAATTGAAAGATATTTGGAACGTCTTCTATGTTTTTCTGATAATTTGCTTTCCTGTTCCTGGTTTCATCGATTACCGATCTAAACTTATCTTTTTTAAATATTGCTTCTTTTTCTTTCGTATTTATATATTCTTGTTTTCTGCTTTCGCTCCAAGTTGAATTATAGATATAAATGTTCCAAAGATAAGCGGAATAGCCCATAAAAAATAAGAAAATAAAAAACAGGATCCATCGGCTCTTTTCTTTTAAAAATGTGCTGATTTTGTCCAGCTTTTCTTTTGTTTTATTTTTCAGGTTTGCCAATTTCATACTTGTTTCATTTAATATAAGCCACGATTTCGAGCGTGCTTTTCAGTATTTTTTTTTCGGTTGGGCTGTTCTTTACGTTGTTATTGCTCGCGCTGCCCGGACTGCCTGGCATGAATATATCACCGCTTGCTTCCCGCTCGCTTCCCTGCGTTTCTTTGCTTAAGCTTAGCGAAAGAAGATTAACATAATAATCAAAGTTTTCTAATTTATACACAAAATTAACAAGATTGCCATAGTCTCCGGTCAGATTCACCTGCATGACCAAGTATTTGTTATAAGGCAATTTCGATCTTATGTCATCAATCTCTTTTTTATCCTTGCCGCTTGTGGAATTTTTATTCACCTGCTCGCTGGTATAGTTTTCGGTTATTTTAAGTTCTATCTTATTGCCGGTTTCCTCCGCCAAGGCTTCCATTTTTTCGATAAAATTAACTTCCCGGTCTGAATCAATAATTACATTCAAATTTTGTTTTTCTTGATCAAAGTTTTCGTGAATCTCTCTGGCTTCCGGCAGCTTGGCGATCTTGGCCAGATTTATTTCGTCATCAATTATTTTTTTTTGCACCTCTTCAGAGTTGGCTTCTATTCTTTGAATTAGCGGCCTGACCACGAAAACTAAAATCAGCACGGCGGTTGCTACATAGGCCAATATGCTTATCCACAGTTTATATTTTTTCCAAAAATTTTTCATTTTTTCATTTTAAACACTCTTGTTTCATTTTAAAATCTATTTGGAAGTCAACATTTTCTCTGGAAACTAAATTGGAAAGAGGCAGATTAATTTCGGCAAAGCACTCTTCTTTTTCCAGGTTTTCCTTGAAAGAAATTAAAGCGTCCCTTGTTTTGGCTTTCCCCACCAATGAGATTGTATAATTTTTCGTGGCGACCTTTTCCACTTCAACTCCAGTGGAAATGTGAAGGTTAAATTTCTGAAAAAAGTTTGACCACTGCAACTGGCCTTGCTGAATTTTTTCTATCGCTAATATTTGGATGTTTATCTCCTTGATTTCCGCGTCGTATTTTTCTATCTCAACATATTGATTGTTGTTTTTTGTGTTAGCGGCATAACTCAGTGAAGTAAAAGCGAGATTCAGTTCCAACATATAGTTTATGCTGACCAGCATGGCGATGAAAATAGCGAAAATCACAAAAAATTCAAGTCCCCATTTTAAAAATATCTTAAAACGGATGGCTTGTTTTATTTCTTCCTTTTTTTGCGGAGGGATAAGATTCAAATCAATCTTCATAATAAATTCCTCTTAAGGCCAGCCCGACTACCGTGGCATAGCGTACAGAATTCTCTTTATTAATAATCGGCAGAGTGTTTCCCAGCTTTAAATTAACCCAGGGGTCACCCAGTTCAACTTCCTTCCCTAATTTTTTGGTCAGATAAGGGATAAGCCCGCGCAAATTGGCTCCGCCGCCGCACAAGATAACCTTCTCTATTTCAGCGTTTTCTTTCGACATTTCACTATAAAAATCCAAAGTGCTGCTTGTTTCATTTACGAGGTTCTCAAGTAGATATTTTATCGCGTTAAAGATGGGGTTGTCCGCGTTTTTATGTTCAATGCCATGATTTACCTTGGCCTCTTCCGCTTCTTGGGCATTGAGATTGAGGTTTTTAGCAATGGCATCATTGATACTTTCCGATGAAAAAGGAATGCTGGAAGTAAAATAGGGAATTCCGCTGACCACCATAATAAAACTTGTCCTTTGAGCGCCCAGATCGATTATCAAGGAGGTGCCGCTGTTTTTTTTATTGTTATTTTTTTCACTTACCAGGCTTCTGGCGCTGGCAATCGATTCAATTTCCAAGCCATAAATTTCCAAACCAGCTTTTTCCAGAACCTCCACTAAATCATCTATAATCTCTTTAGAAACAGCCACCGTTAAAACGTTCTGCTTATTTTTCCCGTCCAGTTCCAAAAATTGCCAATCGAAATACACCTGCTCTATCGGCAATGGAATATTGGCTTCCATTTCCCACTTAATTGCTTCCTTGGCTTCTTCTTCTTCCATTTTAGGGATGTTAATGCTCCTGAGAAAAGCCTTCGATTCGGGAAGGGAACAAATTACCTGTTTGGTGTTTATTTTTTTGGGACCGGCTTTTTTTATCGTTTCCTTGATAAAAGCCGCGACTTTGTCTTTGTTGATGATCTTTCCGTCTTCAATGTTTCCAGCCGGAATGTCCAGCGATCCGAAGCTTCTTATTTTATCTACCTCGCCCTCTTTTTCCAGCTGCATGACTTTGATCGAAAGATCGCTCAAATCGAGTCCAAAGGGAACTTGATTGAAGCTAAAAATTTTTTTTTGAAAAATGCTCATGAATAATAAACCCGCTATTTGGTGCTTACGTTTATAATCATACAAAATTAAACGCCTCCTGTCATTATTTTTTTGTCGGTCACTGATTATTATTTATTTAAAGTTCTTCCCAGAGATCAATGGAATACTCCGTGCCCGTTGGAAAATATGGAGGCGGACAATACAAAAGATTATTGTCATAGTTATAGAGCCGAACAGCAAATCCACTGTTACCATGCATAAAATACGGCTGCAGATAGGAAGCAATTGCCCCATTGAATGTGAGAGAATTTTTGCCGCTGAATCCATTATCGTTTATGCCAACCAGTCCCGACTGGGCCAGCAAGGCGGCATCCACAATGTAATCACTAGGAGAAGTACCAAGCACTCGAATATCCCTTTGCGCGACCAGACCGAGCATGTTATTGCAGTCATACGAAGCATACCTCAGATTGCTGTTACTGGTTCCGATGTAAATATCGGCTGAGCTCCCGCTGCCGGATAGATTGGCCGCAACAACTGACACTCTCTTGTTGTTGATTGTGCCATCTACCCAGGTATTATCCTCAACAAAAATAACACCATCATCAATAATGGGATAGTTGCTAAGGCA
The DNA here is from genome assembly GCA_038063775.1 of Patescibacteria group bacterium. GTDB lineage: Bacteria > Patescibacteriota > Minisyncoccia > Moranbacterales > UBA2206 > UM-FILTER-42-9. Next base: position 3,613 of record JBBTUK010000009.1, read on the forward strand.
ATTTCCGCTGCAACTGGTACAGGTGCCGCTTCCGCTGGTTCTATTATATCGACTAATGGCATGCGTTTGGCTATTGGCGCTATTGACTGTGCAAATATCGTAAGTTCCGTCGTTCTTTAAAATAATTCTTCTGCCTAATCCGCTGTCATCAAAATATCTCCCCTGACCGGCTTGGGCTTCGCTTTTCATATTGGCAAGATCGGCCGTAACTCCGGTAAAACTCACCTCCGGAGAAGGAAATTGCCTTCCTCCCATAAAAATATCCGGCCGATTGGGAATTGTGCCGTCCGGCCAAGGATACGCTGGTGCGCCGGGATCGGCTGGGTTCGTGGTCGTATGCACGCCAAACTCTTGCCGATTTCCGCCGTATGTCGAGTCGTTAAAAGTAGGGGGCAAAGAGCTAACCGTATTGTGCGCCAAACCATCAAATCGAATACCGAAATTGGAATGTACCTTTCCATAAACTTCCGCCTGATTTCCAAAATTTATGAAGCTATTGGATAAGAATATGTACTCGCTCCAGCTTGGCCGCCTGAACCGGACCTGAACCGTTCTTTTGGTGTTGGGAGCTTTATTAGTCCATCCCGTTGAAGTTATATAGACAACCGTGGATCCCCCTGACGGCGGAGTTAGCGAAATTTGATATGTCCCGATAGTTTCTCCGGTTTCCGGATCTTTATATTCAGTTTCATATGGCCCTGGAACGCCAAGCGTAGAATTATTTGTCCAAAAGTTTTTGAGCTGCTGGGTATTCATGCCATCAGTCGCGTGAGCCAAATACCAGCGATAATAGTAAGTTCCAGCTTCAGCAATCTGGAAGGCCGACTCTTTTTCAACCCGGTTAAAACTGAATTTTAGCTGGGAGGTTACATAGCTAAGCATAGAAACAAGTATTATAGCAACGATCGCCATTATAACAAGAGCATAGGCGATAGCAGATCCCCGCAACGATGAAATTGGATTTTTTGTTTTGCAAACCATCATAATTTAAAATTTCTATATTCCAAACCTGTCATGGTCATTTAAATTTCTAATTTCGGCAAAAGATTGGATTTGAACATTGTCGGGATCTCGGTTTGGATTGATATTTATATGGAGAGTGATGCGAATTAATCGAATATTGGGAACTGTGGCCGGAGTAGTGATTGGATTATTGACGCTGTCTTCCGGATAATGGGAATCGTAATAAGCAAAAATCGGGTTATCGGCTGCGTTAACAACTCTGGAAGAAATTACTTGTGTTTCACCGTCCCCGGAGGCGTAGGTGACCGGAAAACCGCTGGAAGGCTCCCGGATACCCATGATAACATCCGCTCCGTTACGATAGAAATGGAGCCTTTCAGCCTTGCCATCGCGATCATAATCGGAATAAAATACCAGGTCATTATCATCAGCCGATATCACCGGATAAGCTCCGTTATCGCTCTGCCGCGCTTCTCTTATATATTTCACTATTTTATTAACTCCTTGCGAAGCCGTCATAGAAGCTTGTCCCATTTCCAATGTATAGCTGTTTCCTTGCCAGACTCGGGAAAAAAGCAAAGTAAAGCCTCCCATACCCAAAGTAAATATGGTTATCGCCACCAGCATTTCAATGATTGTCATGCCTCTTTTTTTTATCTTCGCCATAATTATTGAGCCACCAGCGGAACAGGCTCTTCTTTTAACTCATTATTATTAACAATGACCTGACCTGAATAATTCTGATAACCACTGTTGATCACTGAAAGGTCATAGGTTCCTGAATCAAATGAGGGTGTTTCCGTATTTGGGAAAAAGACCATGCCATCGTTTCCTGTTGTGAGTGTCACATCATAACCGGAAGCATTAGTCAAATGGACGGATGCTCCAGAAAGAGGATTGTTGTTATCGCTTTCCTGGACTGTCACCAATAGCGCGGTTACATTTTCTGGGCTAACTTTGACATTTAAAGTCATGGATTGACCAGGCATAAGGGAAGCTGGAGAAGTCGGATTGATCCCAATAAGTTTATAGCCTGGCTCTTGCAATGTAAAAGCATATTGGCCAGGATTCGTAGTGCCAAAATCTTTTTTACCATCAGAACCAGTCACATAATCTGCGTCAGTGCTATAGACTGGATTATCGGGAGGAATAGAATTTGGATCCGTGCCGAGCTTTCTTCCGCCCGTCAGATGGAAATCTATGCCCGGCACGCTGTTTCCCAGATAATCCTTGGTCTCCAAAAGCAAATCAGACAGTTGGTTCTGGTAAATATCCGCCGGATTTATGGCTCCAGCTATCACTGAAACATGTTCGTGTGTGGGATTATAAGAAGTCTCCGGATAAGGAGGTAGGGTGGAAACAGTTTCATAGCCGTTTTTGGTGACCGTAATTTTATATTTCTTTGAGGCTTCGCTGATTCCAATAAGCATAAGACGGCCCTGATCGTCAGTGCTGTGTGTTTCATCAAATCCGGTATCACTATTTTGGATCCGGACCGTGCTTTGCGGAACCATTGCTCCTTCGGCCTTATCGCTGGAAACATTAACCACTAGCACTCCTTTACCGGCCACTGGCTGCTCAATTCCCGGGGGGACAAAACGAGAACTAAGAAAAACTCTATACTGGCCATCGTTCCATGATACAGTGATTTTCACATATTTATAATCTACATAATTGGCATCATTTGGATTCCCTCCAAGAGTTCCATCAAATGGATCGTCCTCGTTTTTTATTTGGGTAAACACATGAAAAAGCATACTCCCTCTTGCGACGTTCTCGTTTTGATTTAAATTTCCAGGCGGATCTCCGGTAGTATGAGCAATATCCTCAAAATCCAGATTCCTGACGATTTCCATTTTTTCGTTGGCCAAGGCAACTGCAGCCAGCCGGTTTTTAGAATTTATAATATACTGGAGTCCAACCGTGTAAACCCTGTAAAAAGTGATTGTTATCAAAGAAAAGATAAAAAGTAAAACTAAGGCCTCAATCAGAGTAAAGCCTTTTTTCGTTTTTAAATCTTTGGTGCAGATCATAGAGGCTATTTTATGTTTTCCAAAACGCTATACATCGGCTGCAAAATTGAAACGGCAAAAAATCCTACTGCTCCTCCGATCAATAGCATCAAAACCGGCTCGATTATGGAAGAAAGGTTTTTCGTCAGCTGATTGACTTCTTCCTCGTAAAATTCCGCCAGCTTCAAAAGAACCGCTTCAGTTTTCCCCGTTTCTTCTCCCACTTCAATCATTTGAGGAACCAATACCGGAAAAATTTTTTTCTCCTCGTAAATGATTTTACTAAGATTGATGCCTTTTTGAATATTTTCCGCCGCCCGAGTCAGAGCCCGTTTATAATAAAAATTAGGAAGGGTCCGCGAAAGAATTTTCAAAGCCTCCACCGAAGACACGCCGCTTTTCAAAAGTGAACTGTAGATTCTGGAAAAGCGCGCGCAATTTAACTTGATCACAATATTTTTAATAACCGGGATGTTTATGATTGCCAGGCCCAGCGCTTTTTTGCCCAAAGAAGTCTTTGCGGCCAGACTGGCTCCGATCAGCAGAATAACAAATGCCAGTAAAACCAGGATTAGATGTTCTCTTAAGAGAGTGCTGGTATTTATAATGAATTGGGTTGAGGCCGGCAAAGTAGCGTCTAGATCCTTAAAAACTCCGGTAATTTGCGGAACAACATAAATCATCATTAGCACTCCGATGCCAATCATTGCGACAACGATGACGGCCGGATAAACCATAGCCCCTTTAATCTTGCTTAAAAGCTCATGCTCTTTTTCCAGTTGTCCGGCCAGGATATTCAAAACTTCTTCCAAATTACCCCCCGTCTCTCCCACCCTGATCATATTGACAAAAAGTTCATTGAATATTCCCGGATAGCTGGCCAGTCCGTCCGCAAAGGTAGAGCCGGCCTGGATGTCTTCCTGGATGTCTTCCAGCACCTTTATGAATCTTTTATTCTTTGTCTGGCTGGTAATGTTTCTGATGGCCTTGGACAACGGTAAGCCGGAAGAAATCATTACCGCTAAATTTCTGGCAAACATCATTTTTTCGCTTAGTGGGATGCTGTAAAATCGGTCCAGAAGGTTGACTTTTACTTTCCCTTTTTCCTCGCCTTCCAGTTCCTTAAAGGACGTCAGAGTAAACCCTTCGGATCTGAGTTGATTGGCCAGATCTCTTTCATCCTTGACGGTTATTTCCTCCCCCTTGGCTTCTCCGGCATAGTTTTTCGCAGTATAGAATACCCTCATAAGCGCTTTGAATTAAACACATTATTCTCTCGTTACTCTCAAAATTTCTTCTATGGAAGTCAGTCCTTGGGCAGCCTTGCTAAATCCATCTTCTACCATAGTTAACATCCCTTTTTCTTTTGCAACTTTTTCAATTTCCTCGGAGGAAGCCTTTTGTGATATCATTTTTTTCATATCGTCGTCCGCTTCTAAAACTTCGTAAATGCCCATTCGGCCTTTATAACCTTCTTTATTGCATTGTTCGCAGCCTCCGGCTTTATAAAATTTAACATTGTTCCATTTGTTTTTTTCCTTGGTGTTGGTCGCCGATTTTTCTTTTAAGTTTCCTTTATCCGCAATTACCGAGAATATTTTTTCCATATCGTAATTGTCTTCCAGATTTTTCAAATCGTCACTGCTTAGCCTATATTCTTTCCGGCAATCCGGACACAGCCTTCTGACTAAGCGCTGGGCGATAATAACATTTATCGTTGAGGCCAGTAAAAATGGCTCGGCTCCCATATCAATAAGCCGGGGCAATGTTCCGGCGGCGCTGTTGGTGTGGAGAGTCGACAGCACCAAGTGACCGGTCATGGCCGAATGAATGGCCATTTCCATAGTTTCCTTGTCACGAATTTCTCCAACCATTATTATATCCGGATCTTGGCGCAGTAGCGCCCTGAGTCCGGCGGCGAAAGTGAGCCCGACCTTGGGGTAAATCTGGGTCTGATTGATCCGCGGCATCCGGTATTCGACTGGATCTTCCACCGTGCTGATGTTGACTTCAGCCGTATTAAGAATATCCATTATCGTATAAAGGGTTGTGGTCTTTCCCGAACCGGTCGGCCCGGTTACCAAGATCATGCCATTGGGTTTTTTTATGTGCCGATGAATAATCTCCAGGCCTTTTCCGGTAACGCCCATTTTTTCCAGCGTCAAACCCTTGGACGATTCATCCAAAAGGCGCATGACTATTTTTTCACCGTTAAATATAGGCAGTATGCTTACTCGGAAAGACATCTTCGACCCTTCTTTTTCAATCTTAAACCGGCCGTCCTGAGGAACGCGGTGTTCATCCAATTTCAGATTGGAAAGCACTTTTATCCTGGCGATGATTCCCTGTTGGACTTGCAGCGGTAAGGTCATGGCGGGGTGCAGAATTCCGTCAATGCGGTAGCGCACTCTGACTTCTTTTTCGTCCGGCTCGATATGAATATCGCTAGCACTCTGTAGAATCGCGTGTTTGATTAACGTATCGACTATTTTTATAATGGGAAGTTTTTGGGCGATTTCTTCCAGATTTTCTTCCTCCCCATCTTCTCCCGCTTCGGATGAATTTTTGCTTATGATGTCGCCGAATTCGGCTTTCAGGCTTTTTTCGTATTGCCGCAGAACGTTTTCCATGCTTTCCTCGGAGGTCAGGCAGGTTATTATCTTAAGCCCCGATTTTTTCCTGATGAAATCAATGGTTTGGATGTCTTCCGGATTTAGCATGGCGACCTTTAGTTCTTTTCCTTTCCTCTCAAAAGCGATTATTTTATATTTTTTTGCGATAGGTTCGGGAATGATCTGCAAGATATCCTGGTCAATAATTTCTTTTACCAGATCAACAAAGGGAACGCCCAAGATATAGGCATACAGTTTTCTCAATTTAACCTCATCAATGAGTTTTTTTTCAAGCAGGATTTCGCCGAGCTTTTTTTCTTTGTTTTGGGCTTCCTTAAAAGCCGCTTCCAGATCTTCCTTTTTGACCATTTCGGAATCGTTGATGAAATCCCTTAATTGGCTGTTTTCTATGCGCATTGTTTGTGTTTGTTTTTAACTATTCTTTAGGAATTATCCCGCTTTAGCGGGGCCCTGCCGAGGCGGT
>JBBTUK010000009.1:9783-21278 GCA_038063775.1 Patescibacteria group bacterium
GTAGAGTTTACATTTTTAAAGTCTCTTTTACCTTTTTAGCTATGTCCTCCAGTTTATAATTTGATTTAACTAGATAGGTGCTCGCCCCTTTTTCAAAAGCTTTGTCAATATCTTCCGGGCTTTCCAGATTGGTCAGTAATATTACCGGGATGTTTTTTGTGTCGGCCTCGCTTTTCAATTCCGTTAAAACTTCATAGCCGTCTTTCTTCGGCAGTATTATGTCCAGGAGAACCAGGTCCGGTTTTCCTTTTTTGGCTAACGCGACCGCCTGTTCTCCGTCAGACGCGCATAAAACCTCAAATCCGTCCTCTGCCAGAAATTCTGCCAGAGTTTTTTGCAGCGTGGTCTCATCTTCAACAATCAATATTTTTTTCTTCTCCATAGTCTTTATTAATTCTTGACATTTTATTTTACGAAAATAAATGCCCGGAATTTTGTAAATTAGTTATCATGCTTTATGTTTACTGCCTGCTTTGGCAGTAAAATGTCTGGCTTTCACCGGCGAACAAAGCGGCAAGGAAAAACTAAAAATTGAACCGATGCCTTCTTTGGATTGGAACCAGATGTTGCCACCGGATTGCTCAATGATATTTTTAGCTATATAAAGGCCGAGCCCCGTGCCTTCGGTCTGGTATTTCACCGCATTATCACTTCTGAAAAATTTATTGAAAACCTGTGATTGCTGCTCATCCGGTATTCCGACACCATTGTCCTTGCTGCTGAAAATAACAAAGCCGTTTTTTTTGCGGACGCTCACTTCTACCTTGCCCTTGCCATCAGTATATTTTATGGCGTTGCTGATGAGATTTTCTATCGCCAATCTTAATTTTTCCGCATCACCCACTACAATTACGGGAGTTCCGCTATTCTTAAAAATAATGTTGGTGTTCTTACCTTTGGCTACCACTATCAGACTGTGCACAGTTTCTTGCACAATTTTTTCCAGATCAAAACAGCTTTTTTTCAGGATTAATCTGCCCTGGTCAATTCTGGCCACATCCAACAAATCGCTCACCAGCCGTGTCATACGAATCGCCAAAAGATTAATTGTTTCTATTCCGCTTTTTTGTTTTTCGCTCAAGCCTTTACCAAACTTTGTTAGCAACAGCTCTGTTTCCCATCTGATGGCGGATAGGGGCGTCCTTAGCTGGTGCGACGCCACCGAAACAAATTCGCTTTTCATTTTATTAAGACGGGCGATACGCTCCACTTCTAAAATTATCGAGTTGCCGATGGAAAAAATGGTTATGACCACCACGCTTTCCGCGATTACGAGAACTTCGGGACTTTCATAAAAATTAGATACGTAATAAACGGATGCCATCGCGACTATTGTAATGATTCCCATCAGCAGAAAAAGGAAACTGGGAGTTTTCCACATGCTTATCCCCAGTTCTTTGGCTTGTTTTCGGAAATTAAGATCGTTTACTATTTTCATTTTGATTTTTATGGCAACGGCTCTATTTACCGTTTAAATTATACCATAAAAAGCAACTTTGCGCATCTTTAAATGTTTAGATTGGCGTGGTGCTTAGCCAGCGAACTTAGCCGATCTTGAAACTTGTCATAGATTTTCGGCCCTTGAGGACTGGGAAGGAAAATTAGCGCCTCATCATTGGCAACCACCATACTGCCGGCTTGATGAGTTTTGGGATTTTTCATTATCCTTTTAAGCTGAATTTTTTTTAGAAATTTTTCAATAAAATCGAATCCGCATATCGCCTCTACTATCCCCCTGATAACTTTAGTTAGAAAAGTGTCGGATAGCGCTTTCAAGCTAAGCGTATTTTCCCTTTGATAGTTCGCCTTATAATTCTTGATCCAGCTGTTTTTCTCCTGAAATTCCCTGGAAGTTTCCAAACCGAAAAGCGGAACCATAAAATAATATTCGGAAGAAGAATAGATATCCTTTAATCCGATTTCGAGCGAATTGGTAGTGATAAAATAATTCAGACAGACACGATTGGCGATTTTTCCCCGGTATCTCCTTTTCCCCAGCAGATGGACAAACAAAGTAACCAAAATCCTGCCGGTGAAAATCTTACCGTGCTCCAAAACCACCAGTAAATCAAGATCGCTTTTTTTCTCAGTGTTTTTCATGGCCAGCCTGCCGGTGGCCGCAATCATCCGGACATACGGCGCAAAGCGCAAAATATTGACAACTTTTAGCAATCTTTTGTATTTTTCTTCAGCCAACTTATTTCTCCTTATTCTTTGTTCCACTAAATTTTTTCTTCCCAGCAAAAAATAAAATCCGCGATATGTTTCGATGATTTTTTTTAAATTTTCATTTTCCAGCTCATCCAGAATTGCTACCAAAGAAAAGTGCTGCGCGTTGTGATCTCCTGTTTCCGAGTTGTGAGTTGTGAGATATTTCCAAATCTCAAAACCTGTCAGCGGGTAATCCACGACATCGTAATAAGCAAGGGTGGCTAAAATATATTTAGAAAGCTCAGAGGACATAATCGATCATTTAATTTCTAATTCCCAACTTCTAATTTCTAAATAAATTCCAACTATCAAATGACCAGGAGTTTAGACATTAGACATTTTGGCATTAGATATTGATTAGAAATTAGAAATTAGAAAAGTTTGAAAATTTTTCAAACTTTTAAAGGTACTTCCCTGTCCAGCTCCGCTTGGCTTTTTTTAGTTTGTCAGGCGTCCCGATATAAACAATTTCCCCCCCTTTGTTGCCACCTTCCGGACCGAGATCGATTACCCAATCGGAATTCTTAATGATATTCATGTTATGTTCCACCACTAATACGGTGTTGCCTTTATCAACCAAGGCGTCCAGAACCTGCAACAGCTTCTTTACATCATCAAAATGAAGACCGATGGTCGGCTCATCCAATATATAGAGGGTTTGCCCGGTGGATTTTCTGGCCAGTTCTGTGGCCAGCTTTATTCTCTGCGCCTCACCGCCGGAAAGATTTGTGGCGCTCTGTCCCAGGCGCAGATAGCCCAGTCCCACATCCTCCAAGGTTTGCAGCTTTTCTGTTATTAAAGCCGATTTTTTGAAAAATTTAAGGGCGTAAGAAACGCTCATATCTAAAACTTCTGCGATGTTTACTCCTTGATATTCTATATCCAGTGTTCTTTGGTTATAACGGGTACCGTTGCAAGCTTCGCATTTTACATACATATCCGGCAAAAGATACATCTCTATTTTTTTCGTTCCATCGCCTTGGCAAACTTCGCAACGTCCGCCTTTCATATTGAAACTGAACCGGCTAGGAAAATATCCTCTGTTTTTAGCTTCTTCTGTTGAAGCGAAAAGATCGCGAATGAGGGAAAAAACTCCAGTATAAGTAGCCGCGTTAGACCGCGGGGTTCTTCCGATGGGAGCCTGATTTATGTTAATAACCTTGTCAATATGCTCCAGGCCCTTTATTTTTCCGTGTTTGCCCGGACATTCCTTGGCATTGAAAAAATATTTACTTAGCGCCTTGGCTAAAATATCAGAAACCAAGGTGGATTTTCCAGAACCGGACACTCCGGTAATTGAAACAAATTTCCCCAGGGGTATTTTTACGTCAATATTTTTCAAGTTATGCTCCCGAGCGCCTAAAATTTCAAGAAATTTTTTGTTGCCCTTGCGGTAAGCATTTTTTTCCACAATCTTTTTCCTGCCCATCAAATACTGGGCCGTCGCGGTGTTGGACTTCAAAAGGCTTCTTAGATCACCTTCAAAAATTATTTCCCCGCCTTCTTCGCCCGCTCCCGGTCCCATGTCAATTATCCAATCGGCTTTCCGAATAATGTCTTCGTCGTGTTCCACTACAAGCAAAGAATTACCGCCCTCTTTCAGCACTTGCATCGTCTTGATGAGTTTTTCCGTATCACGATTGTGCAGTCCGATAGAAGGCTCGTCCAATATATAAGTGATGCCCATGAGTTCCGACCCGATTTGCGTCGCCAATCGAATTCTTTGCGCTTCCCCGCCGGAAATTGAATTGGCCCCGCGAGAAAGAGAAAGATATTCCAAGCCGACATTTTTAAGCGCGCCGTTTTTTTGGATCATTTCTTTCAGCAATGGCAGCGCTATCTCTTTTTTTGAAACATCTGCCATGTCCTTTAAACTGTCCAAAAATTCTTCAAATCTGACCAAATCCAAATTTACCACGTCATCAATTGACTGGCCGTTAATTAAAACTGACAAATACTCGTCTTTCAGCCGCTTGCCCCTGCAAACTGGACAGGTTTTTTCCAGCAGATACTTTTCCAAATCGCTTCTGGCGTAATCGGAAGCCGCTTCAGCATATTTTCTTTTCAACATCGGAACTATGCCTTCAAAAAAAGTTCTGACTTCTTTTACGCCGCCTAGGGTATCTTGCTGTTTGAGAATTATCTCGTCTTTTCCCGAACCGTAAAAAATTATCCGCAAAGCTTCTTGGCTTATTTTTTTTACCGGCACTTCCGTGGAAAATCCGTATTTTCCCCCGAGCGCTTTTAAGATTTTTATATAATTCCCCTGACCGCCCATCCGTCCGTTGGATTTGCTCCACGGAAGAATTGCTCCTTCCTCCAGCGTTAGATTTTTATTCGGCATTACCAAATCCGCGTCAACCTCCCTGACGACGCCGAGTCCCGCGCAATGCGCGCAAGCTCCTTCCGGATTATTAAATGAAAAGTGGTGGGGCGTTATTTCATTCACTCTCGTTTGGCAAAGATGGCAGATGAAATCTTTATTGTAAAAGCGGTCAGCGGTGTTGTCCACCGAAATAATCAGCGTTCCCCAGCCGATCTTGAGTGCTGTTTCAATAGAGTCCATGATTCTTTCTTTGTCCGGCTGCTTTTGCTTCAGTGTCAGACGGTCAACCACAACATCAATACTGCTATCTATTCTTTCGCTGGCAATCAGCGCGGCTTCCGCCACCAGCATTATTTTCCCATTGAACCTGACACGAGCAAATCCAAGCTGCATTATGCTCCTTAGAATTTCTTTGGAGTTTTTCCCGTTTTCCTTGACTTTGGCCAAAATAGCTATTTGCGTATTGTCCGGCAATGCAAAAAGTTCATCCAGAATTTCCTGCCGGTCTTTACGCAACATGGACGTTCCGCACTTCGGACAATGAGGCGTTCCGATTTTAGCAAACAAAATGCGGAGGTAGTCATAGATTTCCGTTAAGGTTCCGACGGTGGAACGGGAGCTCCGGCTCAAGCTTCGCTGATCGATAGAAATAGTCGGGCTAAGATTTTCAATCTTGTCCACATCGGGTTTCGCTCCGACATCCAAAAATTGCCGGGCATAGCTTGACATTCCTTCCAGATACCGCCGGTTCCCTTCGGCGTAAACAACATCGAAAGCCAAAGAGGATTTTCCGGAGCCGGAAAGGCCGGTGATGACAACTAATTTGTCGCGTGGTATGTCAACATCAATATTTTTCAAATTATTGATGCGCGCTCCTCTTATTATAATTTTGTCTCTTTTTTTTGATACACCGTTAGCCATTCTTTCAAAAAAATAAAAATCAAACCGCTAGTTAGGAATTTTAGAGGGTTTTTGGGGTTTTGTAAAGCCCTGCGTCTAGACACAAAAATAGTCTATCTAAGGCTGGTAGCTGGGCTTTAAATAAAGTCTTTTACGCCAACATATTTCGGCGCCGTAATTTTTTATGATACCCGATCGCGAACCGATGCGCCTCATCCATAATCCGCTTTACCAGATTTTTATTCTGAATAATATTTAAAATTTCTTTTGGTATTTTAGACATTGCCTGCCCGCCAGTGCCAGGCTTTTGCAGACGGGGGATTTGATTAGAAATTAGAAATTGTCTCTCTTCGGGAGATCCCCCGTAGGGGGAGAAATTAGAAATTTTTCTGGTTGGTCCTTTTGCCACCGCTACAACAGGGATTTTCATTCCTAATTCCAGCAGCAGTTTTTCACCCATGTTGAGATGCCCTTTCCCCCCATCCAAAAATATCAGATCGGGCTGCGACCAGTCGTTTTTAAATCTCCGTAACAGAACTTCCCGCATCATGCCAACATCATCCGCGCCTTTTATGGTTTTTATTTTAAATTTCCTATATTGCGACTTGTCTGGCTCGGTTCCAGAAAAAACTACCATCGAACCAACCGCGTATTGACCGGAAATATTGGATATGTCATATGCTTCAATACGAAAAGACTTTTCCGCACCCCCTCTCTCCTTAGATAAGGAGAGAGGCTGGGAGAGAGGTTGATTTTCCGAAATCAGCGCCACATCTTGAATATGTTTTAATGCAAATATCTTATTTCTTAATTCACCGGCTTTTTCATATTCGTGTGTTTTAGAAAACCCCTTCATTTCTTTTTCCATTTTTTTTACCAAATTCTTTTTCTTTCCTTCCAAAATCATTATTATGCCGCGGATATTTTTTTTGTAATCTTCAGAGGTTATCGCTCCGGCATATGGACCAGGGCAGCTCCCGATTTGAAAATCAAGGCAGCCTTTTTCCGTCTGTTGTTTGTTAGAATGAAACGGAAAAATCTTGCGGATTATCTTCAGCGCGATTTTCATTTGTTTTTTGGAAGCATAAGGACCAAAAGTTTTGCCGACCATCACCCCCACCCCCTCTCCCAATTTTGGGAGAGGGTGGCCGGAGGCCGGGTGAGGGAAAAGTTCCGTTTCTCGCAAAATCATCACTCTCGGAAACCTCTCTTTGGTAATAACAAAATACGAGAAAGACTTATCATCCTTCCCCATCGCATTATATTTCGGCTGGTATTTTTTAATCAGATTGGATTCCAAAATCAAAGCTTCCAGCACAGAGTCCATTTCCAGTGTTTTTATATCCGCTACTTCGTGTATCATTGCCTTAATCGGTCGGGAAAAAATCCCCCCTCGCCCTTTGGGAGAGGGGCTGGAGGAGAGGGCAAAATACGAGCTTACACGCGAGCTGAGGTTCGTCGCCTTGCCAATGTAAAGAATATCCCCATTTTTATTTTTAAAAATATAAACGCCTGGAGTTTGTACAAGTTTTGATATTTTGTTTTTTATGGCTGACACTTTCATATTATCTTTTTAAAACTTCCCGCAAATATTTAGCTGTATAACTTTCTTTATGATATTTGATAACTTCTTCCGGCTCGCCGGTAACAACCACCCGGCCGCCGGCATCTCCGCCTTCCGGACCGAGATCAATGATCCAATCGGCCGTTTTGATGACATCCAAATTATGTTCAATGATCACAACCGTATTGCCGGCATCCACCAACTGATTCAAGACGCCCAGTAATTTTTTTATGTCGTCAAAATGCAATCCCGTCGTCGGCTCATCTAAAATATAGAGCGTATCACCGGTCGCGCGCCTCGACAATTCAGTAGCCAATTTTATCCTTTGGGCTTCGCCGCCTGAAAGAGTGGTGGCCGATTGCCCTAAATGGATGTAGCCTAGTCCGACTTCTTCAAGCACCTTCAATTTATCGTGAATCTCCAGAAAATTTTGAAAAAATTCCGCCGCCTCGCCGACCGTCATTTCCAAAATTTCCGCAATATTTCTCCCTTTATATCTTACATCTAGAGTTTCCCGATTATATCTTTTTCCTTTGCACACATCGCAAGGAAGATAGACATCCGGCATAAACTGCATTTCAATCCGTAAAAATCCGTCTCCGTTACAATTGTCGCACCTGCCTCCTGGCACATTGAAAGAAAATCTTCCCGGCAGATATCCTTTAGCTTTCGCGTCTTTAGTCGCCGCGAATAACTCTCTGATGGGAGTAAACAAGCCGGTATAAGTCGCCGGATTGGAACGCGGCGTCCGGCCGATGGGCGACTGATCGATCAGGATAACTTTATCCAGATACTGCGCGCCGATGATTTCTTTGTGCCGCCCTGGACGTTCCAGGGACCGCATCAATTTGGAAGAAAGGGATTTATATAAAATATCTTCGACCAGTGTCGATTTTCCCGACCCGGAAACGCCCGTCACCGCGGTGAGAACTTTCAACGGAAATTCCACCGTGATATTTTTCAGATTATGCTGGCTGGCTCCCCGAACTGTCAGCCATTTCTTGTTCTTAATGGGCCGCCTGAATTTCGGAACCGCTATTTCCAGCTCTCTCCTCAAGTATCTGGCCGTCAGTGATTTTTTGTTTTTAATAACTTCTTCCGGAGTTCCAATCGCCACAATTTCCCCACCAAGTTTCCCGGCTCCAGGTCCGATATCCACCAGGAAGTCGGCTGCGCGCATTGTCTCCTCATCGTGCTCGATTACTATCAAAGTGTTTCCGATGTCACGCAACTTCAAAAGCGTTTCCAGGAGTTTCGCATTATCCCGTGAATGAAGTCCTACTGACGGTTCATCCAGAATATATAAAACACCCACCAGTTGTGATCCGATTTGCGATGCTAACCGAATTCTTTGGGTTTCTCCGCCGGCCAGACTGAAAGCCGCGCGCGCTAAAGTCAGATATCCGAGACCCACATTATCCAAAAATCCCAAACGGTTTTGGACTTCTTTCAAGATGCGCCCAGCTACTAACTTTTCTCTCTCGCTTAATCTGAGATTTTCAAAAAATTTCAAAGTTTCCGCCACGCTGATTATTGATATTTCGTTTATGTTCCTTTCTCCCGCCGTCACCAAAAGAGTTTCCGGTTTGTAGCGCGAGCCCTGGCAAACTGAACAGGGATTTTGCGACATATATTTTTCAATGCCTTCCCGCACCGCGTCTGATTCTGTCTTAAAATAGCGGTTAGCTAAAAATCCGACTATCCCGCTCCACTCGATATTAAATCGCCAGGTAGCGCCGGTTTTAGAGCGCAGACTCACCGGAATGTCGTCCCCGCCCGCTTCGCTATGCGAAGCATTGCGGGCAGGCGGTTCATCTGTTCCGTATACTAAAATATTATACTGCCGTTCTGACAGATCCCGGATGCGGACATTGTCCGGTATGTGATAATAATTGGTCACCGCCCGCAAAATCGCGCCATAATAATTATTTTTTTTGTAACTCCAAGGTATGACCGCGCCTTCAGAAATGGTTTTATTCTTGTCGGGAATCACCAGATCCGGATCGATTTCTTTTTTCGTGCCCAGTCCTTCGCAGACGGGGCAGGCTCCATACGGGCTGTTAAAAGAAAAGAGTCTGGGCTCCATTTCCGGAAATTCAATTTCATGGATTGGACAGGCTAGTTTTTGATTGTAAATAATTTCTTTTTTGGAAAATTTTATTTTAACTATTCCGTTGGCCAACTTCAGCGCTTTTTCCACATCTTCAAAAATCCGGGAAATATTTCCAGCGCTTATGACTACCTTATCCGCTACGATGTCGATATTATGTTTTTTGTAACGCGCCAGGTCTAATTTTAATTTTGGATCAAGTTCATATTTTTTTCCGTTGATATAAGCT
Organism: Patescibacteria group bacterium; assembly: GCA_038063775.1. Taxonomy (GTDB): domain Bacteria; phylum Patescibacteriota; class Minisyncoccia; order Moranbacterales; family UBA2206; genus UM-FILTER-42-9. The sequence continues at coordinate 19,124 of JBBTUK010000009.1, forward strand.
TTGGAAAAACCGCGCCGGTACATATCCAAAAGCAAGGTGGAATATTCGCCTTTTCGGCCCCGCACTACAGGCGCCAGAATCTCAATTTCCTTCGCCTCGCCGATGTCCATGACTTTGTCCACAATTTCATCCACCGATAATTTGGAAATTTCTTTTCCGCAAACTGGACAATGTGGAATGCCAATCTTGGCATAGAGCAAACGCAGATAGTCATGAATTTCCGTCACCGTACCGACCGTTGAACGCGGATTGTGCGAAGACGCTTTTTGGTCAATGGAAATGGCCGGGGACAAACCTTCTATATAGTCCACGTCCGGCTTGTCCATCCGCCCCAAAAACTGCCGGGCATAGCTGGAAAGGCTTTCCAAATACCTTCTCTGGCCTTCGGCAAAAATCGTATCAAAAGCCAAGGTTGATTTTCCCGAACCGGAGATTCCCGTGAAAACGATAAACTTATCCCGTGGCAGTTCGAGATCAATATTTTTGAGATTATGTTCTCGGGCTCCCTTGATTATTATCTTATCCATGATTATTTTACCTGCCCCGCCTTTCGTGAAAGGTGGGGGTCCATAAAATGCAAAAACTTCCCCGTTTAAGGGTACTGCTATATTAAGTTCTCTAGATATTACTACAATCCAAAAATTAAATCAACCCTGTAGTAGATTTTCGGCTTTTCATTCTCAGTTCGGCGTAGCCGAACGGCCGAAAATTCACTACGGGGTCAATTCTGTCCATAAAAAAACCGGCGCGGGGTCACTGCCCCTTGCCGGCTTTACGATCATTCCTCTTTTTGGGTTGTCCGAGTTGTTCGGGGCCAAGGCCAGTAAAGCATGGCCCACACAACTCCGATTGCCAACGCTACGATGAGAATCCAGAAAGCCCATTTGAGGTTAAAATAGGCTGCCAACTGCATCAGCGCCCCCCAAATTAATATCCCAAGGAAAGTGCCGACTCCCGCCTCCTGTGCCGCCTTGATCATGCTACACCCCCTTTTTTAGATACACTTTATTACCCATTCTTCTCCAGCTCAGACACGAGCGACACATCGAAAGCCACTCGCGCTGTGCCTCTGATCAGATCTGTTTTAACAATTTCTGCGTTCTGATAAGCATTGTCTCTCAGAAGTTTCTCTAGCGCCTTTTTTCTACGCTCTATCAAGAGCGGACAGGCCGTGACCTTTTTTTTCATGATTCTTTCCTCCCCTGGAATTTTTAAACAACCGTATTGACTAATCAAAACACTATCGCTCAAATTGCCGAAAATGTCAACCCTGTAGTAGATTTTCGGCTTTTCCAATAATAAATGCTAAGCTTAGTCTAATCAAATCACCTAAACTATAATCTTATCTTTTAGCACTTATGTGTTGGTCCCGCCAAGGAGGGACGGCCGAAAATTCACTACGGGGTCAAGCCCCGATTTGCAGTCTTCGCAATTCCGTAATTTCATCCCGAATGATGGCCGCTCTTTCAAATTCCAAATTCCGGGCCGCGTCTTTCATTTCTTTTTCCCGAATTTTTATATATCCCATCATGTCTTCCAGCGATTCCAGATGCGTGAAATCCCTCGTGATTTCCGGCTTGAGCTCGTGATCCACGATGGACTTTATTTTTTTCTTGATAGTGGTCGGCGTGATGTGGTGTTTTTTGTTATACTCCAGTTGCTTTTTCCGGCGCCGATTAGTTTCGCCGATTGCCCGCTTCATCGAACCCGTAATCTGGTCGGCATAAAGAATAACCCGCCCCGATACATTCCGAGCCGCCCGACCGATGGTCTGGATGAGCGAGGTGTCACTCCGCAAAAAGCCTTCTTTGTCCGCGTCTAAAATCGCGACGAGCGATACTTCCGGCAGATCCAAACCTTCCCGCAAAAGATTCACCCCGACCAGCACATCAATTTCTCCCCGCCGCAATTTTTCCAGAATCCGGATGCGATCCAAAGTTTCCACATTGGAGTGAAGATATTCTGATTTTATTTTATTTTCTTTCAAAAATTCCGCCAGATCTTCGGCCATTTTTTTGGTCAGCGTCGTGATGAGCACTCTTTCTTTTTTGGCTACCACTTTTTCAATTTCTTTTAGTACATCCTTGACTTGCCCTTTGGCAGACTTGATGGCCAGTTCCGGATCAACCAGGCCGGTTGGCCGAATAATTTGTTC
>JBBTUK010000009.1:21378-62796 GCA_038063775.1 Patescibacteria group bacterium
TTCATAAGCTGCCGGCGTGGCCGAAGTAAAGATCAGTTGATTTATTTTCTTCTCAAATTCGCTAAACTTGAGCGGCCGGTTATCAAAAGCGCTCGGCAAACGGAATCCGTTTTCTACCAAAGAATTTTTCCGTGAATAATCGCCGTTAAACATCCCATTGAGCTGGGGTACCGTTACATGCGATTCGTCAAGCACCATTAAAAAATCTTCGGGAAAATAATCAATGAGTGTGTAAGGCGCTTCACCGGCTTTCCGACCGGTTAAAAACCTGGAATAATTTTCAATTCCGTTGCAATAGCCGATCTCTTTCATCATTTCCAGATCCTGTTTGGTCCTTCTTTCCAGCCTTTCCGCTTCCAAAAGTTTTTTATTTTCCCGGAGCCACTTCACCCGCTCCTTTATTTCTTTTTCTATTTCTTGGAGCGCGCTTTCCATCATTGGTTCCGGCACCACAAAATGTTTGGCTGGATAAATTACTGCTTTTTCAAGTTTACCCAACTCTTCGCCAGTCAAAAAATCATACTCAAAAATCTTAGCGACTCGCTCGCCGGAAATCTCAATCCTAGTTACAATTTCCCGCCCCGGCGGCATTATTTCCAACGTTTCGCCAGTTACGCGAAATTTTCCACGCGTCAAAACATCGCTTCTTTTATACTGCATCTCGATCAATTCTTTTATAATGGAGGCACGGTCAATTGTTTCCCCTAGTTTTATTTCTAGCGTGATATCGCGGTAATATTCCGGCGATCCCAAACCGTAAATGCAGGAAACGGAGGCGACGATGATAGTGTCCTTTCTGGAAAGCAAAGCGGCCGTGGACGCATGCCGCAGCCGGTCAATCTCTTCATTGATCTGCGCTTCCTTTTCAATGTAAGTGTCGCTCGAGGCGATGTAGGCCTCCGGCTGGTAATAGTCATAATAAGAAACGAAATATTCCACAGCATTTTTGGGGAAAAAGGTCCGGAACTCTTGCGCCAATTGCGCCGCCAGAGTCTTGTTGGGCGCGATGACCAAGGTTGGCTTCTGGACTTTTTCGATCACATTGGCGATGGTGAAAGTTTTGCCCGATCCCGTCACGCCTAAAAGCGTCTGGAATTTTTGCCCGGATTTTATACCTTTGACCAACTTATCTATGGCCTTCGGTTGATCTCCGTCTGGTTTAAATTTTGAATTTATTTTAAACTTTCCCATACCCGGTAGTAGAATTTTGACTTATTTATTTACTAAATTTTCTCCCGGAGAAAATTGGTCAAAATTTCACTACCGGGCATATCAGCATATACTACAACTCTAATGCAAAAATGTCCAAAATAAAAGGGCAGTTTGTCTGCCCGAAAAAGACTGTGAACTTTATGGACCTTATAAACTTTCAACTTATAAGTATGCTTGCTTTCCCCTCTCAGTAAGCTTTTCAATGATCTTTTTCACATCACCGACATTTTTCCGGTCAACTACCAAAATGGCATCGTCGGTCTCAACAATAATAATGTCTTTGAGACCGATCGTGGCCACCAGCTTGTCTGAGGCATGAATAAAGCAGTTCTTGCTGTTCACATCCACATGCTTGCCTTTGGCCACCACCGATTTGCCTAGGTTCCCTTTAAAAAAATCAAAAAGAGCTCCCCAATTTCCGACATCGCTCCAGTCCAGTTCCGAAGGGACGACCAAGCGGTCATTTTTCCCTAATTTTTCCACGATGGCTGGTTCGACTGGTCTCGCTTTCAGACCATTGTAAATTCTATCAGAATTTTTTCGATCTTTTCCCATTTTTTGCAAAGCCTGAAAAATATCCGGCGTCAAATCTTTGGTCCATTTCAAAAATTCTTCGGCGGAAAAAATGAAGTAGCCGGCATTCCAGAGATATTCCCAGCCAGTCAGATATTTTTCGGCCGTTTTTCGGTCCGGTTTTTCAATAAAAGCATCGGCATAAAAAATCCTTTTTTTACCTGAGTTGGAAAATTCTTTTCCCATTTTAATGTAGCCTAATCCGGTGTCGGCAAAAGTCGGGTTTATTCCCACGGTTATCAGTTTGTCGCTGTGATTTTGCGCTGTTTCGAGAGCTGCTGAAACGGAAATCACAAATTCTTTTTCATTTTTGATGGCATGATCCGATGGAATCGTCGCAATAATAGCCGCAGGATTGGAATTATAAATATATTTCGAGACCAATGCGATGGCTGGAGCCGTTCCGCGCGCGGCCGTTTCAATAATCAGTTGTCCTTTTTTTATCTGGGGCAACTGTTTCAAAGCCAGCTTTTTGTATTTTTCCGTTGTCGAAACCATTATATTCTTCCTCGGGACTACTTTGGACACCCGACCGTAAGTCTCCTGGATCATCGTTCTCGAAGAAGTCAGTTTTTGGAACTGCTTGGGCATGTCGCGCCGGCTCAATGGCCAAAGGCGCGTGCCGGTTCCTCCCGCCATAATTACCGCGTACCAATTGCTCTTTTTTTGTTTCTGATTATTTTTGGGCATAAAATGTCGTTTACTTTTATTACCATGCTGTATATAATTAAAACACACTAAAATAAAAAGTGAAAGACCCGCTATTGACCCCGTAGTGAATTTTCGGCCGTCCCGCCGTGGCGGGACTGAAAATATAAAAGCCGAAAATCTACTACCGGGTTGACCAAATCGGCAATAGCTGATAAGCTAATATAAGTTTTATCCATAAGTTTATGAGCCTCATAATCCGAATTTTGGCCAATTCCGCGGCTATTTGGGCCGCTAACCGGCTTATTCCGGGCTTCGTTTTTACCGGCACCTATGTTGAACTTTTCATCGCTGGAGCTGTTTTGGGAATAGTTAATGGCTTGGTCGGACCGATTTTGAAGCTAATTTCCTTTCCGATAATTTTCCTGACCTTGGGACTTTTCAGCATAGTGATCAACATATTCCTATTATACCTGGCAGCCAGTTTTCTCTCCACTCTTCATATCCAGAGCCTTGGCGCGGCTTTTTGGGGAATCATTATCATCAGCCTGATAAACAATTTAGTGACCCATCTTAGCAAACAAAACGATTAGCCAAATGCTCAAAACAATAAACATAATAGAAATCGTCGTCGCCATCCTCCTCGCCATTTCGATTCTTCTGCAGAATCGGGGTGCCGGTCTTTCTTCGACTTTTGGGGGAGACTTCGGAGGATATTACAGCAAGCGTGGCTTTGAAAAATTTTTGGTTTACTTTTCAATTTTCTTGTCGGCGGTTTTCCTTATTTTGGCGATCGCGGCTTTGTTTCTTAGCAGATAATTCCCTTGACCTGCCCGCAATGCTACGCGTAGCGTTGCAGCCGGGTCAGTAAAATCAAAGATATCAGCGAATACACACGAACCAAGTGGCCATCCCTCAATCAGTGGCCTAACATAACAAAAGTACTCGATCTTAAAGAAAAGATTTTATTCTATTTTCTTATCGTGCTATTGATTGGCTCCCTCGCGGCTTGGGGATTGTTTTTCTACTATTCAAAAACCAAAGCCCTTCCGGCTTATGGCGGAGAATATATCGAAGGCATAGTCGGACAGCCCCAGCACATCAATCCGGTCATCGCTGCTTCCAACAATGCCGACGACAATCTGGCGCAAATAATTTATAGTGGTCTTTTGCAATATGACGGGCAGGGCAATCTTCGGAATGATTTGGCAGAAAGCTATGAAATTTCCGACGATAAGACTTTGTATACCTTTCACCTCAGGAAAGACGCGCTCTGGCATGACGGCCAATTTTTGACCGCTCAAGATGTTTTGTTCACAATAAATTTGATAACCGATCCGGCCTACAAAAGCCCTTTGCGCGGTAACTGGCAGGGAATTGAAACAAATTTAGTTGATGATCATACGCTCACCTTCCAGGTTAAAAATCCTTATGTCGGAATGCTCAACAACCTGACTTTCGGCATTTTACCCAAGCACATTTGGGAATCAACCACGCCAGAGAAATTCCCTCTGTCCGATCTCAACTTGGAACCAATTGGATCGGGGCCCTATAAATACAGCGCTTTCCAGAAAGATTCCAGCGGGAATATAATTTCTTATAAACTGGCTGCCAACCCGGTTTACTACCAGGAAAAGCCATTCATCACAAAGCTGGCTTTTGATTTCTATCCGGATGAAGATTCAATATTGGAGGCTTACAATAAAAAGGAGATTATGGGCATCAGCGGTTTATCGCCCCAAAAAGTTTCCAGCATTAAGCTGGAGCAAAGCACTTTTCTGCACAAATTTAACATCCCGAGATATTTCGCAGTTTTTATAAATCAAACAAAGAGCCTGCCGCTGACTAGCGATGAGGTCAGGGAAGCTCTTTCCTATGCGACAAACAAACAGGAAATTATTGATACGGTTTTAGGCGGCAATGGAAACCCGATTGATTCACCGATTTTACCGGGCATGGTCGGCTATAAGGATGATCTGGAAAAAAGATCTTTTGATCTGGAAAAAGCCAACAAAATTTTGGATGATAATAGTTGGGTGCGCGGAGAAGACGGTATCCGGGCGAAAAATAATGTTTTTTTGGAAATAAACATGTTCACGACAGACTGGCTGGAATTAGAACAAACGGCTGAATTGCTCAAAACTCAATGGGAGAAGATTGGAGCCAAAGTCAGTGTCAACGCCCTTTCCATATCCGACATCCAGCAAAACTATATCCGGCCCAGGGAATATGACTCTCTGCTTTTCGGCCAAGTCCTGGGAGCCGACCCTGATCCGTATTCCTTCTGGCATTCAGGGCAAAAAAGGGATCCGGGCCTTAATTTGTCTCTTTTTGGAGATAACAAGACGGACGCCTTGATTGAAAAAGGCCGGATCGAATTTGATGTTGAAAAAAGAGCCGAACTATACCGGGAGTTCCAGCAAAATGTGAACGAGGAGATTCCGGCCATTTTTCTTTACAGCCCAGATTACATTTACCCGGTCAACAAAAAAGTCCAGGGAATCGACGTGCAAAACATCATCTCTCCCGCCAGACGCTTTTCAGACATCAGCCATTGGTTCATCAAAACCAAGAGGGTTTGGAAATAATTGTTTTTGGATATATAATAGAAACACAAAATTCTTCTTCGTATAACCGCAACTTATGCCCAGTAGTGATCCGCCGAAAGTCCGATTGATTACTACTGATTAAACTAATAAAGCTACTAACTTTTCAATATATTTTCTGCCGTTAAAAAATAGGCGGACTACTACTGGGTATGAAAAATCTTTCGAGTCTGGATAAGAGTAATTTTAGACAAGTTATCATTGATTTCCCCAAGCAGTTTGAGCAGGGCTTTAAATTGGCAAAGGGCATAAAAATTAAAGGGCAATTCAATTCCTTAGTTGTTTCCGGCATGGGTGGATCTTCCTTGCCCGTTGATGTTTTGAAAATTTATTTGAAATCGCTTTATCGGAAAAATCCCAAAGAAAACAAACTGTTCACAGTATTTCAAAATCGCACTTACTCTCTTCCCCGCGAAGCCTATTACGGCGGACTTAATTTTATTTCTTCCTATTCCGGAACAACCGAAGAAACTATTTCATCTTTAAGGGAAGCAATAAAAAACGAACTGCCGATTGTCGGATTTACATCGGGCGGAAAACTGGCCGAGCTCTGCCAGAAAAACAAAATTCCCTGCGTAATATTTCCCAAAGGGATCGAGCCCCGCTCTGCTACCGGATATTTCTTCGCCTCAATGCTACAAGTTTTGGCTAATGCCGGAATGATTGAAGATAAAAGCCGGGAATTAATAGCTCTGTCAAAAAATCTGCGGAAAGCTGTTTTGGAACTGGAGCTGGAAGGCAAAAAGATCGCCCAAAAACTCTTCGGAAAAACGCCCGTTATATACGCCCCCGCCAAGTTCGGAGCGCTGGCGATGATTTGGAAAATAAAAATCAACGAGAACGCCAAAACGCCGGCTTTTTACAATGTCTATCCGGAACTCAATCACAACGAAATGGTCGGCTTTACTCTGCCACAAGGAAAATTCCATATCATAACGCTTATGGATAAAAATGACCACCCGCAAAATATCAAGCGGATGAAAATAACTGCCGCATTGCTTAGAAAAAAGGACATAGAAACAAATCTCATTGAAATGACTGATAAAAATATGTTTGACACTCTTTTTTCAACGCTTCTTCTCGGCGACTGGGTTTCCTATTACCTGGCTCTTCTCTACAAGCAAGACCCCGGCCCCGTCAAAATAGTAGAGGATCTGAAAAAACTGCTGGCTTAAATTTTAAAGCCTAGAATCCAAATTTTCCCGCCAGGTCGGGATCCCGCCTAGGCGGTGACAAATAAAGTCCAGATCTAGGTTTTAAAATTTTGTCATTTGAGCTTGACTTAGAATTTGAGCTTTGAAATTTAGATTTGAAATTCTTAATTTACAACTAATTAACTTCACGCGGCTCTCTGGCAGATTAAGTCTGCTAGAAAGTTGACAATAAAGAGTTATGCTTAAAAAAGCAAACATAACGGTGATTCCCCTCTCTTCAAATGGGAGCGCTTTTAATCGTTTACAATCGAACCGCAATTATTCCAAAAATAATCTGCGCATTATCCCTCTTGGGGGGCTGGAACAAGTCGGCCGCAATATGACCATCTTTGAATACGGTGCTGACATCATCATTGTGGATATGGGACTCCAGTTCCCGGACGAAGACATGCCGGGCATTGATTACCTTATCCCGGACATCACCTATCTGCACGGCAAAGAAAAAAATATCCGCGGCGTGCTCATCACCCACGGCCATTACGACCACATCGGAGCCATTCCCCATATTATGGAACGGATTGGCAATCCGCCGATTTATATGACTGAGCTGACGCGCGGAATCGTCATGAAAAGACAAGACGATTATAAAGACAAGTCGCCGCTCAACATCCATACGGTCAAAAAAATAGATCGTCTGCGGCTCGGCGCCTTTAACATTGAATTTTTCCATGTCAACCACACCATTCCGGACGCCGTCGGCATCGCCCTCACCACGCCGGTTGGCACCGTCATCCACACCGGTGACTTCAAGTTTGATCATTCACCGGTTTCCGACGATCCAGCCGATGTCGCCAAAATCGCCCGGCTCGGCAGCGAGAATGTTCTGGCTTTGATGTCGGATTCAACCGATTCCAAGACTCCCGGCTATTCCCTTTCCGAATCAAAAATCGCCAAGACTTTGGACGAGATATTCGAACGCACGGAAGGTCGACTCATCATCGCCACCTTCGCCGCGCTCATCAGCCGCATCCAATCGGTCGTGACAGCGGCGGAAAAACACGGACGCAAAGTCGCCGTTGACGGCTATTCTATGCGCACGAATGTCGAAATCGCCAAAAATCTCGGTTATCTCCAAGCCAGAAAAGGCACCTTGATCCCGATAAACAAGATTGGCGATTATCCGGAAAGCAAAATAGCGATTCTTTGCACCGGAGCGCAGGGTGAAGCCAACGCGGTGCTGATGCGCATCATCAACGGTGAACACCGCTTTGTCAAAGTCAAAAAAGGCGACACTTTCATTTTGTCTTCCTCGGTCATTCCTGGAAACGAAAGAACGGTGCAGTCCATTATGGACACGCTCTACCGGAAAGATGCCAAGGTCATCCATTACAAAATGATGGATGTTCACGCCGGCGGACACGCCCGTCAGGAAGATTTGAAAATGATGATCAATTTGATCCGCCCGAAATATCTCATTCCTATCCACGGAAATTATTATATGCTGAAACTCCACGGGGAACTCGGCATCTCGGTTGGCTTGGATCCGAAAAACATCCTGATCGGCGAAAACGGACGAGTGATCGAATTTGATTACCGCGGCAACGGGAAAATCACCGAAGAAAAAGTGCCGACTAATCAAATTATGGTGGACGGCTTGGGGGTGGGCGACATCGGACAAGTGGTCTTGCGCGACCGGCAAGTCTTGGCCAAAGACGGTATGTTCACCATCATCGTCATCATTGACGGCAAGACCAAAAAGATTATCGGCAAACCTCAAGTCACTTCCCGCGGATTCATCTTTGTCAAGGAGAACTTTGATCTGGTGAACGCCACCAAGAAAAAAGTGGAAGAGATCATCGCCCAAAAAACTTCGAAAGGGGCAGCGGTCAATTGGGATTATGTGAAAAACAACATCCGCGAAACGGTGGGCTCATTCCTCTACCAAAAGACCCAAAGGAGACCCATGATTCTTCCAGTCGTAATAGAAGTATAGAAGACCGACTTGCCCCGTGGTCGCCCCTGGCGACTTTACGGGGTGATCCTGCCCGTTGTGATTGAAGTATAAAAAAGAATTAGAAAATCCCCCGCCAAGGCAGAGGATTTTCTATTTGGATTTACTTGCCCAATATTACCACAACATCCGCACTTTGCTGTTCAGCGGTCAGCGCTTCCTTAACTTCGGCCTTTATTTTACCGGCAGCTAAAATTTCCTTCAGTGCTTCGGCCGGCTTTTTGAATTGTTCGCCTTTATAATAAACAGTTGCACCGATTACATTTTCTCCTTGCCCGTTGCCCGCCTCAGTTTTGACATACCCCTGTCCGGCTAACAAGGTCTTGATTCTGCCGGCGCTGCCCGCCGCCGCTCCCGCGTTCAAAACTTTCACGCCTAGAGCCGCCGGCGCGACTTCCGCTATTTGATTGTTTTCGATGGTATTTTTTTCTTCGGCAGAATTGTCCGAAGCAGCTTCCTGATTGACCGGAATAACGACCTCGTTTTCCTTTTCACCGGCCGGATTGGCCGCTGGTTTTTTTAGCCGCCAGAGATATCCGCCACCAATGAGCGCGCCTAGAACAATCAAACTCAAAACTGCGAAAAATATTTTTTTACCGAGAGAGGTTTTTCCTTCCACATATTCCAGCTGGCTGTTCGCCGGTTTTTCTTCCTCCGTTTTTTTCCTGCCCAAGCTGGCAATAAAAGTCTCTTGCTTTTTTATTTTATCCTTGTATATTTCTTCCTTCTTCACCTTTTCAACTTTTATAGTTTTCCTTTCACCGGGAAGCACTATGTCTTCGATTATCCTCTCTCCTTGATAAAATTCCTTGCTTCCGATTTTTTCCATCGGAACCGGTTCCCAATTTTCTTCAGAGCCTTTTGTTTCTTCGCCCATATTCTCCTTTTTGATATCAATATTATTTTTACTTGCCATTTTTTTGTTTTAGCTTAATTGCATTCAGTATACAATTTACTGCGCAATTTGCCAAAGCATGTACAAAAATGTTATTTTATTTACATCAAAAAACTCAAAGAAGGCTCTTGATACTGCTCGTCGTAATAGAAGTTTAAAAAAATAAATTTAAAACCCGCCGCCGAAACGGGGTGGTTTTTCATCGGTCACTTTGACGCTTTAGTTATGACTTTGAGCATCACGTAACCTCCGGAGGCGAAGAAAAAGAGGGCGAAAACCCGGGAAGTATAGAAAATTTGATTGGAAAAATCTAGTGAAATAATATTGAAATATTTATTTATTTGGACAAACGAGGCTACTAAGAGAACGAAGCCGCACAAGAAAAAAAATTTAAAAGCGGCATCCAGCCCTTTTTCTGTGCGCAATACCAGCTTCACCATGACTACGTTGGCAAAAATGGCTATAGTCAAATTCAACAGATCAAAAAATAACTCAATTTTGCTCGGCATATATTTTTATTTTAATTGCTTATTAAAAATCCTTTTTCCCTCAAAACGTTTTCATCAATCGGCCGGTAAGACAAGAACCTCTTGTATTCCAAAATGACAATGAATATCATGGCGATGAAAAGCAGAAGTATGAAGGAGATATCAAAAATAACCGTCTTGGAGAATTTTTCCTCCGTTATTACGGTGCCGCCTATTTGAATGACCGGCCGGTCAACCGTGTTGAATGTGACGGCTTGGACATATTTGTCCTGTCCGATTTGCGGGACTACTTTTAACAGATATTTTCCGGAAATTACTCGGTTTTGCAGGTCAATCCTTTTGAGAAAAGAGCCTCCGTTGTCCAAAAGTATTTTATCTGAAAATTGGGAAATCAGTTTTTCCTCCTCTTTGCTCAAAGAACTGTTCCACTCATAGGCATACAGGCTGTAGTTTATTTTTGCTTCAGCCGGCGAGCCGCTCCCCAGGGGAGTAAAAATAAGCTGCATATCCAGCTTATCACCGGGATTGAATTCTTTTTTGTTCAGCAGAACTGCATTGAAAAGATAGGTATTTCCGGCCGTTTTTTCCATAAGTCGGTCCCCCAGATCGTTGTCGCCCGGTGATTCTTGATAGTATGATTCATTGAGGGATAGATTCGCCGGCCTGCCTATGTTTTTGTCCGCCTCCACGGTAAAATAATATTTCTGTGTGAAAACATCGCGTTTGCCTGAAATCTCAAAAGGTGAAAAATTATACGCCTCAATTGAATGCTCTCCGTTTTCCAGCGGTTGGCCGTAATTCGTCCAGGTCCAGTTTCCCCGACTGTCGCTAAAAGTTGATGAAAAAAATCCCTCGGAATGGATTTCCAAAAAAACTTCCGAATTCGGATAGAGAACGGTGCCGGAAAAAAATATTATGGGACTTGTCAGACGATTGTTTCTTTTTTGCTTTTCAATTAACTTTTCTCTTTCCGCCTGCGCCGGATCCTGGATCGCGACAATGATTCTGTAATCTGAATTTTTTAGATCAGCCTCATCCGATTCCTCCTCTTCTTCTTCCGCCGGTTCGGTTTTTTCTATCGGATTAAAAGGCGTTATCTCCTGCCGGAATCTGACTGTTTCCGCGGCATAAGCAAAACTAAGATGCTTGCCCAGAATGACATAAAACAAAACGAGGTGAATCAATATCATTGCCAAGAACCCGGATAAGATTATGAGTTTTTTGACTGTTTTTTTTTGTTTGAGAAAATCTTTTTTGTCCATTAGGTATAGGTTCTCACTTCTTCGAGAAGCCCGTTATTTTTTACGAAATCAATAGTTAAACTTTTTTTGCTCGATATCTCGCCGGCGTTCAAACTGATAATTTTTTGGTAATCGCTGAAAATTTTGTCGCTGGCGCTGATTTCCGTTTTCAGCTTGGAATCAAAAAACTTTATCATATACTGGCCGTCAGTTTCCGTAATGTTGCTCCAAATATCTTTTATCTCCCTGCCCTGGTCCAGATAAACGAATCTCACAGGAAGGATGGCTTGGCTGAAATTAATATTTTGGGCTTGCGCTGCTTTAAACGTAAAGAGATTAATAATAAAAGCGGCCAGAACCGTCCCGCTTAAAATAAGTTTTCTGCTTTTTAAGTTCACCCGCATTTTCAGCCTAAGGCTGATCCGCCTTGGGCGGATACCTTTTTAATTTTGATTATTTTCCCAGCATTACCACGACATCGGCGCTTTTTTGTTCCATGGTGGCCGCTTTCTTAACCAACGCGTCTATCTTTTGTCCGCTGATTACTTCTTTGATAGCTTCCGCCGTTTCTTTCAAGCTGTCATCCTTATAGTACACTGCCGCTCCCGAATGATCGCTGGCCAGAGCATTTTTGGCCTCTGCCTTAGAATATCCTCCGCTCACGAGAATATCTTTTATTTTTCCGGCCGCCCCTTCCGATGCTCCGCCATTTAGAACTATGAGGCTGATCTTCGCCTTTGTATCATTATTTCCAAGAGAGGCGTTCTGATCGGCAGTATTTTTCTCCTCTTCAGCGGCTTGATTTTTATTCGCATCCTCTGAATTATTGCCTATTGAAATGGGAGGAATTTTTTCCTGGATCACAATTTCTTCTTTTCCGTTTTTTCCCAAGAATGCCACGACTCCCCAGATCGCAATCGCCAAAAAAATTGCTCCCGGAATGATCCAGCCTAGTTTTTTCCAGAGAAAACTTTTCTCCTCAACTATTTCTTCTTTTTCCTCGGATACTTCCCTCCTGGCCAGCTTCGCGATAAATTCTTCCTTGCTCTTCTTTTTTTGGGCGGGCTCTTCGCCGGCCGGACCGGTTTTTTCGCCGTAAATTTCCTCTTTTTTCACCGGTTCGGCTTTGATTTTTTTGCCTTCATTTTCTATTTTTTCTTTTTCAATCACTTTTTGAACTGCTTCTTCAATCGGAGCCTCTTCGGCCGGTAAAATATCCTCTGGTTCTTTTTCTATTAATAAGTTCTCCACTTTTTTCTCCAGCATTGCTTCGTTAATCGGAGAAACGCCGTCCAGAGGCGGAATCAATATTGTCCGTCCCGTTTCTAAGGAATATGGGGCTTTTAACTTATTAACCTTCACTAAAACTTTCCAATTAACATTGTTCTGCAGGGCTAACCCCACAACGTCCTCGCCTTTTTGCACGGCATAAGGAACCCAGCCGATGCCGCCGTATTTCTTCTTATGATAAAGTCTCCAGGCCTCATATGCCGCAAAAGCCAACAAAAACAGAACGGATGCGATGGCCATCTCTCGCCAGGGAATGACCCATATTTTTATTTCGGGTCCGACTACCGCCACTTCCTGACCGCCAGCATCTTCGTATTTCATTTCCGTCGCGAAAGAAAAACGGCCGAAACGGGGATTGTGCCAGGAATAGTTGGAAATGAAGCTGTCTTTTTTCAGCACCTGGAATTTCCGGCTTACATCCTCGCTTCTTTTTCCGAACAGCAAGTCTTTGACATGGATGATATTTTCCTGCTCAATGCTGACATTGCCGTCATTTTTGACCGAAGATTGGACCAGATATTCCTGGGGCCTCTTCGGATCACCGAACCAGTCGGCAAAGCTGAACTCCTTGAAATTTTTGATAACCTTAAAATCTCCCAGCGTCAGTTTTTTTATGATTTCTCCGGGCACCGTTTCATAGATTCGGACGCCCACCCGGGTCGTCAGTTTTATGGCTGAACCGGTTTCCGCCTTTTGCGTTTCCGGTTCCACTTTTTGGATTAGGACCCCTCCCGTGTGTTCGCCGACATCAACTTCCTTCGGAACCCTGATAACAAAAGGGATGAACAGTTTTTCCTTGGACGCCATTTCTTTTTCCACTGATTCAACGCCGGCGCACCATTTTTCCAGCTCCTGAAATTGCGTTTCTTCGACTTTCGGCTTTATTTTTACTTTTTTATTTTGAACATCAAATTCGTCCTGAATCTCCTCCCGGCTCAAGCGGCAAACTTCCAATATTTTCTTGTCTTTCCTTTTAAAAAGTCCCTGGAAAAATTCCGGCAGCGGAGCGGGATAAAAGCTTACCCAGGAACCGACTTCCAGTTTTGGTTCGCTGAATTGCTTCAGGGCGAAACCGCCGCTGGAGCTCGGCGTCGTATCCGCCGCGTATATCAGAGCTTTCCAGGACTCCGAGAAAAGATTATTCACTTCCAGCAAGTCTTCCTTCGCTTCCCCTGGATTTAATTTATAAATGAACCAGGAAGCGCTGTTTTCCACGTTCGGATCCGGATTGGCCGGTTTCCCGCCGAGCATTCCGTATTCAATGGCCCGGGCCTGGTCGGTTCCGGCCAGCGCGAATAAGGCTGATAGGCACAAAATCGTTAAAAAAACTTTTATTTTTATTTTCATCTGTTTTATGTTTTTTTAATTTTCTAAATTATACCACAATCCGGCATAATAATAAAACTGATACGCTAATGCGTATCAGTTATTAAAATCAAAGTTTTTCAATTATTTTAGGTCGCTGTCAAAGTCATGTTTAAGGTGTAGCTTCCCGTGGTTTGGGCTCCCGGAATGGTTTGCGACAGGCTGGTGCCGGTCAGATCCCATTGTCCGGGCTTTGGAGCTCCGGCCGCGGCCGTCATCAGATCAATGCTACTCACTGATCCTTCCACGAAAGCATCGCTTGTCCCCTTGGAAACATTGGTTGTAGCCGTTCCGCCGACGCCCGCGATGGTTCCCACGCTCGGATCAATGGTCATTTGTCCGCCATAAGAATCCGTATCCACTCCATCCCCGGCGCTGGCCGTGGAATCGTTATAATCATAGTAATTTGTTCCATTGGACCAAGCGGCAGTCGCTCCGCTGGTAGCCGCGATATTGAGCGTCCAGGTATCGGTCGTCCCGCTGGGATTGGTAATGCGCATCCGTTCGCTGGAGGTGCCTAGCGTGGCCGCCGAGGCTTGATAAGTCATGGAAAAAGCCTTGGAGGGAAAAGCCACGCCAGGGCTAGTTACTGTATTTCCACTAGCGTCTACGATTTGCACATCCAGAGAGCCGGTTATGGATTGGGAAAATTCGGTCGTGTCGGAAGCTAGTGCCGCCAGAACTCCAGTCAGGACAGAAACCGCAAACACCAGCGAAATAACAGTTATTAATTTACGCATGTTTGTTTTGTAATAATTAAATCGCCTGATTTTGCTTATGAAATAGACAGGACCATAGTTATGGAATAGCTGCCGGCCGCCTGGGAAGCAGGCAGTTTTTGGGTAATGTTGTCAGCCGCGCCGATGAAATCCCAGCGGCAGGTAGTGGCCGCGCCGGCCGCCGCCGACATGATGTCAATGCTATTAGTCGTGCCTTCCACGAAAGAATCGCTAGTTCCCAAGGAAACATTGGTTGTAGCGCATCCGGAAACTCCGGTTATGGAACCCGTACTCGGATTGACCGTCATCTGCCCGCCGTAAGAATCAGTGTCCGCTCCGTCCGTGTATCCCGAACCGTCATTGAAATCGTAATAAGCCGTCCCGGTTGTCCACGTGGCGGTTGTGGCGCTGGCGGCTAAATTAGCCGTCCAGATTGCTGTCGTTGTCGGATTGGAAGCCCGGACTCTTTCGGCCGAAGTGCCGAACTGCCCGGTGGCGTCCTGGGTGCTAAAACTGAAGGTTTTCGCTCCCAGGGAAATAGCCGGACTGGCTACTGTGGTGCCCGCCGCGTCCACGACATCAACGCTCAAAGAACCGGCGTTGATCGTCTGATTAAAAGTGGATGAGTTGCTGGCGAAGACTTGTATTCCGACCAAGAATACGAAGATCAGTGCCAGAACAAGCGATTTTTGGCCTATTTTAGCCATTTTTCTGATTTTTGTTTTCATATTTTTGATGTAATTATTTAAAATTTGCTTTAAACAAAGCTTTTTTCGCTTTTAAGCCACTTCTTAGCTTTAGCAAAACAAAAAATGAATCCTCACCCCGAGAATTCACCCTAGATAGCCCCTTTATTGTCGTCTATGTCGTTTTATCCCCTTTTTAAGCTATTGTAATACCATTATACACGATATCAAGGATTGTGTCAACCCCGCACTAACTTTCGTTCAAAGACTTTTTGATTCTTCTTCTTAATTGCGCCCAGGCTTGTCCAAATTGCTTTATTTGCTTTTCTCTTTCTTTTGCGTCCCACTCGGATAAATACGCTTCATAATACATGAGTTTCCAGATGTGTCCTTTTGTAGAAAAAGAATTTCCCTCATTGTGGTCAAAAAGTCTTTTCCGCAAGTTACTACTATATCCATAGTATAGCTCCTTGCGCTCATTTCTCAGGACATAAAAATAATGCATACAATAACGAAAGTTAGTGCGGGGTCAAGTGGCCGTTAGCGTCATACCAATGGAATAGCTGTCCGCTTGTTGCTGGGCCGGTATATCCTGGGTCAGCGCCACGCCCGTAAAGTCCCAGTAACAGCCAAAGGAGGTGGTGGACGTTAGAAGAGTTACACTGTTGCCCGCGTCAAAATAGGCAGCTGATCCTTTGGATGGTGAGACGGCGCCGCAACCCCCCTCCGGCGTTATTGTTCCCGCGCTGGGATCCACCCTTAGCCGGCCGTTAGCCGCCGTGTCATTGAAATCATAATTATAGGTTGCGCCTTGCCAAAGAGTCGAGGCGCCGCCGGTCGCTGCAATCGTAAGGTTCCAGTTTCCATTAGCTGTAGTATTGGTCAATCGAATTTTCTGGCTGGCCACGCCGAGCGTTCCAGCGGAGGTCTGTCCCACCCAGTCGAACGTTTCGGCGGAAAAAGAAACGGACGGACTGCCCACCGGTGTACCGCCCGAATCCACGATGTCCACTGACAGCGTACCCGCAGAAAGCGTGATGGTCCCGGAAGAATAATCATTCACTTGGGAATTCACTCCGTCACTGACCAAGCCGTAGACATAATAGCTGCCCGCCGACATGCCGGCCGTATCCCAGGAACAAGTCGCTCCCGTGCCTTCGCCCGCCGAGGCGCAAGCACCCGTAATGGCCGTACCGTCCAGACCCGAACCATTGGAATCCCAATAAAAGACCGCGTTAACGATGTTGTCAGAATCAGCCAAATCATAAGTGATGTTATACAGAGTGCCGATGGGCACGCTGTCACTCACCCCATCCGGCTGGCTGACGGTGAGCGTCGGCCGGGCGTTGATGGTCACCACTCCCGGTGAATAGTCGCTGACTTCAGTGTTGACCGTGTCATTGACATCCCGGCCGTAAATATAATAAGTGCCGGGCGAGACGCCGGTCGTGTTCCAGGCGCAAGTGCCGCCCGAGGCTTCGCCCTGGTTCTGGCAGGCGGCAATGGAAGTGCCGTTGAGCCCCGTACCATCCGTGTCGTAATAGAAATCCACGGTAACCGTGCTGTCGGTGTCGGCCAGATTGTAAGTTATGTAATTATAAGTGCCGTCCTGGGCGATGGTATCACCGGTGCCGTCAGGCTGAGTGACAGTTAAAGTCGGCGCGTCGTTGATCCGGATCCGGCCGGTTGAAACATCAACGACATCCGGATTCACTCCGTCATTGGCCACGCCATAAATATAGTAATACGTACTGAGACTCATGCCCTCGCCAAGAGGGCTGAAGGAACATGTTGCGTTGGTTCCCTCAATTTGGTTTTGACAGCTTGAGATGGCCGTGCCCCCGGCTCCGTTGCCGTCCGTTTCATAGTAAAAATCGGCGGTAGCGGTTCCCGCGTCGGCCAAGTCATATTGGATCTGGTAATTGCCTCCGTCCGCTACGTCCGTGTCCGAGGCTGGATTATCCACCGTGACGGTCGGCGGAGTATCTGCATAAGGTCTTAAAGCCAAGGTGACCGCCGTCCACGAATCGCTTGTGGTGGTCGTGCCCCCACCGGCAAATGCCGCCGGATCATAGGCGCCGGAAGACCAGGTCGTATACCCGGCTCCGACCATGCCGTCTTGGGTGTCATTCCCATTTGCCGCGCGGAAATCAGTGAGATATGACGCGGTGTAATTGCCGCCCGTTGAGCCGGATCCGGCGCCGGCTACATAAATCCACGCTCCGGAGGAAGTGGGCGTAATCGCCCCCGGATTTACAACCCGAGTATTTATCGCTCCGGCAGTGACTGCCGCGACATCAAGGGGCGTGCCTGCATCAACATTCCGGAACACATGAACAGACCAGGCGCGGCCGCCAGACGCGTCGCCGCCCGCGAGAATCACCGAGGTTTCCGGCGTCCCCGGCATAAACCGATACGCCACTCGGAGATTTGAGTCGTAAGAGTCGTTCTGATACAGCTCCGACCCGGCCAGTGTGTAGGCCGTTCCCCCACTATTATTGATCGTCAGCGCCTTGTTGGCTGTGTCCCCATTGGAAAACGCGACAATGACCAGATCGTCGGCCGCTGGCGTTGAAGCACTGCCGTTGGTGAGCGAAAAATTAACCGTCGTGTTGCCGCTAACACCGGCAGAGCTGCCCACCTGGCCTCCCACATAGGATACTGCCGCCAGAGCGGTGTGAATCCTTAACTTTTCCGGCAAATCCCGGATAGACGCGTATTTATCCACGATGTCCGAACCGCTATCTTTTTGCGTAAGCCAAATTCTGTCCACGATTCCCCGGGTGCTGATGTAGGAATCTACCAGGGTCTTTACGAGATAAAAAGAGGCGTTGGAAAAAACCAGTCCTGTAATTACCAGAAATACTACCAGGAATCTGAATATTTTTCCGCTTCGTTTGCCCATGATGCTTAATTTTCGCTGTAGCCGCTTACATAATTGAAGACTTGTTCGGATATTTTTTTCATCAGGTCTTCCGCCTCTCGTTTGTCCCTCCCGCTTACCATTACGGTCAAGATGTACGGCCGGTTCGGAGCGTAAATGATGCCCGAATCCATATACACATTTTTGTCCTCGGCGACGCCGATTTTGTGGGCATAGACCGTGCCCTCCGGCAATCCGCCTTTGAGATATTCGTCAAATCGGGTTTCCGAAAGATAAGCCAGGAGCTTTTGGGAACTCTCCTCTGACAGATATGAAGAATTATAAAGCGCCCGGAAATTAGCCGAGTATTTTTTCGCCCCGATTTCTCCTCCCGCTGAGAAAAAATCACCGGCTCCGAGATGTTCGTAAACATCGTAGATTTCCCTGGTTTCCAGATTTCTCACCAGGATAAAGTTGGCCGTGTTGTCGGAATCCACCAAAGCGCGGCGGACCAGATCTTCGATGGTAAAGATCGAGCCAGTCGGCTCCTTGAAGAGAGTTCCGAAGCTTTCTTCCTTGTCGGCCGCCATCAGAACCAGTTTATTGTCCCATTTCCATTCGCCCTTTTCAATCTTTTTGGCCACCGCCATGGCCACCGGCAATTTGAGGAGGCTCGCCGGCCAGAATTGCGCGTCCTTGTTGATGGAGATATTGGCGCCGGTCGGCAAATATTCGAAATAGATAGATATATCTTTTTGGCCTTCGTATTTATTCAGCTCGTCCCGAAGCGGCTGGATGTTTATGATCAGGTCTTTCTGGTTTACTGATTTTCTAGCCGGATTCAGAAGTTGAAATTTGTCTTCCGTTTCTTCTGTTTGCTTTTTAGAGCCGTCCTTGATCTGGGTAAAATAGAATATTGTGAACAGATTCAAAACAACCAAAACCGCTAGAGCGGCAATAAAAAACTTTTGGTTATCAAGCTTTTCCGCGATTTTTTTGTTATTTTTTTCTTGCATAGTGATGCTTATATTATACAATAATTTGCCAGAATAAGCATTTTGATGATAGTTTATATATATGCCCGGTAGTGAAATTTTGACCAATTTCCTCCGGGAGGAAATTTTTATATTATTTAAGTCAAAATTCTACTACTGGGTATGAAAAGGATTTTTTCCGGCATTCAGCCGTCAGGCAACTTGCACCTGGGCAATTACCTTGGGGCCATCAAAAACTGGGTCAAGCTTCAAAACGAGTATGACTCTATTTTTTGCGTGGTGGATCTCCACGCCATTACTGTTCCGCAAGATCCGGAGGAACTCAAGAAAAAAATCATCGAAGTGGCCAAAATATATTTGGCCGCCGGCATAGACCCCAAAAAATCGGCGATTTTCATCCAATCGCATGTCCCCGAACACGCGGAGTTGGCGTGGATTTTGAATACTTTGGCCAAGATTTCCGAAATGGAACGAATGACCCAATTCAAGGATAAATCGGCCAAGAATAAAGAGGGCGTTGGTATGGGACTGTTCGATTACCCAGTGCTGATGGCCGCCGATATTCTTCTTTACGATACGCAAGTCGTCCCGGTCGGCGAAGACCAGCTGCAACACATTGAAATAACCAGGACATTGGCCAAAAGATTTAATACTCGTTTCGGCGAAACATTTGTGATTCCCAAAGCTTATTATATGGAAAATGAAGGAATGCTTGCCCGCCAAAGCCTTGGCGTCGGCGGGAGGATTATGGGACTGGATGATCCAGCTAAAAAAATGAGCAAGTCGGCCGAGTCGGAATACAATTACATCGCCCTTACGGATT
Source organism: Patescibacteria group bacterium (assembly GCA_038063775.1). Lineage (GTDB taxonomy): Bacteria > Patescibacteriota > Minisyncoccia > Moranbacterales > UBA2206 > UM-FILTER-42-9. The sequence continues at coordinate 40,948 of JBBTUK010000009.1, forward strand.
CCGAAGAAGCGGTGCGCAGAAAAATCAAAAAGGCCGTGACTGACTCCGGAACCGAAATAAAATATGCTGATGATAAACCGGCACTTAAGAATTTGATAAATATCTATTCTCTCTTGTCCGACAAAAAACCGCAGGAAATTGAAAAATTATATAAAGACAAAGGATACTCTGAATTTAAAACTGACTTAGCTGAAGTAATTATAAATTTCCTGAAACCTTTTCAGGAAAAATATAACGCTCTCTCGGACGAAGAAGTTCTAAAAATCCTCCGGGAAGGCGCGGAAAAAGTTCGTCCGCTGGCTAATAAAAAACTGGAAGAAGTAAAAAATAAAGTTGGATTTATTTTGTAAAATTTTTATCCCCGCACTAAGATCAAAAGCTCATCGCGTTTCTCTTCCATGAGCTTTTTTGTTTTGGCTTCTACATTCAAGCGGATCACCGGCTCGGTGTTGGACCCGCGAAGATTAAACCTCCACGCTGGATAGTCAATGGAAACTCCGTCAATTTCATTCAGGACTCCATCATCATATTTTTCCTTGGCTTTTGCTAAAACTGCTTGGACATCTGTTACTTCATTATTTATTTCCCCGCTTACAAAATATTTTTGCCAAAACATTTCATTCATAATTTCCGAGAGTGTCCTATTTTGCGTTGACAAAAATTCCAGCATCAAAGCCAGCGGAATCATACCATTGTCACAATAAAAATAATCACGGAAATAATAATGGCCGCTCATTTCACCGCCGAAAACAGTATCCTCGCCTCTCATTCTTTCTTTGATAAAGGCATGCCCGGCTTTATTGACTATGGTGGTTCCGCCATTTTCCTTTACAATGTCTTCAACGGCCCAGGTTAACCTTGGATCGTGAAGAATTGCGGAGCCGGGAAATCTCTCGAGAAATATTTTAGCCAGAAGCGCCGTGATAAAATACCCTTCAATAAACTCTCCCTTCTCCGTGAAAAAGAAGCAGCGGTCCGCGTCGGCATCCCAAGCCACTCCGAAATCCGCTCCGTTTTCAACCACTAGCTTGGAAATTTCTTCCCGGTTTTCCGGAATCAGTGGATCCGGCCGTCCTTTGGGAAAATTTCCGTCTGGCTCAAAATTCATTTTTATTATTTCCGTTTGTGTCCCCTCTAAAATTTTTTCCAAAGCTTTCCCGGCCATTCCAAAATTCGTGTTGGCGACAATTTTGAATTTTTTAAACTTTGAAAAATCGGCAAAAGTTTTTACTTTAACAACATATTCTTCCAAAATATCCCGCTCTTCAATTAATTTCTTTTCTTGTTCATTTAATTCATAATCTTCGTTTCGTGTTTCATAGTTTTTGGCGATATCTCTGATTTCAAACAGCCCGGTATCCGAAGAAATTGGCCTTGATCCTTCGCGAACGAATTTCATCCCGTTATATTCTTTGGGATTATGCGACGCGGTGATGGTGAATCCCCCGGAATATCCATAGCTAGCAACAGCAAAATAAAACATGTCGGTCGAAACTATTCCAATATCAATGACTTTTATTCCGGAATCGGTAACGGCTTTAATGGCCGCTTTTTTCAAAGTAGCTGATGACAACCTGACATCGCAGCCAATAACCACTTCGGTAGGCTTAACAAATTCCAAATAGGCTTTGGCAATTCTGTAAACATCCGCTTCATTTATTTCGTTAGGATAGACTCCTCTGACATCATAAGCCCTAAAAATTTGTTCGTTCATATTTATTTATTTGTCATTCCGGACTCGATCCGGAATCTAATTAGATGCTGAACCAAGTTCAGCATGACATTATTTTATCATTGACAGGACAACTATTACAAGCGAAAATTATATTAGTAATTAATTACTAGAGAATTCATGAAAATAGGAATCGTGGGGCTCCCCAATGTCGGCAAATCAACGCTTTTTAAGGCGCTGACCAAGGTCCCGGTGGACATCAACAATTATCCCTTTTGCACCATCGAACCCAATGTTGGCATTGTTAAGGTTCCTGATGCGCGCTTGGAAAAGCTTGCTAAGTTGTCGAATTCCGCCAAGATCATTCCGGCCATCGTGGAATTTGTGGACATCGCCGGACTGGTTAAGGGTGCGTCTCTTGGCGAAGGCTTGGGTAATAAATTTCTGGCCAACATCCGCGAGACGGACGCTATTGTCCAGGTAGTTCGGGTTTTCGAAAATGAAACTATCACGCATGTCCATAATAAGATTGATCCGGAACACGATATTGAAATAATCAATATGGAGCTGATTCTGGCTGATCTGGAGACGGTCCAGAAAACACTGGTACGCTTAGAAAAAGAGGTGCGCGGTAATAAAAAAAGCGCTCAAGAACAATTGAGCGCGGTAAAAAAAATCAAAGAAACTTTGGAAGCGGGAAAACTGGCTAACGAAACTTTCTTAGACTACGCGGAAGAAAACACCAAGCAAATCGTGCGAGAAATTTCGCTTTTGACTATAAAACCGTTTTTGTATGTTTATAATGCTTGCCCCGTTAAATCCGACGAAGTCGGTGCGGAGCTATTTAACGGGGTTTATTATAAAATTCCTGAAAAATTAAAAGCGAAAAAGAACTTTGTTATTTTAGATATTAAAATTGAAGAAGAGCTGATCGAAATGTCAAAAGAAGAAGCGGCGGAAATGGGAATCAAATCCAACATTGATTCTTTGATCGTGGAAGCTTACAAGCTGCTCGGACTGATTACCTTCCTTACGACTGGAGAAGACGAAACTCGCGCCTGGACCATCAAAAAAGGCTCTTCAGCCCCTTTGGCCGGCACGGCTATTCACAACGATTTCAAAGATAAATTCATCCGCGCCGAAGTCATCCAGTGGGATAAACTTTTGGAGGCTGGCTCTTGGGGCAAGGCCCGCGAATTGGGAACGCTCCGGACAGAAGGGAAAGATTATATTGTCCAAGATGGTGATGTTGTAGAATTCAAAATCTGATGGGGATGCCTGCCTCGTAGCAAGCCCTGCTTTGCTACTGGGGTGATTGAATTTAAGATTTAAACTTGACCCCGTAGTAGATTTTCGGCTTTTATTTTTTTCAGCCCCGCCGCGGCGGGGCGACCGAAAATTCACTACGGGGTTGACTTCCGCTAAATAGTCTGCTAAACTATATTCAACCTAGAAAGTCCCATGATTCTCTCGCTTTGGTCCGCTGAAGTTTTAACGGAAGCGACCCTCGACCCGCCTACGCTATTGCTTCGGCGCGGTAAGATAAGAGAATATAATCCGCAAGGAGAGCTTTCTTTGGGGACTTTTTTAATCCTATAACCCAAAACCTGGAGCCCAAAACCTACAAAAATCTGATTTTAAAATAAATTAGGTTACGGGTTATGGGTTACGGGTTACGTGAATTAAATGCAATACGAATTATTCTATTTGGTCGCCAGATCCAGAGAAGCGGACCTGCCAAAAATAAGAGAATCGGTTACAAAAATCGTCACCGAGGAAGGCGGAGTTTTTGAACCGAAAGAAACGGTGGAAAAAAGAAAACTGTCTTACCAGATCAAACACGAGACTCACGGCGCCTATATCGCGCAGAGATTTGAGCTGGAGGACACTGAAAAATTGCGAACCATAACTCGCAAGCTCAACCTTTCACCGGACATCTTGCGTTTTCTTATCAGCCGGGCGTCAGAACTTCCGGAACTCAAATCACGGGAAGAAAGAATAGAGGCCGGCGAGCGTCTGGCCAAGGAAAAAGAAAGATCCGCCGAGATTAAAAAAACCACCGAAGAAGAAAAGAAAGCTGAACCCGCTAAAGAGAAAAAACCCGCTCCGCAAGAAGAAGACATAGATAAAAAGTTAGAAGAAATTTTAAACATTTAATATAAACTTATGAACGTCAACAAAGTTATCCTGGTCGGACGGCTTACGCGCGATCCGGAAATCAGAAGCACCGCATCCGGACAATCCGTAGCCTCTATCAGTCTCGCCAATAACCGCTTTTGGAAAGACAAAAATGGACAGCGGCAAGAAAAAACATCTTTTCACAATGTCGTTCTTTGGGGAAGACTCGCCGAAATCGCCGGCCAATATCTGACCAAGGGTCAGGAAGCCTACATTGAAGGCCGCCTGGAAAGCCGAAAATACGTCGCCAAAGACGGAACCAATCGCTACGTCACGGAAGTTGTCGCGGAGAATATGCAACTTGGATCCAAGCCGCAGGGCGGCGGATCATTTTCTCCTGGCGCTTCTTCCCCAGCCGCGCCGTCCGCTCCGGCCGTAGCCGCTGAAGAAATTCCAACCATAAACTTGGACGAAGAACCGGACGAAGTAAAAATAGAAGATGTGCCGTTTTAATGATTTAAATCGCTAATCAACGCGAATTTACTCGCTAATTATCACGAATTAGAGATTATTCGAGAATAAATTAGAGTAGATTCGAGATTCATATCATCATGAATTACAAAAATAATACCATAGCAAAACCCGAAAAAAAATCTTGTTTCTTTTGCCAAAGCAAAATAGATAAGATTGATTACAAGGACGCTTATCTTATCCGCCGATTTATGAATTCGCAGGGAAAAATTTACCCGCCGAAAAGGCATGGAACCTGCTCTAAGCACCAGAGAATCCTGTCCAACGCCATCAAAAAAGCCCGCGTCATGGCGCTGGTTCCTTTCGTTGTTAAATAAACCATGTGGCGTATAGCATAAAGCATGTAACATTTTAGTTGCAAATGTTTTATGTTGTATGCTTAAGATTACAGAAAAATATGTTAAACATGGCCGACATTAAGTCAGGAAAAAATATCGTTTGGGAAGAAATTCCCTACGCTGTTCTCTACCACGAACATTCCAAAACCGGCCGGGCCGGTGCCGTTTTGCGCACCCGCCTCAAAAATCTGCTGACGGGAAATGTGTTGGAAAAAACTTTCCAGGGCTCGGAAAAAGTTTATGAGGCCGACATCACAAAGTCTAAGGCTCAGTATTTATACAAAGAAAACCAGGGCTTTGCTTTTATGGATATGGAATCTTATGAACAGTTCACTCTTTCTGCCGAAAGTCTGGGCGTGGCGGTAAATTATTTGATTGAAGGAACGGAAGTGACGGTGCTCAATTACAACGGCAACGCCATAAACATAGAGTTGCCGATCAAGATAAAACTGAAAGTCATCGAAGCTCCTCCCGGCGTCAAAGGCAACACGGTTTCCACCGGCGGCAAGATGGTCACGCTCGAAACGGGGCTCAAAATCTCCACGCCGCTTTTTGTGAATGAGGGGGATGAAATAATCGTCAATACGGAGAAGGGCGAATACGTCAGCCGGGCGTAACTTATTCTATCCACTTTCTTTTCTGTAAAAGAAAGTGGATAGAAAGAAACTGCCGCACCGGCTCGTGCTTGTGGCAAATTCTTTCCGCGGACTCGCTAAAATCACTAAAACGACGTCGCTCCGGAAAGGGGATGAGTGATTTTTGCGCTCGTCCGCTGGAATTTGCCTACGCACATTCGCTATGTGCGGGTTTTTTTATTTAAACCAACATACCGTTTCAGCCTTGCAAAATGCGATGCTGAAAATTCAAGCGAGTGAGCGTTAAAAAAGATAAAACCTTTGTTGTCAAAGAAAGTGGATAAAATATTACAAACTTAAAAACCCCGTAAGGGGTTTTTAAGAAGATTTGTATTTACCCCTACACCAACTTTTACAAAACAAGATAGAAGGTAGGAATTTTATAAAGAGATTTGTTCGCTTTATGATTTGCGGATTGCGTTGTAAAAGTTGGTGTGGGGGTTTAGTTTTAGAAAAGTCCCAAGTTTGAGAAAAGCGTGAGCGTCATCAGAGGCATCAGCGCCACCAGAATTTCTATCCCGGTCTGTTCGGCTTGTTTGGCCTCCTGTTCTCTCTTTTCGCACTCCGGACATTCGTGCTTTGGCTCATCCATATTTTTGTGTTTCCCCGCCAAGGCGGGGTAATTAATAATTAAAAAGAAAAAACGGGCATTCACCCGCTTTTTACTTTGTATACCCATTATACACTATTTTCACCCTCAAGTCAACCCCGTAGTAGATTTTCGGCTCTTGCAAAGATGTTAAGCTGCAGCTGACAGATATACTGCAAGGTAAAATATTTTATAATTTTTGTGGTATTTTTTAAGTCCCACTGGCGGGACGGCCGAAAATTCACTACGGGGTCAAGTCTACGCCGCCGCTTCTTCTGCTTCGCTGACCTTTTTGAAAATTTCGGTAGAAATTTCCTTCATTAATTTCGGATCAGTTTTGAGCGCCACTTTGGCAACTTCTCTACCAACGCCTAATTTTATTTCTTTGAATGCATACGAGTTTCCTTTTTTCTCAATCACTTCATATTTTACTCCTGTGTCCAACAAGTCTCCCGAGGCGGAAATCCCTTCGTTATACATTATGTCGACTTCGGTCGTCTTGAACGGCGGCGCGACTTTGTTTTTGACGATCTTCACTTTCACGCGATTGCCGACGATATCTTCCCCTTTTTTTATCTGCGCGGCGCGGCGCACTTCGATCCTGACGGATGAATAAAATTTGAGCGCGTTTCCGCCGGTAGTCGTTTCCGGGTTGCCAAAGACCACTCCGATTTTCATTCTGATCTGGTTGATGAAAATTACCGTGCAGTTCGCTTTGGCCACGATCGCCGTGAGCTTGCGAAGAGCCTGCGACATAAGCCGAGCTTGCCGCCCCATATGCGAATCTCCCATTTCGCCTTCAATTTCAGCTTTCGGCACGAGCGCCGCCACCGAGTCCACAACAATGATACTGATTGCTCCCGAGTTGACCAAAGTTTCCACAATATCCAAAGCCTGTTCGCCGTTATCCGGCTGGGAAATCAAAAGATTATTGATTGACACGCCAATTTTTTTCGCGTATTCCGGATCCAAAGCGTGTTCCGCGTCAATGAAAGCGGCAACACCTTTGGCTTTTTGGGCGTTGGCGATGATGTGGAGAGTTAGTGTTGTTTTACCGGAAGATTCCGGACCGTATACTTCAATCACCCTGCCGCGGGGAATGCCCCCGATGCCCAGCGCGATGTCCAAAGAGATCGAGCCGGTTGGAATTGATTCCACATTGACCCTTTTCACCTCTCCCAGCTTCATAATCACGCCTTCACCGAACTTTTCTTTTATTTGATCCATCACGGTATCGATATTTTTTACGCTTTCTTCTTTCATAATAAATTTTCTGTAACCTGTAACCTGTAACCTGTAACCTGTAACCTGTAACTTAAAATATATAAAATTTAGATTTAAGAGGTTTTGGTTTTCAGGTTATAGATTGTGGGTTATGAGATTATGATGATATTATATCACTAATACCGATTTAGTCTAGTAGCTGGTGTCGGGAGTAAATATAACGCCCCGGATCGGGCTAGGATCATTCCCTAAGGTTCCGATGTCCTTGCCGTTGAATTTTACAAAGGTGGCGTTGCCTTTTCCGGAATTTATGCTAATTTTTCTCGTCGCGCTGAATTTTTGCGTCGCTCCCGACAGCATGGTTCCGTTAAAAACCAGATTTCCATCCGCTTCGACATTTACCCAAACCGGGCCAGGATCAACTTTGAGCTCAATCTCGATTTCTTTTTGCGGGCTGACATTTTCTATTTTGGCCTTCTCCGAATTGTTCTCCTCGCTCTCGTTCTGGTAATTTGACTGGACTGTCAGAGTTTGGATGGTTTCTTTTTCAAATCTGTTTACCGCCTTAACATTGATAAAATTATTTCCTGCTTGCAAGGTTAGGTCCTCCCTGAATTTTCCTTCATCGTTTACCAGTATTGGCTGGTCATTTATGTAAAGGTTGGCGTCTTTTTCGGTCCTTCCCTCCACCAAGACAGAGTTGCCGGAAATAAACGCATTTTGCTCCGGACTTAACACCACCAGGCTGGGGGCGCTGGCGAAAGAGCCAACTTCTTTATAGAGATAAAAAAAACCCCCTAATGTTAGCAGGGTTATGATGCTTATCGTGATTATTTTGGGCGTCAAGACAAAGGGGTTTATCCTTAACGGCTTGGCGCGTTCCTGGTTTTGTTCGCCGTTTTTGTTTTTCTCCAAATTATCTTTAATCCCTTTTTCTTTCTCGTATAATCTGACTAAAATATTGGTGTCGATGCCTAAAAAATCGGCGTAATTTTTGAGAAAGCCCCGCGTATAAACATCCACCGGTAATTTTTCATACCGGCCATCTTCTAAATATTCCAAATATTTGATCTGGATTCTGGTGTGCTTGGAAACTTCGCTTAAACTTATCCGCCTGTCACTTCTTAATTTTTTAAGTTTTTCTCCCAGCGTCAGAGTCCCGATGCTTTTTTTGATAAATCCGTTCATAAAATTCAAAAACAAAAATTCAAAATTATTGCCTACTACATCTGCCATTTGTCCCGCGCTGTCTGGTCCTGGATTGGATCCTCGTAATTCATCGCTTCCTCCGGTCCGCCGGCTGGCGGATTGGCCGCATAAACTTCTCTTGGCTTGGCTCCGTCCGCTGGGCCGATTACACCTTTTTCCTCCAGCATATCCAGGATCCTGGCCGCTTTGGGATAACCTATTTTCATCCGGCGCTGAAGCAGTGTCGCCGAGGCCTTGCCCGAACGGATCACTTCTTGTTTGGCCGCTTCATATGTGTCATTTTCTTTTTCATCGCCCTCGGCTCCCTTGAATTCCAAAGGAGAATCATACTGGGAGGAGGAAATTATTTTTTCGCTGATTTCTTTTTGTTCCTCCTTTTGGTCAAGCAAAAATTTAACCACCTTTTTTACCTCTGCTTCAGTAACAAAAGCACCTTGGATCCTTTTGGGCTTGGAAGAATTGGTTGAAACATAAAGCATATCGCCGTTGCCTAACAGCTTTTCCGCTCCGGCCATATCAAAAATTGTCCGAGAATCAATTTGGGAGCCGACTTGAAATGCGATTCGATTGGTGATATTGGCTTTGATAAGGCCGGTTATTACTCTGACTTCCGGACGCTGGGTGGAAACAATCAGGTGGATCCCGACAGCTCTGGCTAGTTGCGCCAGCCTGACGATAGCGCCTTCCACTTCTTTGCCATGGCTTGCCATCAAATCGGCCATCTCGTCAATGACAATTACGATATGCGGAATTTTTTCCAATTCTTCTTCCATTATCTCGCCCGATTCGAGATCGGTATATTTCCTTTTTTGTCCGGCGGCGACTTGCAGATTATACGAGGCTATGTCCCGGGAGGAAATATCCTGCATCAACCGGAATCTTCTCTCCATTTCTCCGACCGCCCACTTAAGAACAGTGACTACTTTACTGCTGTCGGTTATCACATCCGCCAAAAGATGGGGTATTTTGTTATAGAGAGAAAGCTCCACGCGTTTGGGATCCACCATTATAAATTTCAAATCTTTCGGAGAATTTTGATAAAGAAGAGAGGTAATGATGGAATTTATGCAAACCGATTTACCTTTTCCGGTGGCTCCGGCAATCATCAGGTGGGGCATTTTCCCCAGATCTTCCACTATATAATTTCCGCTGATATCCTTGCCCAAAGCCATAGAAAGTTTTGATTTCTTCTGAGCAAACTCTCGGCTGTCCAGAATATCCCGCAAATTAACATTGGTGGTTTTCCGATTGGGAATTTCTATGCCGATCAGCGGCTTTCCAGGTATCGGCGCTTCTATCCTTATGGAACGGGCGGCCAAGGCAAGTGCGAGATCATTTTGCAAAGCCAGAATCCGGGAAATTTTAACTCCGACCGCTGGACGAAAAGTATATTGAGTAACCGATGGACCGACTGTTATTTCACCCGGCTCGACTCCGATGCCGAAATCTTTTAATTTTCTGATTATGATTGCCACCGTCCTGTCTTTGTCCCCTGGATCAGCTTCGCCAGCCGACCTGTCCAAGAGGTCTACGGGCGGGAACTGCCATTCTCCATCGTCGCCCCTTAGATCATCCGACGTTATATTTCTGATAGTTTTTCTGGAAAATGTTTTCTTTATGGAATCCACGCTGCTAGAAAGTTTTTTGAATAGTTTTGCATCCACAAACCGGTCCGCCCCCTCGACAAATTCGATATTTTCGATATTTTCATCCGCTTCTATTTTCGCGGCCGGAAAATCTTCGTCCGGATTTTCCACTACGCTTTCTGCTAGAATATCTTCTGGCTCGTCGTCGGCAAATAAAGGTCCTTCTTTTTCTTTGAGTTCTTTTAATTTATGGAGAAAACGGACAATGGGAAAATTGAGAGAGACTACGACACCCACTAAAAATAAAGCCAGAATCACTACCAATCCTCCGGCTTTTTCCAGATACCCGACCGCGCCGTAAGCCACCGCAAAACCGACATAACCTCCGCCGGAACCCGCCAGCGCCGCCTCTTTCATGTTCTCAATATCATAAAACCAGTGGAAAAATCCGGCCAAGCTTACAAGAGCGACCAGAAGCCCGGCCAATTTGGATATATAAAAAGCAGGCTCCTTCCGAAGCAGTAAAACAATTCCCGCGATCGCCAAAAAGACCGGAAAAATGAATTTTGCCCAGCCGATTAGCGTACCGGTAATTTTATTCAAGAATTCGCCCGCCGGTCCGGCTTTCCCAAAAAATCCCAGCAAAATTAAAAGCGCCAAAGCGAATAAAAAAATAGCCGAAACGCTTCTTTTGATGTCACTGTTGGTGCTACTTTTCGGTTTATCGTTTTTTTCTTCGTTGGAATTGTTATTTCCGCCTCTCGTGGATTTTTTTTTGCCCATTAAAATTGTGTTTTAACCAGAATCACCAGCAGAGTCGCCAGGAGAAAAAAAAGCAGCCGGGTTTTTCTCTGATAATTCTTAAAATTTTTGTAAGAAAACTTGACTGATTGCGGTCCTTGGCTCTGAAAAATGAGCGGGAAAGAAACTCCGGAACTCCGGGTAAGAACGATGACATGCCCGCAGAGCATGAGAACCGTTTTATAAAAATTTATTGTCACTTCGGAAGCCCCGGCGGACTGGAGTTTTTCAATCTTTGCTTTGATATTGGTATAGGCTTTTTGCATATTCCTGTTAGGCTTTTACATATTTTTTAACAATTTCCGCCAGTTGCTTCGGCGTGACTTGCGCTTTGATCACATATTCTTTGGCACCCAGCCTCATGGCTTCCGCTTTATCTGCTTCATTATATAAGTTGGTATGCATTATCACCGGCACATCTTTGGTTTTTTGATTTTCTCTTATTTTTTTCAAGACAAAAAAACCGTCTCCATCCGGCATCACAATGTCCAAAATCACCATATCCGGTTCGTTTTCTTCAATCAGGCGCAGTCCTTCTTGGCCGCTTTTGGCTATTCCGACGCTAAAACCCATCAGGCTTAGCGCTTCGTCATACATAGCGCCAAGCACTTCGTCGTCCTCGACCAAAACCACTCTTATTCTTTTTTTATTTTCCATACTTATATAATAGCACAAATTTGTTCCCGAAAAAACACAAAAAATAACCCCCCGCTGCACGGGGGCTATTTTTGTCTTACTCTTTGCTCCTGAACCCGGTTCCCGCCGGGATAAGTTTGCCCAAAATCACATTCTCTTTGAGTCCTCTCAGTTTATCTTCTTTCCCTTCCACGGCGGCATTGATGAGAATCCTGGCCGTTTCCTGAAAGGAAGCAGCGGATAAAAAGCTTTCGGTTGACAGTGCAACCTTTGTGATTCCAAGCAGCATCCTTTCGCCCTTGGCCAGAAGCTGTCCGCTGGCTTTGACTTTTTCGTTTACCTCTTCAAATTCATCTTTTTCAATTATATCTCCGATTAAAAGCGTCGTATCTCCCGGATCGCTTACATTAACCCGGCTGAACATTTGCCTGATTATAATTTCAATATGTTTGTCATTGATGCCTTCTCCCTGGGAAGCGTAAATTTCCTGAATTTCACGGATTATATACCGGTGAACTTCTTCCTGGCCCCGAATCCGGTAGAGATTTTTGAGATCGATATTTCCTTCATTAAGCTTGGAACCTTTCCCGACAAGCTCTCCCTTGAAAACCTTGACGGTGCTGCCAGCGGGAATTTCGTATTCAACAACTTTTTTATTCTTATCTTGGGTCTCGATCTTCACGCTGATTATTTTATCCGCGTTTTCAATGTCAATGACTTTTCCGTCAATTTCAGTGATTACCGCTTCTCCTTTCGGCAGTCTGGCTTCAAATAATTCAACCACGCGGGGCAAACCTTGGGTGATATCCGATCCGGCCACGCCCCCGACATGGAAAGTCCGCATCGTTAACTGGGTGCCCGGCTCGCCGATGGCCTGCGCGGCGACGATTCCAACCGCCTGCCCTATCTGCACCAGCCCGCCCCTGCCTAGATCAATCCCGTAGCATTTTTGACAAATTCCTCTTCGGGTTTTGCAAGTTATGGAAGATCTGATTTTAGCTTTGTCAATTACCAATTTTTCAATTGCATTTCCCTGTTCTTTGGAAACCAAGCTACCCTTCTTTACCGCCACTTCTTTCGTTTTGGGGTTGATAATGTCCTCGGCAAGAACACGGCCCACAATTCTGTTGTAAAAATTTTGGCCGATCCGATCAGAGTCTTCTTTATAAACATAAACGCCTTCTTTGCCTTTACAGTCTTCTTCCTGAATTATAACGTCTTGAGAAACATCTACCAGTCTTCTGGTGAGATAGCCGGCCGTGGCGGTTCGGAGCGCAGTATCGGCCATACCCTTTCTGGCGCCGTGCGTAGAGATAAAATATTCCAAAACATTCAGGCCTTCCTTGAAACAGCTCTTGATCGGCAACTCAATGGTTTCTCCGGTCGGACCGGCCATGAGCCCTTTCATCCCGGCCATTTGCACGACCACCGCTTCAGAGCCGCGGGCTTTAGAATAAACCATGGCATAGACCGGCCCTTCCTTGTCTATGGATTCTCTCAGAGCCTCAGTGATTTTATTTTTCGCATTGTTCCAAATCTCGATTGCTTGCCCTTTTCTCTCTTCTTCGGTCAGCAGTCCCATATTATACTGTTTTTTTATAATTTCTACCTGCTCTTTCGCTACCCGCAAAATTTCTTTTTTCTTTTCCGGAGTTTTCAGGTCCCCCATGCCCCAGCTAATTCCGGATTTTGACACGGACTCAAAGCCAAGGTCTTTGATCTTGTCGACAAAAATAGCAGTTCCATCCAACCCGACAGTCTGAATGACCTTAGCCACCAGAGATTTTAGCTCTTTCTTCGTCATTTCTTCATTGATAAATCTAAGTTCCGCGGGGATAATTTCATTCAGCTTTATTCTCCCGACAGAAGTTTCAATGACTTTGCCATTATAAGAAATTTTTACTTTGGCCCGTATATCAACATGTCCCAATTCATAGGCCAAAATCGCCTCATCGACTGAATAAAAATATTTACCTTCTCCCTTGGCTCCGCTCACCAAATGGGTAATATAATAACAGCCTAAAACCATATCCAGAGTTGGAGTGGTAATTGGTTCGCCGCTGGCCGGTTTCAAAAGATTTTTGGTGCTGAGCATGAGGTTCTCACATTCCCAACGCGCTTTATCCGTCAGCGGAACGTGCGCAGCCATTTGGTCTCCATCGAAGTCAGCATTAAAAGCCGAACAAACCATTGGATGAACCTGGATAGCCTTTCCCTCGATAAGCACCGGATGGAAAGCTTGGATGCTCAAACGGTGAAGGGTTGGCGCACGATTTAACATTACATAATGATGGGAAATTATTTCGTCCAGGATTTCGTAGGATTTTTCATGTTCCGCCTCTACCATTTTTCCGGCATTCCTCACATTGTAAGCCAGCTCTCTTTCAATCAGCTTGTTGATGATAAAAGGCTTGAAAAGTTCCAATGCCATTTTTTTGGGAATACCGCATTGGTGCAATTTCAATTTGGGTCCGACCACGATAACGCTACGGCCTGAATAATCAACCCTCTTTCCGAGAAGATTTTGCCGGAAACGCCCTTGCTTGCCTTTGAGAGTATCAGCCAGAGATCTAAGCGCTCTCCGCTGACCGGTTGAGGCCGTCACACTGACTTGCCCGCGACGGGCGCTGTTGTCAAAAAGCGCGTCCACGGCTTCCTGCAGCATCCTTTTTTCGTTTCGAGTAATCACTTCTGGCGCGCCGATTTCAATCAGCCGCTTTAGCCGGTTATTGCGATTAATAATTCGGCGATATAAATCATTCAGATCGGAAGTGGCGAAACGTCCTCCATCCAAAGCCACCATAGGTCGCAGATCCGGAGGAATAACCGGAATAACCGCCGGCATCATCCACTTCAATTGCAATTCGGCATTGATAAATCCTTGGAAAAATTTGATTCTTTTTAGGATTTTTTTTCTGTCTATCGACTCTTCGCTGGTCAATTCTTTTTTTAATTTCTTTATTTCCTCTTGTAGATTGATGCTTTCTAAAATTTTTCGGATAGCTTCCGCTCCGATTCCAGCTTTGAAGACTTGTCCATAGCGGGAAGATAAATTAAAATATTCCAGTTCGGAAATTATCCGCTGTTTAGAAAGATTTTTAAGTTCTTCTTTGGCAGTTTTGTAAATGGCCTTCAGCTCTTCCATCTTCTTCTCCTTGCTTTGCTCGTCGAGTTTGCCAATTTCTTTTTGCTTGGCTTTAAATTCCTGATCCAGTTGCGTGATGGCTCTTTCTCTCTCTTTTTCATCCACCTCAAGAATAATATAGCTGGCAAAATAAATAATCTTCTCCAATTCTTGCGGGCTCATATTCAAAGCCAGGCCGATTTTGGACGGAACCCCTCTCAAAAACCAAATATGGGAAACCGGCACCGCTAGCTTAATGTGCCCCATTCTCTCCCGACGGACGCTCGATCTGGTCACTTCCACTCCGCATTTGTCGCAAACGATTCCTTTATACCTGATGCGCTTGTATTTTCCGCAATAACACTCCCAGTCCTTGGAAGGACCGAATATTTTCTCGTCAAAAAGTCCGTCTTTTTCGTAACGCTGAGTCCGATAATTTATTGTTTCGGGCTTGGTGACTTCTCCATGCGACCACTCCAAAATCTCTTCCGGACTGGCCAGTTTTATTTTAACTCCGTTAAAGTCACTAACTCTGGTAATTGATTCCATAACTTATATTGATTACTGAACTAATTTAATCAAAAATTATTCCTGATTGGGATCTTTTTCCTCTCCTTCAATTTCTTTTTTCGCGCCAGTCAGTTCCACGCCCAAACCCAGACCCTTTAATTCATTTACCAAAACATTAAAAGAGGTCGGGATATTCGGGCTTTTTATCGCTTCACCCTTAATAATTGATTCATAAGCTTTTGATCTACCCATCACATCATCTGATTTTATCGTGAGCATTTCCTGGAGGGCATAAGCCGCTCCATAGCCTTCCAGCGCCCAGACTTCCATTTCTCCAAAGCGCTGTCCTCCAAATTGCGCTTTTCCCCCCAAAGGTTGCTGAGTGATCAAAGAATAGGGTCCGATGGAGCGCATATGGATCTTGTCGTCCACCAGATGATGCAGTTTCATGACATACATAACTCCCACCGTCGATTTAGTATCAAAATATTCTCCGGTTCTGCCATTTACCAATCTTATTTTCCCATCTTCCGGCAAGGCGGCTCTCTTGAGCTCTTCCCGTATCTGCGCCTCCGTAACTCCTTCCAGGGCCGGAGAAGCGGCTTTATAGCCAAGCTTTAAGGCTGCCCAGCCCAAATGAGTTTCCAATATCTGCCCGATATTCATACGGCTGGCCACGCCCAAAGGATTTAAAATCATATCCACCGGGGTGCCGTCCGGCAGATAAGGCATATCTTCCGCGGTGGCAATTTTCGAAATAACTCCTTTGTTTCCGTGCCGACCGGCCAGTTTATCTCCAACAGAAATCTTTTTGAGTTGCGCGACTGAAACCTGGATCTGCTGGATGACGCCAGTCGAAAGCTTATCGCCTTGTTCCCGCGAAAATATTTTTATATCCACTACTTTTCCATATTCGCCGTGCGGCAGATAAAGCGAACTGTCCTTAACGTCTCTGGATTTTTCTCCAAAAATAGCTCGCAGTAATCGTTCCTCGCTCGTCAGGTCCCCTTCGCCTTTGGGAGAAATTTTTCCAGTCAGGATATCTCCCGATTTGACTTCCGCTCCGATGCGAATAATTCCGGTTTCATCCAGATTTTTCAATCTTTCTTCTCCGATGTTGGGAATATCCCGCGTTATCATTTCCGGTCCGAGTTTTGTGTCGCGCACATCTATGGAAAAGTCTTCGATGTGAATCGAACTGTAGCGGTCATCCTGGACCAGGCGCTCGGAAATAACGATGGCATCTTCATAGTTGAACCCTTCCCATGGTATGAAAGCCACCAGCACATTTTGTCCGAGCGATAGTTCACCGTGATCGGTGGAAGCGCCATCGGCTAAAAGCTGGCCCTTTTTTACCTTATCCCCCTTATTCACTCGTGGTATCTGGTTCATGGAAGTAAAGGCATTTGATTTGGCAAAACTTTGTAGCCGATATTCTCTTTTGTAAAAAGGTTTTTTGGCTCCGGCGGGAGTTTCTTCTTTCACAATAATATGATTGCTGTCCACTTCCGTAACAACTCCTTCGAAGCAAGCGATTACGACTTGTCCTGAATCAGCCGCGGCCTTATCTTCAATTCCGGTGCCGACCAGTGGCGCTTGCGGTTTGACGCACGAAACCGCTTGGCGTTGCATATTTGAACCCATGAGCGCCCGGTTGGCGTCATCGTGTTCTAGAAAAGGGATAAGAGAAGTGGCTACGGAAATCATTTGCTTGGCTGAAACATCCATATAATCTAGTTTCTCGGCTTCAATCTCAGCCGCGTTGCCTTTGACCCTGGCTTCTACGATCTGCTCTAAAATATTTCCATGTTTATCCACACTGACTCCGACATGAGCGATACTTTTTCTGTCTTCTTTGGCTGCGTTAACATATGCGATTTCTTTACTCACCCACGGGTTGATCTTTATCGTCTTGTATTTTTTATTTTTGGAAATTTTCTTAGCCGCCGCTTCATCGATTTTTGTTCCGGTTTTTATTCCATCTACGTCTTCCCGCAAAATCTTGTGCAAAATATTTTCTTCGCTGTTTTCTATCTCCTTATAGACTTTCAGATAAGGAGTTTCCAAAAATCCGTATTCATTGACTTTTGCATATGTGGCCAAGTGGCCGACCAGCCCGATGTTCGGGCCTTCTGGAGTTTCCACTGGGCAAATCCTCCCGTAATGAGAATGATGGACATCTCTGACTTCAAAACCCGCCCGTTCACGTGTAAGGCCGCCCGGCCCCATGGCGGAAAGCCTTCGTTTATGTTCGAGTTCTGCTAGCGGATTGACTTGGTCCATAAATTGGGATAATTGCGAGCTGGCAAAAAATTCCTTGATCGCCGCCGCGATTGGCCGCGAATTGACCAGCTGTCCGGGCACAACCAAAGTAATGTCGCAAGTGCTCATCCGGTCTTTAATGTTGCGCACCATTCTGGATAGCCCGACGCGCAATTTATTCTGCACGAGCTCGCCGACGGAACGCACTCTTCGGTTGCCCAAATGATCGATATCATCGGCCTGGGCCGCTTTATCATTGTTAAGCTTTATGATTTCCTTTATTATTGCAATTAAATCTTCCCGGCGCAGCACCCGATATTCTTCGGTATGGGGAAAATCAACTTCCAGCCTTTGGTTCAGCCGGTATCTTCCGACATCCCCGAAATC
The DNA here is from genome assembly GCA_038063775.1 of Patescibacteria group bacterium. GTDB lineage: Bacteria > Patescibacteriota > Minisyncoccia > Moranbacterales > UBA2206 > UM-FILTER-42-9. The sequence goes on from JBBTUK010000009.1 coordinate 58,570, forward strand.
ATAACGTTCAAAATTAAAAAACATCGCGTTGATCATTTGCTTGGCGTTATCTTCCGTCGCAAAGTCACCGGGACGAATTCTTTTATAAACTTCTTTATACCCTTCGCCTTGATTTTTCGCCGCATCCTTGGTTATGGTTTCTGCTATATGCTTCGTTTCACCGATATCGACCTCCTGGAAAAGTTTCAGTAATTCTTTGTCCGTGGAAAATCCAAAAGCCCTGAGCAGAGATGTGACAGGTACCTTTCTTTTGCGATCTATTTTTACCGACAAAACACCCTCGAAATCCGTGTCGATTTCGAGCCAAGCCCCGCGGTTAGGAATAATCTTCGCGCCGAAAAGTTTCTTGCCTTTCTGGTAATTCATGGTGAAGAAAACACCCGGACTTCTGATCAGTTGGCTCACTACGACGCGCTCGACGCCGTTGATGATGAAAGTTCCCCGCTCTGTCATGATGGGGAAGTCACCGAGATAAATTTCCTGCTCCTTTATTTCTCCGGTCTTCTTGATGATCAGCTTGACTTTGCACCTGAGCGGCGCTTCAAAAGATATGTTCTTGTTTTTTGCCGTTACCTCGTCATATTTCGGCTCATCCAGGTAATAGTCTTCAAAAAATAATTCCAAATCTTTCCCCGTGAAATCAGTAATGGGGTTTATTTCCTTCAAAAGTTCCCTCAGGCCTTTTTCCAAAAAATGAGCATACGAATTTATCTGGGTTTCAATCAGATTGGGCAGGGAGACCATTGACATCGATTTAAAGAACTTTCTTTTGGACAATGAAGACTCTGAATTAAAGGTATCTTTAACCTTTAATTCCTTTTGGACTTTAAGCATACGAACAACTCTCCTTCCTTACTTATTTCGTTAAATTTCTTAGAAATAAGCAATGATGAATGAGATTATGATAAGATTATTTAATTCAAGTCTATTTTAACCCCCTTGACAAACATAGAACCATTATACATGAGCCAAAAATATTTGCAAGTATTAATTTTACTTTTCTACGAGAAATAAGGGTGATTTTGCCTACTTTTGGATATTTTGCTTTATTTGAGCCTTCGTTTTTTTACTTCCAAATCTCTCGAGATTTTCCTAAATTAGACTTATCCTTGAGTTATCCACAACGTAAAATGAAATTTACGCTCAGAGCGAATTTCATCACGGGTAACACCTCGGCGATAAAGTTTAATTTACGGAGCACGCTTCAAATCCTTTTCCTGGCCCAATTAAAAGAATCGGCTATGGACTTGGCAATCCGATAAGTTGTATAAGAATCATCCATATCCGCTTCCAGTTGCATTCTGTCAATATCCTTTGTTCCCAGTTTGCTTTTTTTCAGAAGCTTATCGATGCTTGGCAGAAGTTTCTCCGCTAAATTCCGCTCCTCTGGAAAAACCACCTTATCCAAAATATCATTGTTACTTTTGAGAAAAATACTGATTATATTTTTCTCGATTTTAATCTTGATGTTCATCAATCTGGCTTGTATAATTATTTTCGCCTGTAGCTCTGCGAAATTTAGTAATTACTAAAAAAACTAGGCTGGACAGATAAGTCAGAACCAGAAGACCTGTTAGAGCCACGGGTGGTGCTTATTTACTTTATACAGACCCTAATCCATTTTATTCCAGTCAAAGTTCCAGGGGTCGTCCTTTCTTCCAGGAGCTATTTGGCTATGGCCTAGAACATATTTTATTTTATATCGCCCTTTTATATATTTTAGCAGATTATTGAGAGAATCATATTGTTTATCGGTAAAATTGCCATCCTTGGTGTTCATGAGCTCAATACCGATAGAAGTCTCATTAACATTGGTCCGGCCGTCCGGCAAACTACTCACTCCAGCATGATATGCAATGTTTTTTTCCTCGACCAGACGATAGATCGTTCCGCCCCGGTCAACAAGATAGTGGGCAGAAACTCCATAGCTTTCATATTCCTTGATAAGCCCCTTGACGCTGAAAGGGTCGGCTCCCAAAGCGTCATAGGATGAATGGATAATTATAGTGTCAATGGTCCGACCGGCAGATTTTTCAAATCCGCTGGATAGAAGCTTGTCAACAATCGCGAATTTTGGGGACGAATTATTAGTGTTTTTCGGCGGTTCGGTCAGTACTGGTTCTTTTTTAATTTCGCCCTCCGTTTTTTCCGGAATTTTTTCCGGTTCGGGAATAATTTCTGCATTCTCGCTTTCCGGCTGGCTGTTTGATAAAATATCGTCTGTTTGATAATTATTTTCCAGTATTATTTCTTTCTTGCTCGTGGCGGAAAATAACGGCAGCCAAAAAACGCCGGTTATGATAACCAGTAGCGCCATTGCTATTGCTATTGTTTTATAGTTCAGATATTTTTTCATTCCCGGTAGTAGAATTTTGGCGTTTACACATGCTAGATTGACCAAAATTCCATGAAATTAAAAATTTAAATTAGTTTACCGATTATACATGTCATATTTTTAAAGTTTTTTTCCAAAAAACTTAGCCGAAATTTCACTACTGGGCATTCTATTTCGCGAAATATGGCAGCCGACTGATGCCGTAAATTATGACCAGATGGACAGGATAAAAAAAGTAAAAAAAATATTTATTCAGCTGCAGTTTAGGCAAGTTTTTCGGATAATATAAAACTACAGCCGAACCAAGAAGCCCGAAGGCCTGCCAAGGACTGAGCAAAAAAAAGCCCAGGATATTCACCGCCGCCTGCGCACGCAAAATAAGTTCCTTTTTTTGGAAGATATGGAAGGCCAGAACAGTTAAAATTCCATACACGGAATAATCTATTGGAATAATAATTGAAAGTAACATAATTAATCCAAGCAGTGGATATTTTCTTTTTTCATAAGCGTGGATGGCCAGCAGGCCAAAAAGCAGGGTAAAAAAAATGTTGAGTATTTTTATATGTGTTGCGATAAAAAAGGGCACTTGGGTAATAACCGCAAAAATGAATAGTCGTAAGGCATATTTTTTGAAATTGGAAGTGTAAATATATCCTTGCGTCAGATAATAAGCAAAGATGGGAAATGCCAGCCGGCCGATAACCCTCAAAAAAATCATTTGGGGATAAAGAATAACTCCAATATGGTCAATGACCATCGCGATAACCCCGATTATTTTGAGCGTATCGTGCCTGGTATTCTTGATATCGATTTTTTTATTTTTATTTATCATTCTGATTAAAGAATAACATACAAAAAGACAAAATAAAAAAACATCGTTCGATTTTTTTTGAGCGGGTAACGGGAATCCCTGCCCGCAACGCTTTGCGTAATGATACAGGCGGGGAATCCGTATCTCAACCTTGCCCCAGACACTAAAATTTGAATTATATAAAAACGAGCGAGAAACGGGAATCGAACCCGCATTTCTTGCTTGGGAAGCAAGTGTACTGCCACTGTACTATTCTCGCATAAATCGATGCAAATTTAGTGCGGAGCTTTGGAAGGTCGCGCCTGCCTCGTACCGAGCCCTGCTTTGGTTCGGGGGTTCTGCAACCATACCCGCTTGCGGTATAATTAAAGCATAACAATTTAGGATGAAAAATCAAGAAACTATTGACTTTGGCTTTATATAAAGATATTATTCATTAGCATTCAAAAAACGGGGCGTTGTGTAATGGTAGCGCGCTTGGTTTGGGACCAAGTAGTCCGAGTTCGAGTCTCGGCGCCCCGACCAACTTAAACTTTTTTCAAATTCAGAGGCGATTGATTGCTCGCTCGCCCCGCCTTCGGCGGGACTACGCTCGCATTTTTCCGCATATTTCGGAATTAAATCGTAAGGTCGGACAAATTCAAATTCAGCTTTTCGGGAAAGCAAGCGGCGGTTCGTTCCAATTTTTTCCGTCAATGATTTTATTTCATAAAAATCATTGGACAAAGCAAGTTTTTCGGCGTGGTGAGCGGTATTTATCCAATTTCGCAAAGGTTCAATCCAATTGTTTCCCTTTCGCCCAAAATCAGACTTTCTTTTGTTAAGGTCTGTTTTTGTTTTAATGAGTTCGTCCTTTTTCACAAGGTAAGTTTCCTTTTCAATTGAGCCGTCCAAAAAAGCGTTGACCAATTTATCAAGTTTCGTTTCCGCCTCTTTTATCTTTTCATTAAGATTTTGGGCGAAAGATTGCGACGACAAAACAGTTTCTTTTTCCCAAACATCAACTTGAGCTTTCATCTTTTCCGTCCAGTCGTCGCCAAGAGCGACATTTTGAAGCCGTGATTTTAATTGATCGGCGAGC
>JBBTUK010000010.1:0-7470 GCA_038063775.1 Patescibacteria group bacterium
TTACGGGCTTACCCGGCAAGTTCTACGGCCTTTCGGCTTTCTTCTCGCAGCTAGGAAGTGATGGCTTCCTTAAAGCTTTTATATCCAAATTCTACTACTTTTTAAAGCTTTTGTAAACTTCCAAAGTTTCCCTCGCGCATTTGTCCCAATTGAATTTTTCCAGCTGTTTTTTGCCTTTTTCCCGGTAAGTATTTTTTATATCTTCGCTATAAGCGAATTTAGCCATAGCGTCGGCGATATTTTGAACGTCCAGCGGATTGACGAATACAGCTGCATCTCCCGCGATTTCGGGCAGAGATGAGACATTGGAAACAATAGCCGGAGTTCCAGTGGCAAATGCTTCCAGAACGGTCGTTCCAAATCCTTCATAGAGAGACGGCATCACAAAAAAGTCGGTGTTTTTGAAAAGCGGCACCAGGTCGTCGCCGATGACATAACCCGTGAATATAACGTCTTTGCCGATTCCCATGTCTTTCGCAATCTGTTTATATTCTTTCGCCAGCCAGCCGTTTTTCCCGGCCATCACCAGTTTCCAGTCACACTTAATATTTTCCTTATTATTTTTACAGCTGCTGCGGAAAAGTTTGTAGGCCTCGAACAAGCGAACTATGTTCTTGATCGGCTCTAATGTTCCCAGGAAAAGAATATACCTGTCCTTTATTCCGTATTTCTCCAGAACTCTTTCGCGAGTAACACCCGATTCCTCGAAAAACCTCCGGTCAAAGCCGCTATAGATGACTTTTATTTTATCTTCAGGACATTTAAAAATTTCACATAAATCTTTTTTTGTCGATTCTGAAACAGCAATAATTTTTTCGGCCTTGCTGGTCATCAGATTCAAAACCGCCCGAGTTTTAGTCGCCGCGAGACTCGGAAAAACATCCGGTACTTTATAAACGGCCAGGTCATGAATTGTAACCAACGTTTTCCCCCGATAACTCACAGGAATACGGCTCATAGGAGAAGTGGTGTGCAGCAAATCCAAGTTTTCTTTGACCAAAGTGGCAGTTCCCAAAATTTCGTTGTAAGCTCCCGGCAGATATTTCTTGTAATCGGAAAAGGGATAGAACTTTATTTTCACATTGGGACGCGTAAATTTTTTCACATCTTTTTCTCTCACGCGGAAATCAAAAAAGAGGACGTATTCGTTTTCCTTGTCGATTTCCAAAAGATGACGGATGAGTTGGTAAGTATAATGACCGACACCGATGGCGTCGCCTTTTTCTGGATTAAGGATGCTTCTGGCGTCTATTCCTATGCGCATACCCAGTAGTAGAATTTCGACAATTTACTTTTTAAAAAATTATCAAATATCTACCGGATTAAATAATTACTACTACAAAATTAGGTTCCCAGTTTTAGAGCCCTCTTGGGCTTAGTCGAAATTTCACTACTGGGCATATATTTACATACGTTCTGGCGCTTCCACGCCTATTAATCTTAATGTTTCTGCCAGCACTATTCTAACAGCATTTACCAAGTTTAGTCTAGCCCCGGAGAGTTCCGGATTTTTCTCGTCAATAACGCGCACTTCGCTGTAAAAAGAATGGAATTTATCGGCCAGCTTTATAGCATAATGAGGCAGCTTATGAATTTCGTAGCTTTCAGCTATTTCCTCTATTAAGTCCGGAAATTTGTTCATCTCCTTAATTAAGCCTAGTTCTTTTTCGTGAGTCAGTAACTCTAGGTTCATTTCTCCCTCTCCCCACCCTCTCCCGCTGGGAGAGGGGGTAAGGGGGTGAGGGGATTTTCGTAATATACTACAAATCCGAGCATGCGCGTATTGCACATAAAAAACGGGATTCTTTTGCGATTTTTCTTCCGCCAAACTAAGATCAAAGCTCATATGCGTATTCGGTGAATACAGCAGAAAGAAAAATCTGGCAACATCATGGCCGACGTTGTCAATCAAATCATCTATTGAAACAACATTGCCGGCACGTTTGCTCATGCGTGCTTCTTTTCCGTCTTTCACAATTCTCACTAACTGCACGATAATGAAACGAAAGTCGCCCTTAAAACCAAGTGCTGTCGCCAATGCCTGAAGCCTGGCAATATATCCGTGATGATCAGCACCCAGTCCTATGACCAGGCGATCGAATCCACGTTCGATTTTATTCAGCATATATCCGCAATCACCAGCAAAATAAGCTTGTTGGCCGTCACTTTTGATCAAAACCCGATCCTTATCGTCTCCGAAATCAGTAGTCTTGAGCCACAACGCCCCTTCCGCTTCATACGTTAAATTTTTACTCTTAAGAATTTCTATTGCCCGATCAACATATTTGTTTTCCTGTATCTTTTTTTCACTTGTCCAAACATCAAAGGAAATGCGCATTTTTTCCAAAACCGTTTTTTTGATAATATCTTCCAGAATATCCGCCGCTGCCGATCGTCCAGCAACTCGCGCGTCTTTCAGATGGCCGTATTTTTTATTCAATTCATTGATATAATCTCCCGCATATACCGCTTCGTCGTCTTTCAAGACACTATGCCCGAGCTTCACAACCTGGCCTCCATCATCATTCACGTAATACTCGTTTACTACTTCAAACCCACTCTTCTCAAATACGCGCGAAAGCGAGTCTCCACAAAAACCGCCCCGTCCGTTTCCAACAGTAAGCGGTCCGGTTGGATTGGCCGAAATAAATTCATTATTCACCTTGATACCTTTTCCAGTCTCGCTTTGGCCGAATTTTTCTCCCAACTTATTTATTTCCGCAACCTTGTTTTGTAAATATTTTGGCGCAAGATAAAAATTTATGTAGCCGGGGTGGACGACTTCCAGTTTTTCTATATCAACTGCTTGCCCATTTACCATCTTGACGATTTGATCAGCAATTTCCAAAGGATTTTTTTTCAAAACCTTCGCCAAAACCATCGCTATGTTGGTCGAATAATCGCCAAATTTCTCGTCCTTGGGAAAATCCGTGGTAATTTCAGGCACCACAAAATCGCCCCATTCTCTCTCCTTTTGAAACCTTAGAACAGCTTTTTTTAACAATTTTTCCAGTTCCTTTTTCATACCCCGTAGTAGAACTTCAAATTATTTATTATATAAATATTCTTTGAGTCTGCGTTTCATTAACCTCCGACCTTGAGTCGTTTTCAGGTACCTCTCTCTCCTTTTGGCGTCTTTCTCGTTTAGGCATGCTTCGTAGTAAATAATCTTCCACGGTAAGTATGGCCTGGTTGACTGATTTAATCCGCGGTTATGTTTCAAGAAGCGTTTTTTTAAGTCATGCGCATAACCAAAGTATAAATCGCCATTTTTAAGGCTTTCCAGAACATAAACATAGAACATAATCGCCTTTGAAGTTTCACTACGGGGCATAAATACATTGTATATCAGAACAGGTGCTTAATCAATTAAAAAGCCTGAGGTAGGCTTTTATTTTACCCTCCCTGTGTTAAACTAAGCCTATGACGACCCTGGCTTTCAACCGGCGCGCTAATTTTGACTATAAAATCTCGGATAAATACGAGGCCGGTTTGGTTTTGCAAGGGCACGAAGTAAAATCCGTTAGATTGGGCCAAATCAGCCTCAAAGAAAGTTTCGTCACCGTCAGGGGTTCAGAGCTTTTTTTGACCAACGCCCATATTTCTCCCTATAAACAGGCGGGTGAGGTAAAAAATTACGATCCGACCCGACCGAGAAAGCTACTGTTGCGCAAGACGGAAATCAAACATTTGATCGGTAAAATGAGAGCCGAGGGCTTGACACTCGTGCCAATCCGCGTGTATACTAAAAAGCGACTATTGAAGCTGGGATTCGGCATCGGAAAAGGAAAAAAGGAATTTGACAAGCGAAAAGACATTGCCAAAAAAGAGGAAAAGAGAAGGATGCAAAGAGCCCTTAAAGATTTTTAATGCCCGTCTTTGGCGGGTTTAGGGGATGCAAGTTTCGACAGGTTGTACGTTTAAAATAGGCAAGCCAGGAATGATACTCACCTGCCAAACGCGTATCAAATGTTATAAGTGCAGACTTCATAACTAAAGCAAAAGTTGCATTTGCGCGAGCATTTGCTCCATCTTTTGCGCCAGCTTTAGCCTAAATCCCTTTCTGGGATTGCCAAAGCCATCGGACTATCGATTCCTAATAGATATTCTCCGGTGTCAAACATTAGGATAAAAAATATAATTTTGTTTAAGTTGTATTTTTGAAACTAATTTAAACATAGGATAAAAAGATTTTGTCTGTTCACTACTTTTTATTCGATCTTGCTTCGGCGAGAACAAAATAGACTACGCTTGTAGATTAATTTAAGCAAACAATTTTGGACATGGGTTCAATCCCATCATCTCCACCATGTAAAATGAAATTCATCTTCGATGAATTTCATCACGTAAGCAATTAATCATTAAATCCAAACCCATTAGACGAGGACCGATAAAAAGATTCATTCCCCGAAAAGCGCCACTCGCCAGAGTAAACGAGTATATTCGCGTTCCTGAAGCCAGAGTTATTGACGAAAACGGCCAGCAAATCGGCATAATTAGCATAGCAGAAGCGTTGCAGATGGCCCGCGAAAAAGAATTGGATCTGGTAGAAATCGCCCCCAAAGCGCAGCCGCCGGTCTGCAAAATCATGGATTACGGGAAATATCAATACCAGCAATCCAAACAGGAACGGTTGAGCAAGGCCAAACAAAAGAAAATCGAGGTTAAAGGAATAAGAATCGGATTCAGAACTGACTCACATGACCTGGAATTCAAAAAAAATCAAGCGGAAAAATTCCTAAAAAAAGGAGACAAGGTGAAAGTGGAGATCCGCCTTAGGGGCAGAGAGAAGGCTCATCAGGATTTGGCCAGAAAAAACCTTCATGATTTTCTCAAAATCATTGCTATCCCCTATAAAATGGAACAGGAGATAAAAAGATTTCCCGGAGGGTTTAATGTTATAATCACGCCGGAGTAATAAATTTAATTATGCCCGGTAGTGAAATTTCGACCGAGTCCCGAAGGGACTCAAAAACTGGAAAGATTTAAATTCAATAACAAGTGAAAAATAAATTAACACAGATTTCTATATTTGCAAAGTAAGCATTTGTCGAAATTCTACTACTGGATATGCCAAAATTGAAGACCAACAAATCAGTTGCCAAAAAAGTAAAACTGACTAAGAAAAGAAAAGTTCTGCGCCGAAAAACCAACCAGAATCACTTCAATTCCAAGGATTCCGGGAAAGAAGGACAGAGAAAGAGGATGGATGTGACACTTTTTAAAACAGATGCCCAAAACGTCCTGAAGTCTTTGCCATATAGTAAATAAATTTTAAATTATAAATTACCTCATATATGACCAGAGTCAAGCGCGGAGTGGCGCACGTTAAAAGAAGAAAAAACTTGTTGGAAGATGCCAGGGGATACCGCTGGAACCGAAAAAACCTTTTTCGCGAAGCCAAGCAGGCGGTTATTAAGGCCGGCTCCTACGCCTATCGCGACCGGCGCACCAAAAAAAGGACGGCCCGGGCGCTTTGGATCACCCGAATCAATATTGCCGGCAGGGATCTAGGAATAAAATACAGCCGATTAGTGAAGGTATTGACTGACAAAAAAATTGAAATCGACCGAAAAGTTTTATCCCAGCTGGCTGTTGAAAATCCGGATATTTTCGCCAAGTTTATTGAAAAAGTTAAATAATATATGCTTGCACGTTTGAATGTTCCTTAAAAAAATTTATCCGAAAAATCACAGTCTTTTTCGCAGATAGTTCGGCAGGCTCTCGACTCCCAACCCATAACCAAAGGAGGCATCAAAATGAAGCGCTCGCGTAGTTTTTGGTTGTTGCTCACGGTAGCGGTTTTCTTGATCGTGGGATGTGGCGGTGGTGGTGGTGGTAGCAGTGAATCAGCTGCGTCCTCGCCGCCAGGCGATGAACATCCTGTCCTGACCGGCACCTACGTGCTGACAGGGTTTACGGTGAAGTATTCGAGCGGTTTGGTTGTGAACGAACACAGCGCGACTGTAAAATCCTTTTCCGGAACTACCAAAATCGCGCCCGCCTCTTTCACTCAAGTTGTCTCCTTGAACGGTGATACCTATCGCGCAAACGGAACGCTGACCGTCGAGTGGACAAGCGCTACGGCCGGCGTAATGCATGTTAAGGATGTTATAGCCCATGATGTTTTTTTTACCTTAGTGGGCAATAACATGTCCACTTATTCCGGCGTCCAACCGTATGCGGAAGGGGGAACTTTCGAAGAATGGGAAGACTGGAAAAAAGTATCCGCGTCCTATGCTTCGGAAGGGTCATCCAGCAGCATCAAAAGTGAGACCACTGAAACAGGGTCGTTCCTGTGGATGGCCGACCTGTTGTTGAAATAGGGCAAGAAGATTTCTTCGAAGATGAAGCCGGATGATCCTGATCCGGCTTCTTTTAATGATCTTTTTTTATCGGTTTATTTTTTCTTCAAAATAACTTCCCTGGTCAGCCTCCAAAGCGCGTAAAAAGGCAGCCAGATCCAAAGCGATTTTCTCAGCCAAGTATCGATAAAAGTGTTTATATTTCCCGTCTGAAAAAGATCTATCAGGAGATAAATCAGGAATAGTATAATAGCTACATAAATTATAAGCAGGGCTGTCATAAAATATTTTGGTTATTGTTTACCCGTCAGGGGCTTATTTCATAAATGACGTCTTTTTTCTCCACTACTATCCGCCAGCCCTTTTCTTCGGCGATCTTTTTCAGATTGTAATTGGGGTTGAAAGCAATCGGATGGGTAACGATATCCAGAACTTTCGCGTCTGATTCGGTGTCCCCGATCCCGTAGGAGTCTTTCAGCGTCAGTCCTTTTTCCGCGACATACTGCCTGACAACCTGATCTTTGTATTTCGGCGGTTCAAAAATGGTGGCTCCGGTATAAATATCATTTTTATCCAGTTCATAGACTGCTCCGAAAACCGCGTCAAATTTCAGATGCTTGTTGTATTCTTCAACTATCTCCTGCGGAGATCCGGAAATGGCAATTATAGTGTAGTTGCTTTTCCGGAGCTTTTCAATCAGCTGGCTAGTGAAAACGTATTTCCGATCCTTGAAAAACGGCACGACGATCTGGCTGGCGCGCAGGACATCTTCTTTCTTACAGCCCTTTATGTTTTCCGCGTATAAGCCGACCAGCGCTTTCCGGTAATCTTCATAAACGCCCTTGTGGTCGAGCCAGTTAGTATAGTGTTTGACCAATTCGTCACGCACATTTTTTTTGAAAACTTTGAGCCAGGCCAGCTCATTGATGAGCTCAAAGGCCAAATTTTTGCGGAAAATGGTTCCGTCAATGTCAAAGATGGCGATTTTAGTTTTCTTCATAATAATATTACTACCTCACCCTAACTCTCTCCTTAGTAAGGAGAGGAATGCCGTCCTCCTTCTCCTTTACAAGGAGAAGGATTGAGGATGAGGTTTAAAACCTCAAATACCTATCCCAATAATCATACAGCTCTTTGGTAGTGACCAGATCGCGGAAACAATAGC
>JBBTUK010000011.1:0-14124 GCA_038063775.1 Patescibacteria group bacterium
GGGTAAGCCTAAAGCTTACGTATATAATACTACCAGATTCGCATTTTATGTCAATAGATGTGGATAAATCCATTTTTAGCCTTATTCTTGACACTTTTTAGGAGATAATATATCATTTCTAAGGTAAGCTAAAAAATCCTATGCCCGGTAGTGAAATTTCGACCGAGTCCCAAGGGGACTCAAAAAGCTGGGCACATAAAGTTAATAGCAAGCAATAAAGAAATAAGTAAACGCTAGATATCGGCTAGTTGCTTAATAGGCAATTGTCGAAATTCTACTACCGGGTATGTTAGACAAAAAACTCAAAGAAGCGCTAGAACTTTTGGGCGGGAAAGCCATCATCAAGGACGCCGACCAGCTCTATATTTTGATGACCGTTAAGGAATTCAAGAAAATGAGGCAGGAGGGCATCGGAGGCTTGACAAAGCAGGAGCTGATTGATAGAATCAACAATGATATTGCCGCTTGGAAATCTTCTCAAGAAGAAGACAAGCTGAGTGCGTTGAATCTGGACGATGTCGGCAAAAAGGGAACAGACGAGGTTCATTATGAAAGGGCTGTTTAGATCCCTCGGCAAGCTCGGGATGACCCGAGGCGGGTCACTTATCCACCCCGTAAAATAATCCGCTAATGGCGGATCATCACGGGGCAAGCAAGAAAGGCAATAAAAAAACAAAATTTCCAGCAGGTCAGTTTATCCACAGCTTAAAAAACGGAAGACTTGCAAAAATCTGAAATTATAGTAGAATAGTTTCTGTAATACAAAGTAATTAAATAATATATTAAATTCGTAATTTATTTGCGAATCCGGTGTTTTATTCCGGAATTAAAGCGTAAATAATGCGACTAAAAAAGTATGGCAGCAGAACAATTTCAGCGAAATAAACCTCATGTGAACGTGGGAACTATCGGTCATGTTGATCATGGAAAAACCACATTGACAGCGGCGATTCTCAAGGTGCTTAGCTACACCGGAAAAGCCAAGCCAAAAGGCGTGGATGAAATTGATAAGGCACCTGAAGAAAGGGAGCGCGGCATTACCATTGCCACTGCTCACTGCGAATACGAATCTGACGCGCGGCACTATGCTCATGTGGACTGTCCAGGACATGCTGACTACATCAAGAATATGATTACCGGAGCCGCCCAAATGGACGGAGCCATTTTAGTCGTGGCGGCGACTGACGGTCCGATGCCGCAAACCAGAGAGCATATCCTTCTAGCCAAGCAGGTAGGCGTGCCGGAAATCGTCGTGTTTTTGAACAAAGTTGATATGGTGGATGATCCGGAACTTATTGATTTAGTTGAGGCGGAAGTGAGAGAACTGTTGACTAAATATGAGTTTGACGGTGAAAAGGCTACTGTTATCAGAGGCTCTGCCTTGAAAGCGCTGGAATCTAAGTCAGCTGAAGATGAAGCTACCAAGCCCATTTTGGAATTAATCGCGGCACTGGACACAAAGATTCCTGAACCAGTCAGAGAAATTGAAAAACCATACCTGATGCCGATTGAAGATATTTTCTCAATTGAAGGAAGAGGAACGGTAGTCACCGGAAGAATTGAAAGAGGCGTTGTCAATATCAACGAAGAAGTGGAAATTGTCGGATTGCGTCCCACACAAAAGACAACAGTTACCGGAATTGAAATGTTCAATAAATCTCTTGACCGGGGACAAGCCGGAGACAATGCCGGAGTGCTTCTACGGGGAACCAAGAAAGAAGATGTTGAAAGAGGACAAGTTTTAGCGAAACCGGGATCCATCACTCCACATACCGATTTTGAAGCCGAAACCTATATTCTAACCAAGGAGGAAGGCGGAAGGCATACTCCGTTCTTCAAAGGCTATAAGCCGCAGTTCTATGTAAGGACAACTGATGTTACGGGAGAAGTTATCTTGCCGGAAGGAACTGAAATGGTTATGCCTGGAGACACGGTTAATTTTTCGGTCAAACTGATTGCCCCGGTTGCTATGGAAGAAGGAATGAGATTCGCAATCCGCGAAGGCGGGCGCACTGTCGGGGCCGGAGTAGTTACAAAAATTTTGAAATAAGTTTTCTTTTAGTCCTGTCAGTCGTGACTGACAGGATTATAAAGTAAACCTCCACACCAAAATTCTCAAAAATTACTGCGGGTGTGGCATTGAAAATCAAGATTTAGTTTAAGGGTTTTGGTGTGTGGGTAAATTTTTTCAGTATAAATTCATTAAAAAATGGCTAAAAAGGAAGAAGAAGTAAAATCAAGGATCCGGATCAAGCTCAAGGCCTACGATCATAAAATTATTGATCAGTCAGCCAAGCAAATTGTTGAAACGGTACAGCGTTCGGGAGCAAAAATAGCCGGGCCGGTTCCTTTGCCGACGGAAATAAGGAAGTTTACGGTGAACAAGTCGACCTTTGTGCACAAAGACGCGCGAGATCAATATGAAATGCGGATGCACAAGCGGTTGATTGATATTTTGGAATCAACACCTAAAACAATTGACAGTCTGACCAATCTTGATTTGCCGGCTGGAGTGGATATTGAAATAAAAATGTGACATCTTTACGAATATACTAATACAGCAGCTATAAATTCGTATATTAGTAATTAGTAGAGAAATAGACCTAGTTAAAGTCCAAAGATATAAAAATCCGCGGATACTCAACTAGCCAGGGTGATTTAAAACTAAGCTCGAAAGAGTTTGGACTGGCTCACGAGACCAGTTTTTTGTTTAAAAAAGCGACTATGACAAAATTTATTTTAGGAAAAAAAATAGGAATGACTACTATTTATGGCGATGCACAAGAAGCGCTTAATATTACTTTGGTGGAATGTCCTGCCAATAAGGTATCGCTTATAAGGACCAAGGGAAAAGACAACTACGACGCTATCCAGGTTGAAATTAAAAAAAACAAAAACAAAAATTTTAAAAAAGAATTCAGGGTTTCGGCTATTGAAAATAAGGCCGCAGACAGCTTGGGAGTGGAAATTTTCAATGTCGGGGACATTGTAACTATCAGCGGCAAAAGCAAGTCCAAAGGTTTTCAGGGGGTAGTCAAAAGGCATGGATTTAAAGGAGCTCCAAAATCCCACGGGCATAAGCACGACCTGCGCGCTCCCGGATCAATCGGATCGGGATTTCCGGAACACGTTACCAAGGGTAAAAGAATGGCTGGAAGGATGGGCGGGAAAAGGGCGACCAGCAAAAATGTGAAAGTCGTTTATATCGATAAGGAGAAAAGCTTACTGGGGCTTCAGGGCCCTGTTCCTGGAATTCCCGGGAACATCGTGGAGATTTTTATCAAATAAAATTATGCCGTCAGCAATTGTTTATAACTGGGAAGGGGAAAAAAGCGAAGAGTTAAAGCTGGACGACTCAGTTTTCGGTCTTCCGGAAAACGACGATTTAGTTCATCAAGTTTATGTCGCGCTTATGGCGAATAAAAGGCAAGTTTTGGCGGATACGAAAAACCGTCGGGAACGCGCCGGATCCGGCATCAAGCCGTGGAGACAAAAAGGCACAGGTAGAGCCAGAGTCGGTTCAGTGCGGACGCCCATTTGGAGAAAAGGGGGAGTAGTTTTCGGACCCACCAGCGACAGAAATTTCAAGAAAAAAGTCAATAAAAAAATGAATGCCAAGGCCATCGCAGTCGTTCTGAGCGGAAAATTGCGGGACAAAGAAGTTATAGTTATCGATAAGTTCAATCTGAAAGAAAAGAAAACAAAAAAAATGGCCGAAGGGCTGAAAAAATTTAATCTCAAGGGAAGCATCCTGCTCAGTTTTTCCAGCGAAGAAAAAGATTTGCGGGTTGCCAGCAGAAATTTGCCGAAGGTCAAAAATATTTTAACAAATCAGTTGAATGTTCTGGATTTACTGAATAATAAAAATGTTATTTTTTCCAAAGAGTCGGTCAAATACTTGGAAAATAAGTATAAAAAATAGAGAAAAATGGAAGAATCAAGCAAAAAAAAGGAAGAAAATGATAAAGGCGTAGAAAGCAGGGGGATTGTTTCAGATGCGGCGCTGGCTAATAGAGTTTTAATCGCGCCTTGGATTACGGAAGCCGCTACTACTTCCATGGAACTGAACAAATATATTTTCAAAGTTGCTCTATGCTCTAACAAAGCTCAAATCAAAAAGGCCATCGAAGACTTGTATAAAGTGAAAGTTATGGCGGTAAACACGGTAAAGATAGCAAAAAAAGCGAGAAATTATGGTAAAACACCAGGTTGGAAATCCGGATTTAAAAAAGCCATTATAACTGTAAAAGCAGGCGATAAAATTGAGCTGTTTGAAGGAGTATAAAATAGTTTATAGAATTAATAAATATTCATAAGCCAAAAATCACAAACTAAGAACCGATAAAGAAATGGCGATAAAAATTTACAAAAGAAATACAGCCGGACGGAGGAATATGTCAATAGTGAAATCTGAAATGATAACCGACAAAAAACCGGAGAAGTATTTACTGGCGAAAAAAACAAAGAAAGCCGGAAGATCACTCGGTAAAATATCTGTGCGCCATCAAGGTGGCGGCCACAAGCAAATGTATCGCTTAGTTGACTTCAAGCAAGACAAATTTGATATTCCCGGACGCATCGCAGCCATAGAAAGGGATCCAAACCGGAGCGCTTTTATCGCCCTTGTAAACTACAGAGACGGTGAAAAAAGATACATTTTGGCGGCGGAAGGAATGAAAGTCGGGAAGGAAATAATTTCCGGTCGGAATGTTCCTATAAAATCGGGCAATCGCACAATCCTCAAAAATATTCCAGTCGGGACCATAGTATCTAATATTGAAATGTTTTCTGGCCGGGGTGGGCAAATTATAAGAAGTGCCGGTTCTGGTGCCACTCTAGCGGCAATAGATGAAAAAACCGCCCAGCTCAAAATGTCCTCAGGCGAAATAAGACTGGTCAGTAATGAGTGCTATGCCACAATCGGACAAGTCAGCAATTTTGAACACAACGCAATCAGTATAGGCAAAGCCGGGCGGAAAAGATGGATGGGGGTAAGGCCCGGAGTGCGAGGTTCCGCTATGAATCCGGTTGATCATCCACACGGCGGAGGTGAGGGGCGGCAGGGCATCGGGCTTAAACATCCAAAAACTCCGTGGGGCAAACCGGCACTCGGAAAGAAAACCAGGAAAAGAAAAAGATACAGCAATAAGTTCATAATTAAAAGGAGAGAAAAGAGAAAATAAAAATTTCTAACTACTAATTTCTAATTCCTAATAAAATCCCAATAATAAAAAATATAAAGCTTAAAAATTGGACATTAGAAATTAGAGAATTATTTAGAAATTAAAAATTAGAAACTGATTTACAAATATGGCTAGAAGTTTAAAGAAAGGCCTTTATGTTGACGAAAGGCTGATAAAAAAAATACAAAACAAGCGACCGGGAGATAAATCTCAGATCAAGACATGGTCGCGCGCTTCAATGATTTCTCCGGAAATGATTGGATTTACCTTTGCCGTGCATAATGGAAAAGATTTTATCCCGGTTTTTGTAACGGAAGAGATGGTCGGTTCAAGACTGGGAGAATTCTCGCCAACAAGAAAATTCGTGCGCCATGGTGGCAAAATGCAGAAAGAGCAGGAAATGGCGACCAAACAAAAAGAACTGGACGCCTCAAAAGCGGCTAAAGCCAGTGTCGAAGCTAAAAAATAATCCTATAGTCATAACGCAATAATCTAAATTAGGTTCCAGGTAAAGAAATTTTATGCAGGTATCAGCAAAACTAAACAATTTAAGAGTAGCGCCCAGAAAAATAAGGCTGGTTACCAATCTGATAAAAAAGATGGATGTTGAGGATGCCATCAATCAGCTCGATGTTACGATTAAAAAAGGAAGCGCGCCCATTAAAAAGCTATTGCTGAGCGCCATAAGCAACGGGGAAAGCAATTTTGGAATAAACAAGAGTAATATGTATGTTTTGGATGTTATCGTGGGAGCCGGTCCGACGCTCAAAAGATGGATGCCTAAAGCTTATGGGCGAGCCGGACAGATCTTAAAAAGAACTTCCAGAATAGAGCTGATTTTAGAAGAGCGAGTTGAAGGAAAGGGCAGAAAAACCAAAGAACAGCTAGAAAAAGAGAGACAGAAGAAAGCTGAGGAAAAGAAAAAAGTAGAGAAAGAAAGAGCAAAGGAACGGAAAGAAGCGGAAAAATCTTTGGATAAAACCTCTCCCGAGGGGAAAACCAAGCAAGCAGAAAAAATAAAGGACAAAGAAAATCCAAGAAAGGCAACGGATAAAAAAGGAGGATGGGGAAGCAAGATATTTAGGAGAAAATCGATGTAATGATATAAATCGCGAATCAACTCGAATCTAATCTCGAATACTCGCGAATAAAATAAAAAATTAGAGATAATCTGCGAATAAATTAGTGTTAATTAAAAGACTTATAACATCATGGGACATAAAGTCAATCCAGTCGGACTGCGCATAGGAATTACCAATACTTGGCGATCCCGCTGGTTCAACAAAAAAGAATACCAGGAAAATTTACGGCAGGATATCGGTATCCGCGAAGATATTATGAAGAAATGGAAAAGCTCTGCCATTGCCGATGTTGAGATTGAAAGATCGGCGGCTATGATTAAAATAATCATAAAGACAGCCCGACCCGGAGTTTTGATCGGCCGGGGAGGAAGCGGAATTGAAGATGTGCAAAAATATATCAAAAACAGGTTTTTTAAAGGTAAAAAAACAGGATTAAAAGTGGAAGTTCAGGAAGTAAAACATTTTGAAGAAAACGCCGTTCTGATTGCCCAAAACTTGGCCGAACAGCTAGAAAAAAGAATTCCTTTCCGGCGCGCAATGAAATCAATGCTCGACCAAGCGGTGAAGAACACCTCAATTAAGGGAATAAAAATACAAATGTCGGGAAGATTAGGTGGAGCGGAAATGTCAAGAGTGGAATGGTCTTTCAAGGGGACGTTGCCGCTGCACACTCTTAGAGCCAATATTGATTTTGCCAGGGTTACCGCTTACACCACCTACGGAACACTTGGAGTAAAAGTCTGGCTGTATAAGGGGGAAGTATTTGATAATAAGGATGTGAAAAAATAATCCCGCATCAAATTCCGAATAAAGTTTTGCAGTAACATAAATTTTTATTCACGGAATTCGCCTGCGGCTAATTTTAGATAATAGGATTAAATTTGAATAACGAATTGGTGCGAGATGCTGATTTTTCTAGCCACTCGCCCCGCTCGCGGAGAAAAATCGCATGTTAATGCCAAAGAAGGTAAAATTTAGAAAGCCGCAAAGGGGCGGGAGAGTCTCGGGCAAAGCCAATCGCGGGAACAAAATCAGTTTCGGAAGTTTTGGGCTAAAGGCAATTGAAACTAATTTAGTTTCGGCCCGGCAAATTGAATCCGCGCGCCGAGCTATGACGCGCTATATCCAGCGCGGCGGCAAGATTTGGATTCGGATATTTCCCGACAAAGGTATGACCAAAAAAGGGGCAGAAACCCCGATGGGTAAAGGTAAGGGAACTGTTGATCACTTCGTATCAGTCGTAAAAGCCGGCAGGATTTTATTTGAAATGGACGGAGTAAAACCGGAAATTGCCATGAAAGCGATGAAACTGGCCGCTTATAAACTCAATGTTAAAACACGGTTTGTTTCAAGAGAAGAGGAGTAGATTTTAAAAAAATTATGAAAATCAAAGAATTAAGAGAAAAGAATATAGAAGAGCTGAAGAAACTTCTGGCGGAAAAACAAGAGTCAGTAAGAAAACTCCGTTTTGACATTTCTTCCAAACAGATAAAAAACAATCACGATTTACGCAACAGCAAAAAGGATATCGCGCGAATTTTAACTTTAATAAATGAGTCAAAATAGATGGAAAGCGCAGAAAAAAAGCCAATAATAACGAGAAAGAAGGGCGTGGTTGTAAGCGACAAGATGCAAAAAACCGTAATTGTCGCGGTTAGTACGCTCAAAACTCAACCAAAATACGGTAAGAAGTATAAATCAACTAAGCGATATAAAGCCCACGATGAGGAAGGAAAGTATAAGATAGGGGATACCGTTGAAATTGTTCCATGCCGGCCGATGAGCAAAGGCAAGAAGTATAAAGTCGTTTACTAAATTATATGATACAAGCGGAATCGAGATTAAAAGTAGCTGATAACACTGGTGCGAAAATCATCGAGTGTTTCAAGGTGCTGGGCGGAACAAGAAAGCGTTATGCCAAAATCGGAGACATTGTAGTTGCTTCAGTCAAGATAGCGACTGCTCGTGGGTTGGTGAAAAAAGGAGACAAAGTAAGAGCGGTGATTGTGAGGCAAAAAAAAGAGCTGCGCAGGCGCGACGGTTCATACATCCGTTTTGATGAAAATGCCGCTGTAATTTTGGAAGGTACCGAGCCCAAAGGCACTAGAATTTTTGGTCCGATTGCCAAGGAAATAAGAGAAAAAGGATTTAGCAAGATAATATCTCTGGCCTCAGAAGTAATATAAATAATAATGAAGATTAAAAAAGGCGATCAGGTAAAAATGAAAGCGGGAAAAGATAGCGGAAAAACTGGTAAAGTTTTGCGCGTTTTTGCTCCGGAAAAAAAGATTGTCGTTGAGGGACTAAATATAGTAAAAAAACATGCCCGGCCAAAAAGGGAAGGCGAAAAGGGGCAGAGAATCGAAGTTCCGAGAAAAGTTGATATTTCTAATGTCATGTTAGTTTGCCCGAAATGCGGAAAACCAGTCCGGGTCGGATACAAAAAAACGGACACGGGAAAGTTTAGAATATGCAAAAAGTGCCAGTCTGAAATTTAAAATAGCAATATCGAAGACATGAAAAATTTTAAGGAAAAATATAATAAAGAAGTTGTTTCCGAAATGAAAAAAAAGTTCGGATTCAAAAATAATTTACAAGTACCTGTGATCGAGAAGGTTGTGGTTAATGCTGGAATTGGAAAATATATAAAAGATGCCAATATGGTAAAGGAAGCCGTTCAGGCCATTGAATCGATAACCGGCCAAAAGCCAGTTCTCACTAAGTCCAGAAAGTCAATTGCCGGTTTTAAGATCAGAGAAGGACTGGAAGTCGGAGTTAAGGTTACATTGCGGGGCGCAAGAAAGTGGGATTTTGTAGACAGACTGGTAGGTGCCTCCATACCCCGCATCCGTGATTTTCAGGGAATAAAAGAAACAGCTGTCGATGAGAGCGGCAACCTTAATATAGGAATAAAGGAGCACACCGTTTTTCCAGAAATCCTTCCGGAAAATGTAAAAAATATAATGAGCCTCCAGGTCAATGTTGTGACGACTGCCAAAAACAAAGAGGAGGGAATGGAACTTTTCAGATTGCTCGGTTTTCCGATTAAATTTGAAAAATAATCATAAAATTATCCAAAAGATATGGCAAAGAAATCTGTAATAGCCCGAGCGCAAAAAACACCTAAATTTTCAACCAGGATAGTAAAGAGATGTTGGAAATGCGGAAGAAAGCATGGTTATATGCGCAAGTTCGATCTGTGTAGGATTTGTTTCAGAGAACTTGCCTCGACCGGCCAAATCCCCGGAGTCAAAAAATCCAGCTGGTAATAACATATTTGATTTAATAGAATTATATGTCAGACACAATAGCGGCAATGTTAACAATCATAAGAAACGGCCAGCGAGCCGGCAAAAAAGAGGTGCTTATACCAGCATCTAAGTTGAAGTTTGCCATTGCCGGTGTTCTTAAAAAGGAGGGGTTCTTTGAGGCAGTTTCGAAAGAGAAGGTGAATGATTATGAAAAGGTCAAGATAGTTTTCAAATATTATAAAGTGTCCAATACTAAAAAAATTCCGGCTATAAAACAGATAAGAATGATTAGCAAGCAAGGGCAAAGGATCTATATCAAAAATAAAGATATCAGAAATATTAAGAATAATTTTGGAATAGCAATTGTTTCTACGTCCAAGGGGATAATGACCAACGCGGAAGCCAAAAAAAATGGTTTGGGTGGAGAATATATATGCGAAGTCTGGTAGTCAAGCAAAATAATTAATTTTAGTGATAGCGAGTATGTCGAGAATAGGAAAAAAGCCAATAAAGATAACTGACGGAATAGAAGTTAAATACGCTAACCGGCGTCTGGAAATCAGGGGACCAAAAGGCTCGCTTAATTTGGACGTTAACCACGAAGTCGAGCTGGAAATAAAAGAGAAAGAAATCATTGTAAAGAAGATTGGAAAATCCAAAAAAGCTCCCGCCGTCTGGGGGCTCACTCGCGCTCTGATCGTCAATATGATACTCGGAGTAAAAGAAGGATATGAAAAAAAGATTGAACTACAGGGCGTGGGTTATCGCATGGCGGTGCAAGGAAAAAAAATAAACCTGGCTCTTGGTTTTTCCCATCCGGTGGAAATTCCCATTCCAGAGAGCTTGGAAGCAAAAATTGTCGAAAATAACATACTGACAATCTCCGGCCGGGACAAGCAATTGGTCGGGCAATTCGCGGCTGATATCAGAGAACTTAAGCCCGTGGAGCCGTATAAGGGAAAAGGATTCAGATATGTCGGAGAGCATGTGAGAAGAAAGGCTGGCAAGAAAGCGGCGGCGGAAAAATAATTTTTTAAATAGATTAAGATGACAAAAATAAGCAGGAATAAATTGAGACTTCAAAGAAAAAAGCGGATCAGCGCCAAAATAAAGGCGCAAATTAAAAATCCGCGGCTGGCTGTTTTCAAGAGCCTTAAGGAGGTTTACGCGCAGATAATCGACGACTCAAAAGGCGTGACGCTTTTTTCCGTGACAGCTAAAGAAGCCAAGGCAAAAAACAATCTTGAAGGAGCCAAAAAAGTTGGAAAATTGATTGCCAAAAAATGCTTAGACAAAAAAATTGAGGCAGTTGTTTTTGATCGGGCAGGCTATAAATACCATGGAAAAATCAAGGCTTTGGCGGACGGAGCCAGAGAGGCCGGACTGAAATTATAATAAAGCGAATAAATAGAATAGAATTAATTAGCGATTTATAACATTATGGCACGCGAAAGGAATTTTAGGGGAAAAAGGGAAAAACCGGAATATGACCAGAAGCTTTTAGATTTGGCGAGAGTCGCCCGAGTGGTGAAAGGCGGAAGGCGTTTCCGATTTCGGGCGACCCTGGTGATCGGCAACAGAAAGGGCAAGGTCGGCGTGGGAGTTGGAAAAGGAGCTGATGTTTCTGACGCGATAAAGAAGGCTTTTGACGATGCTAAGAAAAACATGGTTTCGGTCACTCTGCTTAACAACACTATTCCTCACGACATTTCTTATAAACTTGGCAGTGCCAGAATCATATTAAAACCAGCGTCTGAGGGTAGGGGAATTATCGCCGGCGGAGCCATTCGGACGGTAGTTGATTTGGCAGGGATAAAAGATATAGTTTCTAAATCTTTAGGAACGTCTAATAAGCTAAATGTTGCCAGAGCGACTGTTGCCGCTTTCAATGAATTGGCGGAATCCAGATCAAGGAAAACCAGGATAGAGGGAATATAAATAAGCAAGAAATTATCATAGATAAGCATGCAAATAAACACTCTTAAAATTAAATATTTCAAGAAAAAAAGAAAGACCATCGGCCGGGGAGGCAAGAAAGGCACATATTCAGGAAAGGGCGGCAAAGGACAAAAAGGGCGCAGTGGAGTTTCAATCAATCCTCTTTTTGAAGGAGGACGGTCTTCCTTAATCGATCGTTTGAAAAAAGTGCGCGGTTTCAAATCTGATAAACCAAAAGCCGTAGTTTTTAAATTTTCCGATTTAGAGAAAAAATTCAAAGAAAATGACATAATAAATAAGGAGTCTCTAGCTAAGACCGGACTTCTGGACAAAAAAGATATTAAAAGGAGAGTTAAGATTTTAGGCGGAGGAGACATTAAAAGCAAATTTAAAATAGGGGAAGGGATAACGCTTAGCGCTTCCGCGAAAAGATCTATGGGTATTTCTGCGGATAAAGCCGGAGCAAAAGCAAGGCCTGCCCGGCTAGGGAAAAAATAAATGTTTGAAAAGCTGGTCCAAATTTTCAAAATTAAGGATCTGAGGAACAAGGTGCTTTTTATCTTGGGAATCTTGGTAGTTTTTCGTTTGGCAGCCAATATACCGCTCCCCGGAATAGACCAAGCCCAGCTTATCAAATTCTTCCAGAGCAATCAGCTGTTCGGACTTTTGAATTTATTTTCCGGAGGAGGACTTCGCGGTATTTCAATTGTTCTTCTTGGAGTCGGACCCTATATCACCGCTTCCATCATCATGCAGCTCCTGACCATGATCATTCCTCGTTTGGAGCAGATTTATAAAGAAGAGGGGGAAGCCGGCCGGGAAAAATTCAACCAGTGGACTCGCTGGCTCACCGTTCCATTGGCAGCCATGCAGACGTTCGCAATGATATCACTGCTTCGCTCCCAGGGGATAATATCGGAAACAACTCCCTTTGTGATATTCTCGATAATCGTGGTATCGGTCGCGGGAACCATTTTCCTGATGTGGCTTGGCGAGCTCATAACGGAAAAAAAGATAGGCAACGGCGTGTCACTCATCATATTTGCCGGTATTGTGGCCAGCATCCCGTCAGCGGTTTCCAGAATTTTTGCTACTTGGGACCCTTCTCAATTTTTCACATACCTAATTTTTCTCGCAATGACAATCGCCGCTATCGCCGGAGTGGTTTATATGACCGAAGGGCAAAGAAACATCCCGGTTTCATACGCAAAAAGAATCCGGGGTAATCGGATGTATGGCGGAACCTCTACGCATTTACCGCTGCGCGTCAACCAAGCCGGAGTGATTCCGATAATTTTTGCCATGTCCATAATGCTTTTTCCCGGAATGATCGCCAATTTTCTGGCCAACGCGGCGAATCCGACGATTGCCGGAATGGCCCGGACGGTTGGATCCATTTTTCAAAACCAATGGTTTTATGGATCGGCCTATTTCGTCTTAGTCGTGGCTTTCACATATTTTTATACGGCCGTGGTTTTTGATCCGAATAAAATTTCTGAGAGTTTGCAAAAACAAGGCGGGTATATTCCTGGAATTCGTCCCGGAAAAACCACCGCGGAATATTTGTATAAAATAATGAACCGCACCACTCTTTCCGGCGCTTTATTTTTAGGATCTATCGCCATCCTTCCTTTCATCGTCCAGGGACTGACAAATATAAGCTCGGTGACGGTCGGCGGAACAGGGCTTCTGATTGTTGTTTCAGTGGTTATTGAAACAATCAAACAGATTGAGGGGCAATTGGTGATGCGTGATTACGAGGGATTCTAAAAATTATGAATATTGTTATCTTAGGACAACAGGGATCAGGCAAGGGGACTCAAGCCAGTTTTCTGGCTGATAAATTCGACATGGAGCATATTGACATGGGTAAGACGCTCCGCGAGATTGCCATGTCCGACACACCGCTTGGCCGAGAGATTTATGAAATTCAAAATGTCAAAAAAACCCTGGTTTCCAACAAGATTCTCAGAGAGATACTCAGCGTAAAATTGAAATCAATCTCTCTCAAAAAAGGCATAGTCTTTGACGGCGCTCCCAGAACATTCGATCAGATCGGATATCTCGAAGACGCGATGCTGGAAATAGGAAGAAAAATTGACCATGTACTTTTCATTTCCATTCCTGAGCAGGAATCAATCGAAAGAACATCAAAAAGAAGGAGTTGCAACAATTGCCAGGCCATTCTAATAATGGGAAGAGGAATAAAAAAAGAAACTGACAAATGTCCCAAGTGCGGAGGAGAAATTTCACAAAGGAAGGACGATACTCCCGAAGGCATAAAAAAAAGACTGGAAGTTTTCAGGAAGGAAACAATGCCAGTTTTGGAATATTATGAAAAAGAGGGGAGTTTAATAAAGATAGACGGAATACAGCCGGCAGAGAAAGTCTTCGCGGATATAATCAAGAAAATATCACAGTAGAGATTTTAGCTAAAAGTATGATTACAATAAAAAAGAAAAGCGAAATAGAAGCGATGCGGAAAGGAGGAAAGATTTTAGCGGCGGTTATGGAAAAACTGGAAAAGGAAATTGCCCCCGGAAAAAATACATATGACTTGGACAAGCTTGCGGAAGAGCTTGTTTTTGCTAATGGGGGAAAGCCAGCGTTTAAAGGTTATGCCGGAGAGTCTAAATATCCTTTTCCAGGCACTATTTGCGCTTCCATAAA
>JBBTUK010000012.1:0-7084 GCA_038063775.1 Patescibacteria group bacterium
TGATTATTTTTCTGGCCAGTTTTTTGGCGAAGAAAAAAACAAAATTAAGCATCCTGATGCGGACGATTACTTCGATCATCCTGGTTTTTCTGCCGGTTTTTTTAGTTTTGCAGCAGCCTGATTTCGGCTCGGCCGCCATAATTGTGGCCATCTGGGTCGGCATGCTGGCAGCTTCCGGGTTAAACAAGAAAAATTTGCTGGTCTTGGCGCTTATCGGCGCTGCCCTTTTTTCTGCCGGCTGGTTTTTCCTGAAAGATTACCAGAAAAGCCGGATAAAAAATTTCATTACTCCCTATGAAGATCCGCGCGGGAGCGGCTATAATGCGATCCAATCGATTGTCGCGGTCGGCTCGGGCGGAATTTGGGGGAAGGGTTTGGGGCATGGATCGCAAGGCCAGTTGAATTTTCTGCCGGAAAAACGCACTGATTTTATTTTCGCCGTCATTGCCGAAGAGCTGGGATTGGTCGGATCGGGCATAGTTCTCATTCTTTTTGGAATTTTGCTTTATCGAATTAAAGAAGTGGCGCGGCTGGCCCGGGATAATTTCGGATATCTGATTACGATCGGAATAATGATTATGTTTTCCGTTCAAATCCTGGTGAATGTCGGAATGAACATCGGAATGTCGCCGGTGGCGGGAGTGACGCTTCCTCTTTTAAGTTACGGAGGGAGTTCCATGGTTTCCGTTTTGGCGGCTATCGGAATAATTCAGAGCATTTATGTTAGAAGGACAAAAGTTTTGTGAAGAAAGGGCTTGACCCCGCACTAACTTTTGAGAATGTCAATATGTTGGCACTAGCGGGAGTTCAGTATATAGAATATAGGTTTTTCGATAACGATGAGGACAAGTTTAAAATCGCTTCGCGATTTGCTCAAAAGTTAGTGCGGGGTTGACCTTTTGGCTGACTTTTGCTAAAATTTCTTAGTATCTAAAATAAACAAAATGGCAAGTAAAAACTTTCCACACGGCGGTTCCCGCTCTACGGGCAAAAACAATGGCGCTGATATCCTGGCGAAATGCACGGTCTGCCGCAGCGTTTTTGACCGAAGCGAGTTTATAGTTTTGGAAGACCAATCTCGGAAAACTACCTTCCATGTGACCTGCGGAAAGTGTAATACTTCCTCATTGATTTTTTTGTCCGCAGCGCAAGGTGGGGCAGTGGGGCTGGGAATCGTTACGGATCTCAATAAGGAAGAGGCCGTGAAAATGTTTGGTCGGGAAGCGGTGAGCGCTGATGAGATTATTGATATGCATCAACTAGTGTCTAGACATAAAGGCAGCTTGACGGACTTGTTTAAAAAAATTAATTAATCCCCGCAAAAATTCTCAATTAGTTTGTGGGGTAAACATATGGAGAAAATAAAATTAGGAGCAAAAACGCGTTTGGAACGGGGAGCGAAGGTCAATAAGGGCAGGCAATCCGGACTAATCCCGGCGATTGTTTACGGCAAAGCCGTTGCGGCAAAAAGCTTGTGGATAGATAATCTTGATTTCAAACGGCTGATCAAAAAAGCCGGAGAAAGCTCTCTAATCGACCTGGATATTGACGAAAAGGAACAGCGCAAAGTCATCATATATGAAATGCAAAAAGACCCGGTTACCGGGCGGTGTGACCATGTTGATTTTTTCCAGGTGAAAATGGATGAGAAAATTGAAACGGAAGTGGAGCTCGCCTACATCGGAGAATCACCTGCGGTCAAGGAGGCGGGGGGAGTCTTGGTGAAAAACTTGGATAAAGTGAAAGTAAAATGTTTGCCGGGAGATCTGCCTTCGCAAATTGAAATTGATATCAGCTCTATCAAAAATTTTGACGATCATATTTTCGCGAAAGATTTGCAAATGGCTAAGGGAGTGGAGATCGACCTGGATCCAGAAATGGTGGTGGCGCTGGTGGCTCCGCCGAGAAGCGATGAGGAGCTCAAGGAATTGGAAGAAAAAGTGGAAGCGGATGTGACGAAAGTGGAGGGCGTGGTCAAAGAAGAGCCGGTCGAGGGAGTCGAGGGAACTGAAGGAGCTGAGGGCGAAAAAGCTGGAGAAGCTAATCGAGAGGGGAAAAAAGCCGGAGAAAAAAATAAAAAATAAGATATTTTGGAAAAACCGTCCCGTTGTTCGTGAGCGACAGGACGGTTTTTTGCTATGCGTCAGTAAATTGAAGATCTATATGCTTTCAGAATATCTCTTTTTGTGATATAATAAAAAACGTGACAAAGAAAATCAAAAGAAATCTATTTCTAGGCTTTTTGGCTTTATTAATGGCCATTTTTAACGTTTATAGCTGGCAAAATTCGGCTGTTTTCGCGGCGGATGACGCCGCGGACATCCAGGACAAAATAGGCGACTTACAAAAAAAACAGGAGCAAACCCAAAAACAGCTGAAAGCCGCTCAGTCCCTGCTTTCCAAAAACCAGCTCCAGGTCAGCACCACCAAGAATCTAATCGTCACTACGGAGAGCACTATTACCAGAAAGGAAGCGGAGCTTGATAATTTAAACAAGCGGATTGAGCTGCAAAAAACAATTCTGGAGGAATATCTGAGGGAGCTTTATTACAGCGACCAGGAGGATCCACTAGTCATTTTGGCTATTGAAAACAGGAGCTTGAGTAGCATCGTGGACAATTTCGACCAGACGCTCAATATCAAGGAGAAAATATTGAACACTTTGTCGGAAATAAAGCAGTCGTCAAACGAAGTAGAAAAAACCAAGGTGGAACTGGAAGGCAAGAAAGATGATCACGAAAAACTGCTAGGGATCCAGCAAGGCCAGCAATATGAGATAAAATCAGACATAACTGAAGCGCAGGCGACACTGGCCGAAGTCAACGCGAAAATAAATAAACTGCGGAGTGAACTTTCCAGTTTGCTGGGAAGCTCTGTAAGTTTTTCCGATATTATGGATGCCGCCAAATTCGCGTCTAAAGTCACGGGCATCCGCAAAGACTATCTTCTCGGAGTACTAGTGGTTGAATCTAATCTTGGCCGCTACACCGGCGGGTGCACTTACAAGCAAAGCAAAATGAGCGGGACGCGCGCCACTTATTTCAAGCAGATAGTTAAAGAGCTGGGATATAACATAGACAAAGTAAAAGTTTCCTGTCCGCCTGCGAGCTATAAAGGGACAGGAGGAGCGATGGGAGTGGCTCAATTCATGCCTGACACTTGGATGGGCTATAAGAGTTCCATCGCCGCTGTTACCAACCACAATCCGCCTGATCCCTGGAATCTTACCGATGGTGTGGTGGCGATGGCGTTGAAACTTTCCAAAGTATCGGGCGTGACAGCTCACAAAAGAAGCGCGGAGGCCAAAGCCTATTGCGTTTATCTGGCTGGCGGCAACTGGGCCAGTTATTGCGACAGTAAGGGAACAGACTATGGCGCTAAAGTTTTATATTGGGCGGACAATTACGAAAGACTCTTAAATTAATTACGTAATTTGTTACGTGACATGTTAAGTAACAAAATTTTTTTTAAGTCCCGAATAATCGGGATTTTTGTATCCTTACTTTTTCTTTCCGCAAGATTTGTTTATCCGCTTTCTTTGACAGCAAAGAAAGCGGAAAGAAAGAAACTGCCGCACGTGCTCGTGCTGGGACAAATTCTTTTCGCGGACTCACTAAAGCTCCTAACCCCGCCACGGCGGGGATCGGTGCGGAGCTTTTTTACGTTCGTCCACTGGAATTTGCCTATGCACTTCGCAATGTGCGGATTTTTGATCCCGAGTTTCAATAAAAAATAACCCCGCCCATTGCGTAGCGTGGCGATGAAAATTGAGCGAAGCCGAGCGTTAAAAAACTCCGCACGATTTCGCGAAGCGAACCCGGGAGTTTTAACTGAGTGTGTCCATATGTGGTTATATGGACATATATTATAAAGAATGACTGGTTTATTTGCCTAGAACTTTAAAATAAAATATACTTAAATAAACAAAAAACAGCTGTCCCGCACCAAATTCCAAAGATAGATCTGGCTTTATTTATAGCTTTATCCACGGAATCGCCTGCGGCTCAGCGTGGTTATAACTTAGAGTTTTATATTTAGAATTGGTGCGGGATGCTCATTTTTGAAGCTCCTCGTGCCTCGGAGACAAAAATGGCAGAATATTTCGAAATTCAAGGCGGAAAAAGGCTAAGAGGCGAGATAGAAGTGCGGGGGTCAAAGAACGCCACGACGCCTATTTTAGCCGCGACTTTACTTACAAAGGAAAAGTGTGTCATAGCCAACATTCCTCTGATTGAGGATGTTTTTCGGATGCTGGAAATTTTGGAAAGCTTGGGAGCAGAAGTCAAATGGCTCGGCAAAAGGAAAATTTCCGTGGAGGCGAAAAACATAGATCCCGCCAAAATGAATTATGAGCTGGTAAAAAAAATCCGTTCATCTATTTTACTTCTTGGTTCGCTTTCCGCCCGGTTTGATAAATTCAAGCTTTATCATCCGGGAGGCTGTGTGATCGGAGCCCGGCCTATGGGCACGCATTTTGACGCGTTAGCTAAAATGGGAGTGGACATCAAGCAGAACGGAAAGTACTATTTTGTAAACGCGAAAAAAAGAAAAAGTGCCAGGATAGTTCTGAAAGAATTTTCCGTGACCGGAACGGAGAACGCCATGATGCTGGCGGCGGGACTTCCTGGAAAAACGATAATCAAAATAGCGGCGGCCGAACCGCACGTGGAGGATCTCGGAAAATTTTTGATGGCGATGGGCGCCAAAATAAAAGGGCTGGGAACGCACACTCTGGAAATAATTGGCTCAAAAAAACTAAAAGGCGCGCGCCATGAGATTGTTTCTGATGCTGTTGAAGCGGCCACTTTTCTGATCATGGGCGTGGCGACCAGAAGCCGGATAAAAGTGAAGAACGCGCGGGAAGAGCATCTGGATCTGGTTTTAGAAAAATTGAGAGAATTCGGAGCGGATTTTTCAATTGCGAAAAATTTTATTGAAGTTATTCCGCCGAAAAAAATAAATTCTGTCGTGAAAGTGGAGGCCCGGACTTATCCTGGAATTCCGACGGACGCGCAAGCGCCTTTCGGGGTTCTGGCGACGCAAGCCGAAGGAAAAACTCTGATTTATGACACGCTTTATGAGGGCCGGCTCAACTATGTCCAGGGAATCAAAAAAATGGGCGCCAAAACGAAAATTTTGGATACGCATCAGATGCTGGTGGAAGGGCCGACTAAATTAAAGGGTCGGATAATTAATAGCTATGATCTTCGCGCCGGCGCGTCGCTCATCATCGCGGCGCTGGTAGCTCAAGGCAAAACGATAATAGAAAATATTTACCAGGTTGACCGCGGTTATGAAAGAATTGAGGAAAGATTGCAAAAACTGGGAGCGGATATCAAGAGAATTTCTAAATCCTAATTTTCCCGCCGCAGCGGGACCCCGCCAAGGCGGTGGCTAATTTTCTGGATGAAAGACAGGTTCAAAAAAATAAGACAAATAACAGAGAAGGAACTGGCTTGCTCGGCGCATGATATGGAACATGTTACGCGGGTTTACAACATGGCGATGAAAATTGCCAAAACCGAAAAGAATGTTGATTATGAAATTTTGAAAGTCGCGGTGTTGCTTCATGACATAGCTCGGTCAAAAGAAGACGATGACAAAACTGGTAAAACCTGCCATGCTAAGGAGTCGGCGAGAATGAGCAAGTCTATTTTAGAAAATCTGGGATTTTCAGGGGAAAAGATAAAAAAAATCCAGCATTGCATTTTAGCCCATCGCTTCAAAACCAATAAAAAACCGGAGAGCATTGAGGCGAAAATCCTTTTTGATTCTGACAAATTGGATTCACTCGGAGCCATGGTTATTATTCGCGCCGGAATGTGGATGGGCAGACACAACTGCAGCATATTTCCTAAGATGAGCTTAGAAGAGTACGCCAAATTCAATCTGGTTGGGGGAAAATTAAGCGGGAGAATCAAGAACGCAAGTTTGCACAATATTTTTTACGAGCATGAGATAAAAGACAAAAAGCTTCCAGGCGCTATGCATACCAAAACTGCCCGAAAGATTGCCGGAGAAAGATTGAAGTTTACTACGGATTTTCTAACAAGATTAAAAAAGGAGGCTAAGGGAATTTTATAATTTTATCCCAGCACAAATTTTTCTGAAGTTTGGATTGTAAATATATGTTAGTTAGAAAAATCGGAATAGATCTCGGAACCGCCAATACCTTGGTTTTTATACCCGGCAAGGGCGTGGTAGTGAACGAACCAAGCGTGGTCGCCATTTCTATTTTAGACAATAAAGTTTTGGCGGTGGGAACCGAGGCCAAAGAAATGCTCGGGCGCACTCCTGACACTATCATTGCCAGCCGGCCGCTCCGAGATGGTGTTATTGCCGATTACAGGATTACGGAAGCAATGCTCAAATATTTTATAAATAAAGTTAGTGGAAAGATCCGCTTAGTGCGTCCGGAAGTTATGATTTCCATTCCGGCCGGCGTCACATCCACTGAAAGGCGGGCGGTAATTGATGCGGCCATCCGATCCGGTGCTAAGGCGGCTTATGTCGTAAAAGAGCCGGTTCTGGCGGCTATCGGAGCCGGAATTCCAATCAATTCCGCGGCCGGCAATATGATAATTGATATCGGAGGGGGAACTTCGGAGGTGGCTATCATCTCTCTCGGCGGCATAGTGGCGGCCCATAGCGCGCGGGTGGGAGGCAACAGGCTGGATCAGGCAATTGCCGACCACATAAAAAGAAAATATGGATTGGCAATCGGAGACCGGACCGCCGAAGCGGTGAAAATAGAGATTGGTTCGGCGCTGCCCCTGGTCAAAGAAGATTATATGGAAGTTCGCGGACGCGATTTAAGCGGAGGGTTGCCGAAAACGATAAAAATATCCTCCAATGAAATAACGGGAGCGATTCAAGACGAACTGCGAGAAATTATCGCCGTGATCAAAAAAGTTCTTCAGGAAACTCCGCCAGAGCTCGCCGCTGATGTTATGGATAAAGGCATGGTCCTTTCCGGCGGTGGAGCGCTTTTACGCAACTTGGATCAGCTGATAACCAAAACAATCGAAGTTCCCTGCTATGTGGCGGAAGAGCCGCTACTTTGCGTGATCAAAGGGATTGGCAT
>JBBTUK010000012.1:7184-38488 GCA_038063775.1 Patescibacteria group bacterium
TAATTGGCATTGATGGTTCGCGCGCTTTTCTCAAGCAACGGACGGGGATAGAAGAATATTCGTATCAAGTCATAAAACACCTGACAAGAGAACTAAAGGATTGCCAGGTTATTTTATATTTACGTGATAATCAGGAAGTTGATTTTGACTTACCCGGAAATTGGAAGACTAAAAAAATGCGACTCCCGTATTTTTTCAGCCAGGTTCGTTTTTCTTTGGAATTTTTATTTAATCCGGTGGACACATTGTTTATTCCGGCGCATGTCGTGCCGCCAATTCACCCCGAAAATACCGTAGTAGTGATCCACGGCCTGGAATACGAGTTCGTGTCCAATGCATATTCCTCGTGGGCTAAATTTTATATGTCAGTAGTTATCAAAAATTCCTGTCGTTGGGCGAAAAAAATTATTGCGGTTTCAAATAATACCAAACAGGATTTAATTAAGTTGTATAAAGTGACGGAGGAAAAGATAGAAGTTATTTATGAAGGATATGAGGAAAAGTTCAAAGTTCAAAGTTCAAAGTTCAAAGTTATTGAAAAATACAAAATAGCAGATACTAAATACTTATTATTCATAGGCCGGTTAGAGGAACGGAAAAATATCGTTGGCATCATAAAAACGTTTGAAATACTCAAAGAGCATTATAAAATTCCGCACAAGTTAGTTTTGGCCGGGAAATTCGGTTATGGAGAGCAGGCTATCAGCCGCGAGTTAAAAAATACAAATTGTTCCAGCGACATAATTCTCCCCGGGTATGTCAGTGAAGAGAAAAAATGGGAACTTATTAAAAACGCGGATATTTTTTTGTTTCCCACTTTTTACGAAGGCTTTGGCCTTCCGGTTCTGGAGGCGCAAAGCGTTGGTGTGCCGGTTGTGGCGGGGAATAATTCTTCTATTCCGGAAATTGCCGGGGATAGCGCGCTTCTCGTCAATCCCAATAACGCCGAAGAGATAGCCGATGCGGCCTATAAATTGATTTCTGAAGAAAATCTGAAAAATGCTATAATAAAAAAAGGCTATGAAAATGTAAAGAGGTTCAGCTGGGCCAAGTGCTCCGCAGAAATATCGAAATTATTAACGAAATGAAGGAAATAAAAAATTTAAAAATTGCGTTAGTTCACGACTTTCTGACCTATTACGGCGGGGCGGAAAGGGTTTTGGAGGTGATGACTGAAATGTTTCCGGAAGCGCCTATTTACACTTTGCTTTATGATAAGGAGAAGATGCGCGATAAATTCCGGGACAAAACCATACACACCTCTTTTTTGCAGAAATTTCCCAAATTCCTGAGAAAGCGGCTGAAATATTTATTGCCTCTTCTCCCGACCGCTCCGGAAACTTTTGATCTTCGCGATTTTGATCTGGTCATTTCAAGCTCGGGCGCCTGGTCAAAAGGAATCGTTACCCGGCTTAATGTCATCCATATTTCCTACATTCATAGTCCGATGCGGTTTGTCTGGGACGCAAACGAAGAATATCTGCGCCAACAAGAAAAGGGGAAGGCGATAAATTTTTTCGCCCGGATGCTTTCTAATTACATCCGTGTCTGGGACAAAGTGGCCGCCGATCGGCCGGATTATCTCATTGCCAATTCAAAATATACGCGAGAGAGGATAAAAAAATACTATGGGAGAGAAAGTGTAGTAATTTATCCACCAGTTCAAACCTTCACCCCAACCCTCTCCCTGAATAGGGAGAGGGGGCAAATTGAAAATCCTCTTCGCCCTTCGGGAGAAGGTGGTCCCGCATTAGCGGGACCGGATGAGGGATACTTCCTGGTAGTTTCCCGTCTTTCTCCCTACAAAAAAATAGATGTGGTTGTTGAAGCTTTCAATAAACTGGAGCTGCCGCTCATAGTTATCGGTGAGGGCCAACAGGAAAAATATTTGCGGTCTATTGCTGGAAAAAATGTGAAAATTATCGGCTGGCAAAGTGAGGAAAAAATCAGGCAGTATTATTCCGGAGCCCGGGCGTTTATTTTTGCCGGTGTAGACGATTTTGGCATCGCGCCGGTGGAGGCTATGGCATACGAAATTCCGGTGTTGGCTATCCGAAAGGGTGGCGCCAAAGAAACTGTGATTGAGGGAAAAACCGGAGAATTTTTTGACGCGGCTATTCCGGAGGTAATCGTAGACGGAGTGAGAAGATTGATGGAAAATGAGAAAAATTATGACAGAGAATTTATAAGGGCGAGAGCCAGAGAATTTTCAAAAGAAAGGTTTAAGACAGAACTCACGGAGTTTATTAACGGCATAATTTTAAATGCTAAATTTTAAATTTTAAATCAATTTTAAATCACTAAATGCTAAATATTTAAAATTTTTACATTTAGATTTCATTGAAAATTTAAAATTCTAAACAATGGAAATAATCGGCCATGAAAAAATAATAAAACTACTCGACCGGAGCATTGAGAAAGAAAATGTCGCTCAAGCTTACATTTTTTCCGGTCCGGTCGGGGTGGGAAAATACGCCGTCGCTTTGGATTTTGCGGAAAAGCTGCTGGCAAGTGCGGAAAACCGTCCGCAAACCGGAGCGATAAAACCCGATTTGCTTCTTATAAAGCCGGAAATCGAGGAAAAAAAAAGGGTAGTGCGTGTAGGCGATATTAAAATTGAGTCTATCAGGGATTTTCAACACAAAGCGGGACTTTCAACTCTGGGAGGAAAATACAAAGTTGCGATCATCGATGACGCGGATAGAATGACTAAAGAGGCGCAAAACGCTCTACTAAAAACCCTGGAAGAACCCAATAAAAATCTCGTTGTGATTCTGGTGGTCCAGAATGAAAAGCGGATCCTTTCAACCATATCGTCCCGCTGCCAGAAAATAAAATTCGGGACAGTGGCGCTTGCGGAAATGGAAAAAAATATTCCGGTTGGCATAAAAAATAAAGAAGAAATACTATTTTGGTCGCTGGGACGCCCCGGCTTTATGCTGGAGCTTGTAAAAAATAAGCCAGAACTGGACTTCAGGAGAGAATCTCTGGAGGAGCTGAAAAACTTATTTGCAAAAAATTTTTCTGACAGGTTCTCTCTGGCGGGAAGATTATCAATGGATGGCAATCTCGCGGTAAGGAAAATGGATTTATGGCTGGTTGTGATCCGTCAGGCTCTTTTAGGTGATGGCGGGCTGATAAAAATTTCCAAAAGCCAATCGTTAAAGCTGATTGAAAAAATAGACGAAAGCCTGCGGCTCATAAAAAATACCAACGCTAACATAAAATTAGTGTTGGAAAACTTGTTTCTAAATTTCTAAAATAAATGTTTTTTTTCGGAAAAAAATCTGCCCGACGGACGCTAGCGAAAAGCAAAATGATCAACCCGCCGGTCGGTGGCGCAAGAAGGCTAGCGGCCCAAAAAAGCCGGATCAGTAGCGGTAAATTTTTTTATTGGGCGGCTCTTCTGAGTTTTATCGGAGCTACCGTTTATTCTCTTTTCTTCTCGCAACTGCTGGCGGTCACAGTGGTGGAGGTCCAAGGCGCGGAAAAAATCAATCCGAAATCAATAAAAGCGGAGATCAATCTCGCGCTGTCAGGAAAATATCTTAATTTTTTGCCGAAAAACAATATTCTATTTACTAATCAGAACAAAATCAACCGCTTACTGGCGGATCGCTTCAAACTGATTGACAATTTGGAAATCAAAAAAAAATTTCCCAATAGCTTGATTCTGTCGCTAATAGAAAAAAAGCCGAGGCTGATATTATATAGTTTCGGGCAAGACTATATAATAGATGATAAGGGAATTGCTTACGCAAAATCAGATTTTGAATCGGAAATTTTTCCGGAAAATGAGCTGGTAATTCTTGAAGACACCAGTGGCCGGAAAATTGAAGAAAAAAGCGAAGTTTTAAGTCCCGATTACATCAACTTTATTTTAGATTCCAAGGTAAAGCTTAAAAAAGACTTGAATTTTGAGATAAAACCGCTGATAACCACTTCCAGCATAGCGGCCGGCTATATAACAGCGGAAACGATTGACGGCTGGAAAATATACCTTAGCAAAGATATCGGTGTTGAAAAGGAAATGGAAATGCTAAAATTAGTGCTGGACGATAAAATAGGCAGAGAAAAAACAAGCGAGCTGGAATATATTGATTTGCGGACAAAGAACAAGATTTATTACAAATTCAAAAATACCGAACAGAAGGCAGGTAATTAGCTTTGCCACTTTTCTTTTTTAAAAAAGAAAAGTGGCAGAAAAGAAAAACCCAAGCCGGCTCATGTCTTGATAAATTCACGACTTGCTCGCTAAAATTCCTAGTCCGCTACGCGGAATCAGTGCGGAATTTTTACGCTCGCTTCGTCGCGAATTTCTAACGATCCATTTCGCGATGCTTGGATATTTTTATTGAGAATCTGGCAAGTCGTTTTTATCTATATAGTAAACCAGGATTGAAGTCCCGACCTGATAAGCGGGTTTTTTATTTTGGAGCCAGCGGTAAGACTTGTTGTCCTTTTTGGCTTTGTCGAAAAGGCTTCCCATGAGGAAATTGGTGGAAATGGCGTACCAGCCCGGTTCAACCGGCCGTTTGCTGTCCCACCACATCAGATATTTTTCTCCAATATAATATTTTATGTCTCCGCCACCGAAATAATCCACCCGAATTTTGTTTATTTCCGGATGACTGACAAGAAAATTTTTTAAGCGCTTAAGATCTTGTCCCCAGTCCGCGTTGGAATCGGTGACATAGCGGTATCCGTACTTTGGCCCGCCGGCTGCTTCGTTAAAATAGGACATGTAGCTCGGATAGGCGGCGGCTGTTTCGACAATCAAATAGGCCAAGAGAAGAAGAATAACAGTTGAAAAAGTAAAGCCATTGTTTTTGCTTTTCAATTTTCGCATGAGTTCAGAGATGTTTTTGGCTGTCAGGATATAAATGAAAGGCAGAATGGGAAAAAGATGCCGGAAGCCGATATTCAAGTTTCCGGTAATGCTGACATAGGCGTACAAAACTACAAACGAGAACAAGGATATTTCCACTATGCTCGTACGCAAATAATGAGCAATGTTTGATAAATTATTCCGAACGAAATTTCCGAATGATTTGGCAAAAGTTCTTGCGAGCTTATATAAAACAAAAAGAAACGCAGAAAGCATGAGAAAAAGAGTCACCAAGGGTTCTTTTATCAGGAATACGGTTGGAAAGTAAGCGCGAAAAGCGCTGCCGGACACTTGGCCCATAAAATAGGCGCCGTTGCCGCCGGCGACTCTCCGGAACACATAACCCATCCCTATTCCGTATTCAGTGAGCGGGCGGAGTAGCGTTCGGCCGTTCAAAAAGTGCAAAGTTTTGTTCGTGTACACATTTTTTATGTTCGCTGTGTCTCCCGGCGGAAAATTAAAATCAATCATCCGACTCATAGTTTCTTTCGTTGTGTTGAAAGTGTTGGCCGCGTAAACAAACCACACGACTACGATTGATATGGCAAAAATAACAAAGCCTTTTCCTAGATATTCTCCTAACTGCTTAATTTTTCCAAGAGCTAAGCTCTTGGATTCCAAGAGCTTAGCTCTTGGAGATTTTACTAATGGATAAATTATCGCGACCAAACCGAAAACGGGGAAAGCGATAATGGAAGAAAATTTAGCCAGCTGAAGAAGTCCGACAAAAATTCCCGCCAAGCCGACATTTTTCCAGCCGGGATTTTTTATGAATTTCAGAAAATAATAAAAAGCGAAAGTCATAAAAGCCGCGATGCCCAAATCGGTCGTGACAAAATGATTATGTCCCAAAATATTCGGATCAAAAGCGTATAAAACAAGGGCGATGAGCCCGGCTGTAATCCCGGCCAATTCGCGCGCCCACTTGAAAATAAACAATCCGAAAAGCAAGGAAAGCAGCACGATCGGCAGGCGCGCCCAAAAAATTATCTTATCCGGATCATTGCCAGCTTCATACAGTAGATGCCGGCCGGCGGCCCATTGCCCCTCATCCCATTTTTTCGGAAGGTCTCCCGTCCAAAAAGGCTTATTGGTATCAAATTTTAAATTCATGAAAGTCAGGGGCAACCCGGCCAGGTCCTTGATAAGCGGAGGGTGTTCCGGATTAAGGCGAATTTCGTGTTGGGTGACATAGGAATAGGCCGCGCCGATATGGGCGGTTTCGTCAAAAATCGCGCTGTCATTCCAAGCGTTAAGGATGGAAACGACCGCCATAAAGGCCAAGATTACGCCAATGATTATTTTGTAATTTTTTTCAAGAAAATTTTTCATACCCGGTAGTAGAATTTCGACAATTTAGATTTTACTCCAAAGTATTGAGATTCTATTTTTCACTTGATTAAATAATTTTCTATAATTTATATGTCTGATTTTAGAGTCCGAAGGACTCAGTCGAAATTTCACTACCGGGCATTTTTTACTTAAATATATAATAACTCATTCCCATGGAATCTTTTATCTCACTGAAACGCATATTAGGATATTTTTGCTGAAAATTATTGACAATATCATCGTTCCTGTCTGTGAAAAGGACGATAAAGTTATTTTTGTCTTTTGGTTCTATGTAAGTCGCCTGGCCGGGGTATGCGTAATAAACGTTCGGTAAATTCTGATTCAAAACTTGAATAGGAATCCTCTGCATGGTTTCGGTTACGACATATTTTTCTTCCTGCGGAGGCAAAGTCTTTAAGTAGTCGGAAATATCCATCACATTTTTGTCAAAAGCGCGGGCCGTTTCAATCTTACTAGCCCAAAAATAGTGGTATTTTATAGCGTTAAAAAATCCGATAAAAATAAGCATAAAAACGGTGAAGCCGACAACCAGTTTTTTGAACAAATAGGTATGTTTCTCTGCTTTTTCCAGAAAAAAGTTGAAAGTGATTCCGGAGAATAGAAAAACGACCGGCAAGGTGCCGATGGAGCGCAGGGCGTGCGGATTTCCTTCAGCGGTCAAAAATTCTGGCGCAAGCATGGCAAAAAACCAGACAAACAGAAAAACATATTTGTCCATCTCCGGATTTTTAATTTTTTTAAAAATTCTTTGGAATAAAGTTCCGAGAGTCTTGATACAAACATAGATAAATCCAAAAAGGAAGGCGATTCCGGTGAATGGGTCCAAAATCGGGTAGGGCGGAT
Source organism: Patescibacteria group bacterium (assembly GCA_038063775.1). GTDB lineage: Bacteria > Patescibacteriota > Minisyncoccia > Moranbacterales > UBA2206 > UM-FILTER-42-9. The sequence continues at coordinate 14,269 of JBBTUK010000012.1, forward strand.
AATTATGCCGCCAATTCTGGTCGCCCCATAAATTATATTTTGCCAGACTCAAGGCGAAACTTTTCAAAAAGGTTTGCGCCAGATGTCCCTGGTTGACTTTAGCGGAAAATACGGAAATGTTATCCGAGCGGGATTCAAAATATTCCGGATGGGCATAAAAGAAAGTATAAAGCATCGGCGCGGCGGCAATAGCTGTAAAAACGATGAAAATCAATATTTTTCTCCAGTATTCTTTGATAAAATTCGGGCGGGACGCGATAAGGGAAAATAGAGCAATGATTAAAATGGTTGGCGCGATGCGGAAGGCGATGTAGGTGTGAAGGCCGATGCCGAAAATAAATCCGCCGATGGCGAAATCAGCCCAGGCCCGGGTGCGGAGACCCTTCCAAAGGAAATAAAATGAAAAGACCAGAACAGCGGGCAGCAGATTAGCCCGGAAAGAGATCCTGCTGAAATTTATGGCCCAGAAGGCGACAGCGGTCAAAAACGAACTTATTAAGCCAATTCGCGTGTTAAAAAGCTCTTTTCCCAGCAAATAAGTGCCCCAGATGGTCAATGTTCCGAAAATGATAGCCGGCAGTTTCAGGGTCAGAACGCTGACGCCGAAAAACTTAAACAAAATCGCGATAAAATTCATGAACAAACCCTCGCGGCCCTGATTAGACGGATAAAACCATTGATAATTGCCGGTCGCATTAGCGTTCAGGGCGTCCTGTCCGTTCACGGCTTCGTCCGGGTAGACGCCAGGCGGGGCATTGTCTATATTATAAATCCGCAAAAAAAATCCCAGAGCGATTATCAGAAAAAGCAAAATGTAAATACTTGTTTTTTTATTTGCCATTTTTTGTTTTTTATGTCATTCCCGCCCCCGCTTTCGCGAGGATAAACTCCAGCGGGAATCTAGTCTGGTATTTTTAGTTTATCCACTAGATTCCCGACCCGCTTCGACTCAGCGAGGCGAGTCAAGTTGGGAATGACATTGGGGACGAACCCGATTATTTTATTTTCGCCTTAATTATAACACAAAATGACTTATCCACATATTCTTTTAAGATGGTTTTTGTGGTATAATTTAATTAAAGTTAAGCCGAAAAACGCTAGATAGCGAACTGGATTTTAAGTTTAAACAAAAATGGACGAGACAGGAAAAATTGCAGCCGGAAGAAAGGAAGACAAAGGAGTGCCCTATTCTTACCTGGATAGCGTAGAAACAAAAAAGGCCGAAGGCGCTACTTTTATGAATGCGTTAAATTTACCGATTATGGACAGAAGCGTTGGAGCTGATTTTTTACAAGGGGAGGCGCTACAAAAGGAAAAAAATAGGCGAGAATTAGTAAAACAGATAAAAGAAGAAATATCCGCATTGGTCGGTCCCTTAAAAGAAGAAGCAAAAAAAAAGGCGCTTAGAGGCGAAAATAGGGACGCCAGTTTTGATAAAGCGCTGGGAAAATTATCCACAGCGTTTTTTGAGAGTGCTGGCGAAGCTGACTATCCTGAACTGCTGGGAAAAAGTGAAGTGTTGCAAGAACGAATGCTAAATTTTTTCAGAGACGGACAAAGCATAGGAAAGCTGGTGAATAAAACTTTTGAAAAAATCGTTACAAACGCCGCGGAAAACGCAATTAAAGAGAAAGGAGAAAAGATTGGACCGGAAGGTTCGCTGGATAGTTCCAAACCAGAACTCCCAAAGCCTGGTGAAAGCGCGGAAGAAAAGGAACAGCGAATAATAGAGGAGCTGAAAAAAAAGTTCGGAAACAATCCTGTTTATTTCGATGAAGAGGAAAATATATACAAAGTTGTATTTGACGCTTATGATCTGGACAAAAAAACTTTCCGCGTCTTCATAAGGTATCGGACTACCAGCAAGGAAGTTAAACAACGCTGGAGCGAAGAAGAACTGGAGTTAAAGTTGCAAAATAAAGAAATACACGCGGAAGGTTCCGGAAAGGAAAAAGAAGATCGGGAAGCATATGAAAACTCCAAAAAGGAAATTATTTTCGGAAAATTTCCAGATATGGTAAGAAAATGGAAAGAAGGGAGAGTTATTAGAGTAAAACTAAAGAAAGCAAATCTGGATGAAATCGTCAGGCCTACCGTCATGATAAAAGACTATCATGATTTTCTTAGGGGTACAGATGTAAATGAAGAGGCTAATAAAATATTTGAAGATGCGATAAGAGAGATAGTGGAAGCCACAAAAGGTGAAATGGCAAACGAAAAAACTCCTGAATTGACGCCTGAAGAAAAAGATAAAGAAAGAGAAATCGCCCGAGCGGGATCTCAGATAACACTCTCCCGGATTAAAAATTGGGACGAAATCAACGCGCAAACCCAGCAAGAGGGCGATGAAAAGTTTTTGCAAAAAACTAGGGAATTATGGAAAGGATTCGCTGTTCATGGAAATTTGCAGAGAAATGAAAAGACGGGAGAAAGGACTTTAACCAATTATGCTGATTTGGACGGCAAGTGCGCGCTTGGCCTTCTGGAACTGGCCGGTATAAACACAAAAGATATTAAGTATGTGAAGCAAGGTTATTATGAGGAAGGAAGAATCAATCTGGACACCGGGGACAGAGATGGCGTAGTTGCCGGCATTGAAGACAAAACGGCTTTTATCGATCATCACGGCGAACAGTCCAAAAGCGATACCTCAACCGCCAAAAAAACATACGAGTTGCTGGTGTCACTGGGACTTTTGCAAAAGACCGAATATTTGGATAATCTGGTCAAATTTGTTAATCAAATTGACAATGCAGACTACCCGGGAGTGGAAAAATATTTTGAGAATTCATGGAAAACTATCGCGGGTCTTAATAGATTCTGCGATTTCAAAACTTTAAAAATATTTTTTGAAAAAGACAAAAATCCTGATCCAACTCGAGATTTATCCGAAGGAGAATTGAAAAAATACGGATTTATCTATACGCGAAAGGGAAAAGAAGTAAAAAATAACAGCGAAAGGCAAAAAGCTATCGCGGAAAAAGCGTCCAAAGCTTTGCCAGAGATGGAGAGAGACGGTTTTATAATCCAGTCTTATAAATACGGAAAAATAGGCGTTGAAGTCAATAGTGGTTTTGATAGAAATAATCCCGGAGGATATGTTGCCGCCAAAGCATATGGATGCAATGCCTATGTAATATGGAATGCTGATTCTAGAAGTTTCTTTATTAGCACAGATAGAGAACTACAGGAAGAATTTAGTCAGGGGAAAAAAGTCCGAGATCGGATGTGGATCAAGCCAATGCACGACAAGGGCGAGTTAACCATTACGCTCAAAGAAATTCTTAATAAAATGACCGACGGAAAACTTACTCCCGCGGGTAAACTGAAAGAATATCTGGAAAATCCGGAAAAGTATATGAAAGCCGCAGAGGCGAAAGAGCCGACAGAGTATGAACTTGGGGAAGAAGGTGACTGGCACGGAGAAAAGAAAAAAGAAGAAGAAAAACTCCCCGAACTTGGGAGGGAAGGCGATTGGCATGGCGTGGGCAAGGCCGCAGAGTCCGGAGAAAAGAAGAAAGACGGGGGAGAGTTAGAAAAAGAAAGAAAAGAGAGGCTGGGAAAAATAGAAGGAGAATTGATACGAGCCCGCAAAGATTATCTGGAAATGGAATACAAGAAGAAATCGTCTTATAGCAAATTAAAAAATTTTTTTGGAACTATGTTTTCCGACAGGCGCTATGAGCGTCTGGGTGAAGAAGACCAGGACATAGCTTACTATAAAAAGGAATACGACAAAAAACTGCTTGAGCACAAGACTTTTCTGCTGGAAGAGGCGGTTGGAAAAGGGATTGCCGGAGAAAAATTAGGCGAAAAACTGAAAACCATAGTTTTGGAAGAAAATATCGCGTTGGAGGACACCGAAGTTGAAGTTCGGGTTGAAAATTTTGAAGGAAGATATGCCGGCTTTGTCAAGGAAAGCGTCAAAGATATGAGTGAGCGCTGGGAAAAATTGCACTGGGCGGAAAAAACTGGTATCGTGGTAAGCGTTTTGGGGATGGCCACCATCGCCGTGGGCACAGGCGGAGCCGTGGCCATCGGCATCGGCGCCGCGATGCTGAAATCGATCATCAAGTCAGAAAAAATACCGCAATTTTTCAAAAAAACCAAAGAAGCGGCAGCGGAATATTATAACCACACCTTGCCGGTCGTTGAGCTGGAGAATAACTTAAAATTGGATCCGAGAATACAAGAATCAAATAAGGAATTGGCGTGGTTGAATCAACGGATCCCCAAAGCCCAAGAGGAGGAGGATCTGGACAGGCTGGTGAAAAGAAAGCAATTTCTGGAAAACCAGAAAGAACTCTTGTCCTATATCAACAACGTGGTTTCCATCAGAAGCTACATCGCGGGCAAAAATAAGAAAGAGTGGGACGGCATTGCCAAGAAACCGATCGGAAAACTGCTGAAGACGGGCCGGGGGGTAAAAACTGCTCAAAACGAGGGAAGTCTGGAAGGCCGAATATCTAAAATTCATGACAATCTGAAAAACATAGATGGTTTTAAGGAAAAATTGAATCCGTTGAATGAAAAAGAAACCGTTGATGATTGGGTCAGGCGCTTGGCTAGAATTGCCCGCAAGGGAGAAATCGGTCGAATCTAAAAAACTAAATAAATATAAGGGCGAAAATGACTCAGCAAAACACAATCCAAAAAAATTTGTTGGACGAGATGGGCCTTTCCGGACTGCCGCCCGAAGAGCAGGAGCGATTATTGTCAAAAATGACCGGTGTTTTGTTGAAAAAATTGTTTCTGGGAACGATGGAAAGATTGAAAGATGCGGATCGGGAAATTTTTAAAAATATGATGGATACCGAAGCAAACTTGGCGGAAGTGGAAAATTTTTTGCGGGGAAAAATTGAAAATTATGAGCAAATATTAGAAGAAGTGGCGGCAGATTTCAAGGAAAAAATGAAAAAGGGATTGTAAATTATTAAAAATATGCCCGGTAGTGATCCGCCAAAAATCAAGGTCGCTATTTGAGGCACTAGACATTAATTTTTAATAAATTCCGTTCTCGTTAATATAGTTAATGCGGGCGGACTACTACTGGGTATGGTAGATGAAATAAAATCCAATCTGGAGGCGATTGAGGAAAAAGACCTGGATTTAAAGAAGAAATTCCTTGCGGGATCCGGCGAAATAAGGGAAGTTGAAAAAAAGGCTACTTCCGAAGTTTTCGTGGAAAGAAAAGAGGGGGTAGCAGAAAAAGAAACCGCTTATTCTAAGATTCTGGCCAAAGTTAAAACGCAGACCCCGCCGTCTGATACGGCTTCGGTAGCCGGAGATGCTGAAAAAGCCAATGCCGAAACGGATTCAGAAGCGAAGATAAACCACTTGGTGAATTTGGCGTTGCAAAAAGGCGTGATCCACGCGGTCAAGGTAGCTCAGCATCTGGAAGACAACTATACCCTGGACGAGTTTCACGACCGCATGCTGGCGGATGAACTCCATGACGCTCTGCTGAAAAAGGGATTCATTGAAGAACTGTAGTTACGCGGAATAAAAAATATATCAGTAGCAAATTTTTCTGATTGTTTTGGCGGAAATAAAATTATAAAACAAAAAAATGACCGATCCTAATCTAAACTATCTTTTTTCTTTTCTGGCTTTCTCTCTCGGTTTTATAAGCTTAATCAGCGGACTCGCGGTGGTGGCGCGCAGTTTTCTTGGTTTCCGCTCGGAAATCAACCGGTCGATGAACATGGATTTGGAAATCATTCGCGTGTCAAAAGCTTTTAAGCCGAAGGAGGAAACGGTCAAGGCGGATGAGTGGAAAGAGGAGATCGGCGCGATGGAGCAATTTTTGTCTTCGCTTTCTAATATGAAAGAGAAGAAAGGGTTGTGGCACAAGTTCATTTACGATGATCCGTATGTTTCATTTGAAATAGCCAATTTTGCCAAAAGCGACGAGATAACTTTTTTTGTCGCCATTCCCAGAAAATTTCGGGGTAGCGTGGAAAAGCTGATCCATAGTTTTTTTCCTAACGCGTCGCTGGAAAAAGCTAAAGATTTCAACATTTTCCATCCCGGAAGCTACACTGCCTCCGCGACAATGCAGCTGAAAAATAAATACATCCTCCCGATAAAAACATACGAAAATATGGAGGTGGATCCGCTGAACGCGATTACCAACGCGCTCAGCAAATTGGATATTCATAAGGAAGGAGCTGCTTTCCAGATAATTTTGAAACCAACGGCCAAGGCTTGGCGTATGGCCGGTCGATCGACGGCTCAGAAAATGCAGCAAGGCCAGCGGTTCAAAGACGTTCATAACAAATCCTATGCTCATGCGGCTGCCAAAGGGGCCAGCAGTATTTTTCACGAAATGGTATCTAGCCCCGGCAAATCAGGCCAGTCCGGTCTGGATGAGCCGAAAACGGTCCAACTGACGCCGGAGGAACAGGAGCTTGTTAAAAGCCTTGAGCAAAAATCCAGCAAAACCGGATTCGAAGTGAATATCCGGCTGGTCGCGTCAGCAATCACACAGGAAAGAGCCGAAGAGATTTTGGCCGAGATGGAAAATTCCTTCATACAATTTGAAAATTCCGACACAAACTGCTTTCAGGTCAAAAAAAGAATGAACAAAAAAGACATTGAATATGATTTTATCTTCCGAAATTTCGACGCGGAAACAGCCACCATCTTGAATGTTGAGGAAATTGCCAGTGTTTTTCATTTCCCGATTTCAGCTACGGAGACTCCCAAAATAAAATGGCTGAAATCAGGAGCAGCGCCGCCGCCGGTTGATGTTCCGGCAGAAGGTATTCTTGTGGGATTTAATGAATATCGGGGAGTTAAAACGGAGATTCGCATGACCGACGATGATCGCCGAAGGCACACGTACATTATCGGTCAAACTGGAACCGGAAAGTCTACATTGCTCAAGGAAATGGCTAAGCAAGACGCGCGAAATGGCAAGGGATTTTGCATTATTGATCCCCATGGAGATTTCGCTGAAGATGTTTTGACCGCGATTCCTAAAGAACGAGCGGAGGATGTGGTCTATTTCGATCCCTCTGACATTGAAAGACCCTTCGGACTCAATATGATGGAATATGATCCGGCGCATCCGGAACAGAAAACCTTTGTCATCAATGAAATGATCGGAATCTTCGATCAATTATATGACCTGAAAGCCACCGGCGGACCGATGTTCGAGCAGTATATGAGAAATGCTATGCTTTTGGTGATGGAGGATCCGGAATCAGGCTCGACGCTTATGGAAATCCCTAAAGTGTTGTCGGACGAGGAGTTCAGAAAAATGAAGCTCGCCAAGTGCCAAAACCCGATCGTTATTGATTTTTGGACCAAAGAAGCGGAAAAAGCCGGCGGAGAAGCGGCACTGGCCAATATGGTTCCCTATATCACTTCCAAGCTTACCACTTTTATCTCCAATGATATGATGCGACCGATCATCGCCCAGCAGAAAAGTACCATCAACTTCCGGGAAATTATGGATAAGAAAAAAATTCTTTTAGTCAACCTTTCTAAAGGAAAAATCGGCGAGATTAACGCACGATTGCTAGGAATGGTCATAGTCGGAAAAATTCTCATGGCCGCCCTTTCGCGGGTCGATATTCCCGATGAAGATGATCGCGTAGATTTTTACCTGTATATGGATGAATTCCAGAATGTCACGACTAACTCAATCGCTCAGATTCTTTCCGAGGCGCGAAAATACAAGTTGGATCTGATTATCGCCCATCAATTCATTGCCCAGCTCAAGGAAGAAATTGCCAAGGCTGTGTTTGGCAACATTGGATCGATTTGTGCTTTTCGCGTGGGCGCGGAGGACGCGGAATTTTTGGAAAAACAGTTCGCTCCAGTGTTTACGCAAAACGACCTGGTCAATGTTGACAATCGAAATCTATTCGTGAAACTGCTGATAAATAACATTCTTGCCAAGCCGTTCAGTATGAAAACTTATCCGCCGACGAAAGGCGACCAAGAAATTGCCAACGCGCTCAAGGAACTTTCGCGGCTCAAGTTCGGTCGGGATAAAACTATCGTCAACCGGGAGATTATGGAACGGACGAAAATCAAAATGCCGGTTTAGCTGTGAATATTTTGTTACGTAACATGTTAAGTAACACTTTACAGGCCTATTTACTCCCCTTTCTTTTTGTGAAAAAAGAAAGGGGAGAAAGAAAATCACCGCACTGGCTCGTGCTGTGGCAAATTCTTTTCGCGGACTCGCTAAAATCACTAAAACGACGTCGCTCCGGAAAGGGGATGAGTGATTTTTACGCTCGTCCGCTGGAATTTGCCTACGCACATTCGCTATGTGCGGTTTTATTGAAAATTTAAAATCAGCCTTGCGTTAGGGCTCAGCTACGGATTCAGCCGAAACGAGCGGTTAAAAACTCCGCACCGATCCCCCATAGGGGGTTAGGAGTTTCAGCGAGTGAGGCCAGAATCTGTCTGAGACCCAGCCTAGGCTTGAGAGCTCTTTTTGTTACTTTTTCTCGCGGAGAGAAAAAGTAAGGCTAGGAGCCTTTGCTGCAAGAGAAAGTGGAATAAATATCATTCCATTTTGAAAGATTTTATCGCATCGGGAGTCGAAAAATAAACCGTATTATTCGCTTCGGCTACTGCCAAATCTCCGGCACTGTCGATTTCGGAATTATAATACTGGCTAATTATATTTCCGGAAGCATCCAATTTTACTACGCGGGAATTTATTTTATCCAGGACGTAGATATTCGCGCTATTTTCCAAGACATATACTTTAAAAGGCGCGATGGGCGTGGCGCTTTGTTCCAGATTGAAATCTTGCTTCTTTCCGCGGAAGAGCTTCAGAATAGATCCGCCATTGGCGATGAAAATATTTTCGCTGATCGCCATGCCGGTTGCTTCCGACAAATCCAAAGACTCTTTTATCCAATCGAATTTTTGGCCAAAACCTCCCTCAGCCCGGGGGTAGCGATAGATCTGGTTATTTTTCGCGTCGAGCAGATAGATGTATGTCAGATATGTTTTAGCATCGGCAACAGTCGAACCCTGCGGAATAGCTAGCGTATTATTTTGTAATTTTTTTGAGGCGGAGCTGAAAGAAACGGTTTTGCCTTCGGGATTGATCAGAAAAATAAGATTAAGATCATTCATCCCGGCGGCAGCTGTTATCTGTCCGAAATCTTCCGGGGTAGAAAATTTTTCTCCACTATCCAAAGCAACTATTTCTGACTGCCCGACGGCGAAAATTTTTCCGTTTAAATTAATCACCCCGGCCAAACCGTTTCCCGCGTAAACTTCCGTAAGATTTTCGAGGCGGCTGACATTTTTATCCTGTTCCAGGGACACGATAATGGCCGAAACTTCCTGAGGGAGCGGAGCGGATTTTTTTTCTACCAATCTTTTGCTTACTTGGAGGCCAAAATAAGGGACAGTAATTATGGCCAGGACGATGAGGAGCGCGTATAGCCTTTGTTCGTAAGAAAGAGAGATCAGGGAATCCTTCAATTTGGAAAAACTGGGCAGCCAGCTTGATCTAAGGCGGGGTTTGTCGGCTGGCACCTTTGGAGGAAAATTTTTTGTTTCTTCGCTGACTGCTGATTTTTTGGAGAGCCCGGTATCCTTAAATGGGATGAGCATGATTTCCTTTAAGGCTAGCGCGGAGCGCTTTATTTTTTCTTTGGCCGGAGCCAGTTTGACGGCGGACGCTTTTTGCCTAAACTGGGCGAATGAGTTTTTCAAGTTTAGACTTGCTTTTCTCCATAATTTATCTAGCTTCTCCTTAAAAGCTAAAACTGAATCTTGAAGAAAAGAGGTTCGGCCGGAAAAATAATCTTTCTCGCCGGCTGGGCGGTCGATTTCTTTGATGTAAATATGCCCGGTTTTTTTATTGGTAAATTCATTTTTCGATTTTTCCAACTCTTCTTGCATCTCGGTTTCAATGCGGATTTTGCTTTTATCCTGCGATGCGGCCGGCCTGGCGAAGGCCGTTTGGCTGAAAGCATTGAGATGTTTGGCCGGCTGCGAGCGAGAGTGCTCCTCCGGCTCTTTCGCTCTTTCTTTTATGTCGACTATTAAGACCGTGGCCTTTTCCAGTTGGTTTCCAAGCGCCGTCCGCAAAAATTGCACGAATTCCGGAGCGGAAAACCGAAGGGCGCTTTTTTTTATTTCTTCAAAAGAAAATATGTCGAAAATGCTTTCCGTGGCGATCAATAGCTTGTCGCCCAGTTCCAGTTTTCCGCTGGATACGCTGTCAAAAGTTTTGAGCGGGTTGGGCTCCAAATTTTCTTCGGAGGAATTTTCACTGATGTTAATTAAGGTTTTTGAGCGCAGAAGAAAAGCGGAAGCAGTTCCGACTTGGGCCAGATGCAGCTTGTTCTTCTCGATAACGGCGCACAAAACATTTATTTTTCCGATCCAATTTATGTTTCCGTGTTCCGCCAGCTTGGACAAGGCCAGATTGGCTTTGTGCAAAGCCGTTTCAAAGCTTTCAACCGGTCCTCTTCTGGGCTTGGAAAAATATTCTTTCTTGATGATTGAAATCAGGTAATTGACGATATAGGAAGAGTCTTCCGAGGTATCGGAAATTTCAAAAATGCCGATTAAGGTTCCGAGATTTTGCTGTTCAATATTTTCAGGATCCTGGATGACGACTTCCATAAAGGGCCTGAATTTTTTTTCATTGCAGACCAGGATATTTTCAAAAGACAGTTGAAAATCCGGTATTTTTTTGTCTGGCTTATTTCTTAGCATATTGCTCTTTACGGATACATTTTAGCATATAAAAACGAAAACGGAAACTTAATTTAATTCAGGGTTCACCCCGCACTAACTTTGCGCGTGACAATGTGAAGCGAGTCAAAAGCAGGCGTTAACCAGTGAAAACCTCTGCGGCGCTTGGCCGGAATAGGGCCGGGCTATTCGCTCGCAGCGCCGCCTGAAAAATATAGGCAAAGTTAGTGCGGGGTTTACTTTTTAGCTTTCCGCTATTATACTATGTTCAGGTGTGATTTGGTTTTTTGCCCAGAGAAAGGCTTTAAATAAGAATTTTTAATAATTAATGCCTCCAAACAAATGTCTGAAATTTTAGAAAATCTATTCGGATCCAAAAGCAAGTCCCGGCTCCTGCGGTTCTTTCTCCAAAATCCGGAGCACGAATACGCGCTCCAGGAAATCGCTAAAAGAAATATGTTAAAGACCTCCGCGGTTAGGGGAGAACTTGAAAATTTGAGAAAGATAAGGTTTATTCTGAAAAGGAGGAAGAAGGGGAAAAATTCTTATCTTCTAAACCAAAAGTTTGCTTTTTATCCCGAACTGAAAAATCTCATTTCCAAAGACAACATTTATCCACAGTCAAAAAGCTTGAGTCGGGTTAAGGATATTGGCAACATCAAGCTGGCGGCGATCAGTGGAGCTTTTATAAATTACCATAAAAGCAAAGCCGATATGATTTTGGTTGGCGATGGAATCAGCCGGGCGAAACTCAAGAACCTGATGAACGGTCTGGAAGCGGAAATAGGCAAGGAAATAGATTTTGTTTTGATGAGCGGCGAAGAATTCAAATATCGTTTGAATATGCTGGATAAATTTATCCTGGAGTTTTTAGAGGGACCGCATGAAGAAATCATAAATAAGATCAGCGGATTAAGGCGCCTTATAACTAATCGAAAATAATCTGCCAGCGGCGGATCCTCCCAAATTTGCCTGCTCGGCTAGAGTTTCGGGATCCCCGCCTGTCGGCCAGCAGGCAATTAGACACTAAACCAAATTTAGTCTGATAAAAACCATGCTTTCTATTTTAATCGGTATTTTAGTTTTTGCAGGTCTGGCCGTAGCGCTTTGGCTTATTTTCGGTCCCAAAATAGCCATAATAATGGAGCGGCTTTCAGCTTTGTCGCAGCAAAATAAGGAACTGCAGCGGATTGTTGATGAAAAGCTGTCCGAAACCCATCGGACAACCCAGGATCAGATAAATCAGACCATCCGGACAGTCCAAGGCATTAGCGGCCAGTCGGCCAAACTCATAAGCAATGTTTCGGAAAAGCTGGCGAAATTAGACGAAACCAACAAGCAGGTAATAAATTTTTCCTCTCAACTGCAAAACCTCCAGGACATACTTAAAAATCCGAAGCAGAGAGGCATTTTGGGAGAATATTTTTTGGAAGAAACTCTGAAAAATGTCCTGCCACCCAATTCCTACAAGATGCAATATGAATTTTCTGACGGCATGATAGTTGACGCGGTGGTTTTTGTCAAAGAAAAGATAATCCCGATCGACTCTAAATTTTCCCTGGAAAACTATGAAAAGATACTAAATACGAACAATGCCCAGGAAAAAGAACGTTTGGAAAAAATATTCAAGCAAGATTTGAAAAATCGCATTGACGAAACGGCCAAGTATATAAAACCGGAGGAAAAAACAATGGACTTTGCCTTTATGTTCATCCCTTCGGAAGCTATCTATTATGATTTGCTAATCAATAAAATAGGCGCGGTACAAGTCAACACCCGGGATTTGGTGGAGTATGCCTTTCAGGATAAAAAAGTCATCATTGTTTCACCCACTTCTTTTCTGGCCTATTTGCAGACAGTCCTTCAAGGGCTTCGCGCGATGCAGATTGAGGAGAGCGCCAAAGAAATTAAGATAAATGTTGAAAAACTTGGGAAACATATTTTGAGCTACGATGAATATTTAAAGAAACTAGGAACGAGCATGGCCACTACCGTCAGCCACTACAACAATGCTTATAAGGAGTTCAAGAAAATCGATAAGGATGTCGTCAAGATCTCAGAAGGCGAATCTAAAATTGAACCGGTCTTTCTGGATAAACCGAGCGGTGACTAGCAAAATTATGGAGTTTAAAGAAAAAACTAAAGCCGCGATTTTGGGTCTGAAATCTAAAATCAGGCCTTTTTTTGCGGATGAATATTTTAAAAGCGCGATAGCAATCTGGCTCATAATTTTGAGTTTGGCGGTCAATTTGATTGAATGGGTAATCTTGAAAATTTTCGTAAAGTCGGTTGACTTTCCGATAATTCTCCATTATAATGTTTTTTTCGGGGTGGATATGATGGGAAATTATAAGCTGGTATTCGTTCTTCCCCTAATCGGCCTCGCTCTTTTTTTGATCAACTTTTTTTTATCCATTTATTTTTACCGTCACAAAGAGAGAATTGCCAGCTATCTTTTGCTGATGACGGCACTAATGATCCAATTGAGCCTGTTCATTTCGACACTTAGCGTAATAATCATCAATTATTAAGCTTAAGCGCGCGTTCAAAAAAGTATGCTAAAAAAATCTGAAAATCAGGGCCATAAGCCCTTAGCGCCGGAATTTGAATTTCCCGATCCGAAAACAAAAAACAAGCGAGACAGAAAAATCCAAAGAATGCTGGAAGTCATTCCCGGAATACTGACCTGGGCGACCATTGTTGGGATGTTCGTGTTTTCTTTCCTGGTTCCGGTCTGGGTGGCTATTTTTATAATCATCTTTGATATTTATTGGATTTTCCGGACAATTTTTATCGCTTACTATTCAATTGAAGGCTACCGAAAACTAAAGAAAGGAAAAAAAATTGATTGGTGGGAAAGGTGCCAAAACATTTCTAATCCGGAAAAATTCAAAGAAGTTATTGTGAAGAGAATCGGCGATCTGAAAGAAAGCCTGCAAGAAAAGAGCTTGCTGAGCAGAGCGGAGAGGAAAATTATTAAAAGAGAAATAAAAAACCAGAGGGAATGCCTGCAAGAAGTAAAAAATATTGAGAAACTATCCGCCGCAGTCGGGAAGAACCAGATATTGGATTGGCGGGAAATAGTCCAAGTGGTGATGCTGCCGACCGCCACAGAGCCGGCGGAAGTGATCGAGCCTTCCATCCGAGCGATCGCGGAAAGCAATTTTCCCAATCAGCAAATAATCGTGCTGCTGGCGACGGAAGAACGGGAGCCGGAAGAAAGGCGGCTCCAGAAAGTCAATTATTTGAAGGACAAATTCGCCGGAGTTTTCCGGGATTTTATCGTAACCACGCATATTGTGAAAGACGACGAAATGAAGGCCAAAGGGTCCAATGCCACTTTTGCCGCGAAAGTTTTGATGAAATATTTGAATGAGAGAAATATCGATTTTAAAAAAGTCATATTTTCCAATTTTGACTGCGACAGCGTGGCCCATCCCCAATATTTTGCCGCGCTGACTTACGAATATATTACGGATCCCAAGCGGCTGCAACGAAGCTACCAGCCTTTGCCGATGTATCACAACAATATTTGGGATACCAATGCCTTTGTCCGGATAATCGTGACTAGCTCAAGCTTCTGGCATATCTTCCAAAGCACGCGGCCGGACGGGATGGTCACTTTCTCTTCCCATTCCGAGCCTTTCGACACTTTAGTAAGAGTCGGTTTTTGGCCGGTCAATATGATCAGTGAAGACTCGATAATTTATTGGAAATGCTTCACTTATTACAATGGTGATTACAAAGTCAAACCGCTTTATCTGCCTATATCGCTCGACGCGGTTCTGGCTGAAACTTATTGGAAAACCATCGTTAACCAATACAAACAGAAACGCCGATGGGCCTATGGAATTGAAAATTTTCCCGTCATAATGCGTGCTCTCGGTCCAAATAAGAAAGTTGGCCTGTGGAAAAAAATCAAAGTCGCTTTCGAAATGCTGGAAGGCCATCATTCGTGGGCGACCGCGCCTTTTATATTGGCGGTGCTGGGCTGGCTGCCGGTGATTATCGGCGGCGAGCAGTTCAATCAAAGCGTGTTGGCGCACAATCTGCCGGCCGTGACCCGAACGCTTATGAATCTGGCTATGTTCGGCTTGGCCATTTCCGTATCGTTAAGCTTTCTTTTAATGCCCCCGCGCCCGCAGAAATATTCCCGCTGGAAGAATATTTATATGGTCCTGCAATGGATCTTGATACCGATCACCGCGCCTTTTTTGGGCGCGCTGCCGGCGATTGATTCCCAAACAAGGATTCTTCTCGGAAAATATTTTGGAGAATTTTGGGTAACTGAAAAAATCAGAAAATGATGATAAAATATATCGTGCCGTTCATAACAGCCTTTCTCCTCAGCGTTTTTTTTGTTATGGCCGCTATTTATTTAGCCGGAAAAATAAATTGGCAAGGCCGGAAAGCAGAAAGGCATATCCATCTCAGCGGCCGAAAGAATGTTTTCCGTACCGGGGGGCTGGCGATCATCTTGGCTTTTAATCTGGCTATACTGATTAATAAAGATCTCTTTATCTCTCCCGAACTTTGGGGCGTGATGGCTGGCGCGACACTTCTTTTGATAATCGGCGTGTGGGATGACTTTCGCGAGATATTCTGGAAAATCCAGTTATTTTTTCAGGTAGCCATTGCGATTATGGTTTTCGTTATGGGAGTTAGGATTTATCATATCACTAATCCTGTCTTTGGGGGCACGATTGATTTAAGCGGCGGGCTTGGAACGATAGTTTCCGCGATTCTGGTGATAATCTGGCTGGTGCTAGTCATAAATTCAATGAATTGGTTGGATGGAATTGACGGTCTTTCAGGCGGAATCACGCTTATCGGTTCTTTAACGGTTTTTTTCTTGAGTCTTAAGCCGGAGGTGAATCAGCCTCCCGTTGCGATTTTGGCGATGATTTTAGCCGGCAGCGTTTTAGGCTTTTTGATATTCAACTTTAACCCTTCCCGGATTTTAGCCGGAACATCCGGTTCGATGTTTATGGGTTTTTCTCTGGCAGTTTTAGCGGTTTTTTCCGGCACTAAAATTGCTACAGCCATTATGGTGATGGTTCTTCCGATCATAGATTTTCTGTGGGTTATCGGCGAGAGAATAAGAAATAAAAAATCCATCTTCAAGTCTGACAAGAATCATCTGCATTATAAATTGCTTGAACTGGGCTGGTCCCAAAGAAAAATAAACGCCTTTTTTTATTTACTTACGCTGATAATGGCAGTGATCGCCTTGAACACCCGGGTTATCGGGAAAAGCATAACTTTCTTTGCCGCCGCTTTCATAATGGCGCTAGCCTTGGCGGCTATCAATAATAAAACTAAAAAGCAGGCGATCTGAAATGAAAAAATATAAGCTGGCAATTTTACTGGCGGTCGCGGCAATCATCCCTCTTTTTGTTTTTTGGAAATTCCAAGTAAAAAAATTTCCAGAATCGCAATTTGGAAATAGGCTCCTGACGGTCAGCATAAACGGAAAAAGTCTAGCGGCCGAGTTGGTTGCCACGAAGGAAAAAAAGGAGCTCGGCCTGTCCGGCCGGGAAAAGCTTTGTGAAAATTGCGCTATGCTGTTTGTTTATGAAAACAAGGGTGTATACCCCTTTTGGATGAAGGATATGCGCTTTGATCTTGATATGGCGTGGCTTTTGGGAAGCGAAGTGGTTTATTTGGCTAGAGATGTCCCATACGCCAGAGGAACCGCAGAAACAATCAATCCGGGAAATTTTGCGGATAAGATTATGGAAATGAACGCCGGTACCATTAGTCGGTTAGGGATAAAAATTGGCGATCAAGTCAGTATTGATGAATAAAAATTTTCGTGTACTATAAAAGCAAAAATCCCGTTTGACGGGATTTTTGCTTTTATAGTAGAAAGTAGTAATATACTTAGTTCACCCCCACACCAACTTTCACAAAACTGAACGGAAGCAGTTAATTTTTTTTGAGACTCTTATGCAATTTGCTGAACGCCATAGTTTGTAGAAGTTGGTGTGGGGGCAGAAAAGAACAGTAGAATTTTTCTTTGTGTTTTACCTCCTAAGTTTCGGAAAATTAAGTCAATGACGGAACCCTTACGGCATATTTGTGCAGGTTTTTAAGCTGTTTCTCGTTCAAGTTCTTCGACTTTGTAATCGCGTTTTGGATGGAGCTCTTGGAAAATTCTACTGAGCTGCCGACAAATATTCTTTTTTGCGGCACATTCTTTCTAAGATAATCCTCGATGTAAATCTTGTGTTCCGCGGTGAGCGTCGAATCCGGATTTTTTTCGAGGTAGTTCGCTAGCGCTCTGCGAGCTAATTTGGTCATGCCATCTCCTTTAACGGCAGTTTCAACAAAGGCTTGTTCTGTTTCCTGGCTAGGAGCAGAAACCGCCTGGTTTCCTGGTTTAGTTTCAGGAGTTGCTTCGGGAGTTGTCGCAGTTGGGGTTGTTTCTGAAGCCCCTTCTTGCGATACCTGGCTCTGATAATCAGTTCCCGGAACCTGGGTTTTCTTAGAATAGGAATAAATACCAAGGGCAATTACAAGAACGATAATGATGCTTGTAATGATTCGTAGGTTATCCTGCAGCCATTGCTTTGCCTTTCCTTCATTTTCCTGAATTTCTTCATTCATAATATCACCTACCTTTCTATTTTAAGATTTATTTTCCCGCTAAGCGGGATCCGCCAGAGGCGGAAATTATAAATGTGCTTGCGTTGAAGCCGCGCTACCTATCTTTTGATTTAGAGATAGCCTTCGACCTTTAAAGAAATTCTAGCGCATCTGGGCCGGGCGTCAACTAGACAAAACCCTTTATTTGGGGCATAATAATTGGAAATTTTAAATTTCAAATTATTCCCGCCAAGTCGGAATCCCGCCAAGGCGGTGAAAATTTCAAATCAATTTTTCAATTTTCAAATTAATAATTTTTTTATCTGCAATATGCGATTTTGAAATAAAAACAAAAAACTTTTGTAGTATGCTATGAAAAATAAAAGGCTGTCGCGTAAAATGAAAAATTTAAAAAATTTTTCATCACGCGACTACCCCGTGATGAAATTTTGTTTGGCAAAATTTCATTTTACGGGGTGTGGATAACTTTTTTCTCTTGCAATTTAAAAAATTTGCATTATAATTTAGATAAGCAGAGCTATTCAATTCAAAAAATTTTTGAAACTAGCTTTGCGAAAGGTCGAAAACAAAAATAAATTTGATATCAGTCGGGGGCTGATGCGCCTCGAGCGTAAAAATAAAAATAGAAAGGACGGTGAACTAAAATGGCAAAGAAGAAAAAAGCTGCAAAGAAGAAAAAAGTTGCAAAGAAAAAGAGACGATAGTCTTTTATATCTTCGCTGAGGCAGTAAGTTTAATATTTCTGCTGAAGCAAAAAATTATCAACTTTTGGCTTTCCGCTGAGGCGAATCTGTCTCAGCAAAAAATGTCAAATGTTCAAAGCAAAAACCCGCTAACACGCGGGTTTTTGCGTTTTAATATAAAGCTTTTTCGCTAGATCTGGATTTTGCAAACTCTCCATTTTCCAGCCAGGTCCTTTGAGAATCCCACTCGCTTCGCGAAAGAAAATATTTTTCTCATTTCTTTTGTCTGAAATGGGCCAACCTCACAAAAAACAGCAATAGCATGTTCTGTTTTTCCTTTCAGCAGCTTAATTTGTTTGGCTAATTTTCGATAGGCATCCAATCCGTCCTTTCCGGCGTAAAGCGCGATTCGCGGTTCGTATCTCAGCCCTTGCGTATCACTACTTGGAAGTAAATTTTTCCAGTCGGTGTCTAGATAGGGAAGGTTGGTAACTACGACAAGGTTTTTAGTTTTTAGATTGTAGTTTTTAGATTTCAGTATCGGTTCCAATAAGTTTCCTTTTAGAAATTTTATTTTTTTGTCTACTTTATGGAGCTTGGCGTTTTGTTTCGCGACCGACACTGCCTTACTTGATATATCAAGCGCCATGAACTTATTTCTTTCCTTCAAATTTTTTGCCAGGGAAATAATAATGTTTCCAGTTCCTGTCCCGACATCGATGATGGTCGCATTCTTAGGATTCAGTTCTAAAACTTTTTCCACCAGAAGCTCCGTTTCCGGGCGGGGAATAAGTGTATTTTGATTTACCTTGAAATTTAACCCATAGAACTCTTTTTGGCCCAAAATGTAGGCCAAAGGCTCGTCCTTCATTCTTCTCCTAATCAAGGTTCTAAGTTTCGGGTTACGGGTTGCGGGAATTCTGCATTCCGGATGAGCCAGCGCGAATTCTCGGGATTTGCCGATAGACGAGGCAATCAGGAGTTCTAAATCCAAATAGTCTATTTTTACTGAATATTTTTTATAGATATCTTCAATATGCATAATGTAAAAATTAAAAAATCCTCCTCTCCCTCCGGGAGAGGGTGTCCGCTGGACAGGAGAGGAAAAATAATTTTTAAAAACGACCTCTCCCCAACCCTCTCCTTATCAAGGAGAGGGGGAATAAAGAAAAAAAATAAAATTCAAACCGATGACTATAATTTTGCATTTTAAATTAAGCTTTGTTCATCTTCAGCTTAATGTCTTCTTCTTGCAGGGCGGTAATAATCTCTTCAATATTCCCATTTAATATGGATGGTAAATTGCTCCAATTTTGTTTGATGCGATGATCGGTCACCCGGTCCTGGGGAAAGTTATAGGTCCGGATCTTTTCGCTGCGATCACCCGTGCCGATCTGGGATTTTCGGGCGTCGCCCATCTCCTTGGCCATCTTGTCTTCCTCCATTTGGAGGAGGCGCGAACGCAGAACCTTCATGGCTTTATCTTTGTTTTTCAGTTGGGATTTTTCGTCTTGGCAGGAAACTACAAGACCTGAAGGAATATGGGTAATTCGGACGGCTGATTTGGTCGTGTTGACCGACTGGCCGCCAGGACCAGATGAACAGAAAGTGTCAATGCGGAGGTCTTTTTCCTCAATTTTCAGGGCCACTTCTTCTGCTTCAGGTAAAACGGCCACGGTCGAGGTAGAAGTGTGGATCCGTCCGTTTTTTTCTGTTTCTGGAACTCTTTGCACCCGGTGGACGCCTGATTCATACTTCATTTTAGAAAAGACATCGCGGCCGTTAATCTCAAAAATAATTTCCTTGAATCCGCCAATGCCTATATAGTTGGTGTTGAGAACGGCCACTCGCCAGCCGTTTTTTTCCGCGTATTTGGAATACATTCGGAAAAGAGTGGCGGAAAAAAGAGCCGATTCGTCTCCGCCGGCGCCGGCGCGAATTTCTACGATGACATTTTTGCTGTCGTTGGGATCTAGGGGAATGAGCAATTTTTCCAATTCTTTTTCCAGTTTAACTTTTCTTTCCGAAAGCTTGATGTTTTCCTCCATAGCCATTTGTCTCACTTCCGGATCTTCTTCGGCATTGACTATCTGGGCGTTTTCCTTCATTTCTGCTTCATTTTTTTGGTATTCATCAATGACGCGGACAATTTCGGAAAGTTCCGCTTGCCTTTTGCTGAGTTCCGCCAATTTTCGGCCATCGAAAACCACCTCGGGGTCAGCGAGTTGCTTTTGAATGTCGTCGTATTCTTTTTGAATGTCTTCGATTTGGTTTTTCATATGAAATGATATCTTCAAGAAGTCTTGCTATTATAAAATAGTTATACCACCAAGTCAACAAAAAACCCGGCATCACGCCGGGGGATCGGTTCAGTGGTTATTTTTTCCCTGGCCGGGCAGGCTTCGTTTTTCTGGCCGGCTTTTTGGCTGCTGTTTCTTTGGCCGCCTTCAATTCAGTTTTGGCTTTTTTGGCCGCTTCTTTCTTTTGAGCGGTCTTTTCGGTCAATTTCTTGAACCGGTCAACGCGTCCGGTGGTGTCCATCATCTTCTTTTTCCCGGTATAAAAAGGATGGCAAGCCAAACAGATTTCGACCTTCATAACTTTCACGGTCGAACCGGTCTTGATGACATTGCCGCAAGAGCAGATTATTTCAGCATCGCTGTAATATTTAGGATGGATATCTTTTTTCATGGCGAATTGAGTATCTGATTACCTAAGCAATTTAGCACATCAAAATGGAATTGACAAGGGGGTGGCCCGCTGGTATACTTTCTAAGTATAAAAAACTCATGCTTTTTGGGCTTTATCCTGTTCTGTCGCTCGTGAGCGACAGAATCAAAAAGTCATAAGCTTCGGGCTTAATCAAAAAGCAGCGGTTGCTCCGGCCCCTTCAGAGGAAGAGCCGGAACATAATTATTAAGGATTTAAAAAAATGCCAAAGAACAATGCTTCTGCTTCAGAGCAGAAACCGGTAGGCGAAGCCGCTACCCAAAAACAGGCTTCCAAAAACGAAGATTATTTTGCTGTTTTTGATTTTGACAACCTCGCGGTCGATATGCGCCTGATGCTCAAAAACGGGGTGCATTTCGGCCACCAGAAAGCCAGACGAAATCCTAAGATGAGCGAGTATATTTTCGGCACGAAAAACGGCATAAATATAATTGATTTGGAAAAAACGGCTGCAAAACTGACGGAGGCGATGGAGTTTATAAAAAAGATTGTTTCCGAAGGCCAGCAGATTCTTTTCGTCGGGACGAAAAAACAAGCTAAGTATTTAGTGGAATCCGCCGCCAAAAGATGTTCTATGCCCTATGTGGTTGAAAGGTGGCTCGGAGGAACCTTTACTAATTTCCGGATTATTTCGGAAAGAGCCAGATATCTCCGGGACGGACAGGAGAAAGTGAAAAAAGGGGAATATGGCAAATACACGAAATTTGAACAGATGAAAATTGGGGAAGAATTGGAAAAACTGGAAGTCAAAATGGGCGGCATCAAGAATATGACAAAATTTCCCGGGGCGATCTTTGTCACTGGAATCATTGAGGATAACCTGGCTGTTCAGGAAGCCAGAATCAAAAATATCCCGATTATCGCGCTAGCCGACACCAATGTCGATCCGAGTCAGATTGATTATCCGATACCGACTAACGAAGACGCGGTATCCGCACTCCGCCTGATGATCGCTTATATCTGCAAAGCAATTATTGATGCTGGGGCAATGGTGCCGGCGGCTCCCAAAAAAGAGGCTGAAAAAATAAAGCCAAGGGAGAAAGCGGAGAAAATTAACGAGATGGTTTAGCGCGAGGCGCAGACTGAGCCGGAAGCCGTTAGAGCGAATTAGTTCTCAAATCGGCGTAAATAAAATTAAAATTATAGAAAGTTATAACATTATGCTGAAAAAAATAAAAAATCTGCGTGAAAAAACCGGTGCGGGAATCGTGGAAATAAAAAAGGCCTTGCAAGCGTCCGGTGGCGATGAAGAAAAAGCCATTACGATTCTGCGTAAAAGAGGTCAGGAAAAAGCGCTGAAAAAATCAGAAAGATCGGCCAAGGAAGGCATCATCGCCTCCTATGTGCACTTAAACGGAAAAGTGGGCGCGATGGTCAAGCTTTATTGCGAAACTGATTTTGTCGCCCGAAATGAAGAGTTCAAGGAATTAGCGCGTGACTTGGCAATGCATATCACCGCGGCGAATCCCAAATATCTCAAGCCTGAAGATATTCCGCAAACCGAAGTGAAAAAAGAAAAAGAAATTTGGACGGTCCAATTGGAGCAGGAAGGGAAGCCGAAAAATATAATCCCGAAGGCGCTCATGGGTAAAGAAAATAAATTCAGGCAAGATTCGGCTCTCCTCACCCAGCCGTTCGTGAAAAATCCAGACCTGACGATCGGGGAACTCGTTGCGGAAAAAATTGGAAAAATCGGAGAAAATATCCAGATAGGTGATTTTTTCAGATTCGAGTTATAATTTATGGACCCCCGTTAGAATTTTACTTGTCGCTTGGCGGGGCAGTATGTATAATTATTTTAATAACTTACACCATTGACTGTAAGGCATTGGTTGTAAAATTCTAACGGGGTGAAAGTTTTAGTCAGAGTATATTCCTGGGAAAGTCCGAAATTATACGCCAGTGACTTTCCGCTTGCCAAAGGCGATAAGGTGGTGGTGGCCGCGGAGCAGTCTAACGAAATAGGCACCGTGGAAGAAAGCGACATCAAAACCAAAGAAGATCCGGGAGAGAAGATTTTGCGAGTCGCGACCGCGCGGGATAATACGGTTTACGCGGAGCGGCTGGTAGAGAGGAAAGGATATCTCAAAATCTGCCGGGAAGAGGTAAAAAAAATGAATTTAGGGATGAAACTGGTGGACGCGGCGGCGAGCCTTGACGGAAAACAGATAATTTTTTCTTTTACAGCCGATTCCAGAGTTGATTTTCGGGATCTGGTCAAAAACCTTTCAGCGCAATTCAAGAAATCGATTCGGATGCAGCAAATCGGTTCGCGCGACGAAGCCAGAAAATTGGGCGGCTATGGCATATGCGGACGGGAATTATGCTGCGTCAGGTTCGGTGGCAATATGCAAAGCATTACGACCGATATGGCGCGCGTCCAGCAGATTGCTCACCGGGGAACCGAAAGAATATCGGGTCTCTGCGGCCGGCTAATGTGCTGTCTGGCTTATGAAGCCGATCAATACAGAGAAATGCTCAAAGGCATGCCGGAACTCTGGAGTTCCGCCGAAACTCCTGAAGGCAAGGGGATAATAATTGAGATAAACGCTATCAAGCAGGATATAAAAATAAAACTGGAAAACGGAAAATACATAACGCTAAAAAAAGAAGACCTGAAAAGTTAAAATATCTAATTACTAATATCTAATTACTAATTAAACCCCAATTCTTGAATGACAAAATAACTAAGATTTGAACATTCGGGCATTAAATCATTGATTAGAAATTAGAAATTGGTAATTAGAAATTAATTTATTATGTTGTATTCAATCATACCTCCAATCCTAGTCGTTTTGAGCCTAGTGGGACTTATTTTGTTTTTGGTAAAAAAAGCTCCCCAGGTGACGAATTTTACGGAAGAACAAAATTTTTCCGCGGACTCTAAAATTGACTTGAGAGAATCCGGGTTATTCAGCAAAAGCGTCCAGAAAACAAGAGGCCTGAATTGGAAAGCGGGGGAACGAGCGATCCTGGCAGTTTTGGAAAAACTAATGAAACTTCTCCGCTTTATTTTTTTAAAGCCGGGAGCGATCTTCAG
Organism: Patescibacteria group bacterium; assembly: GCA_038063775.1. Classification (GTDB taxonomy): domain Bacteria; phylum Patescibacteriota; class Minisyncoccia; order Moranbacterales; family UBA2206; genus UM-FILTER-42-9. The sequence continues at coordinate 38,017 of JBBTUK010000012.1, forward strand.
CCGGTGGTGGGTTAGCATAAAAAATATCCGGAAAAGCAAAGCGGCGGAACAAATTATCGAGGAGCAATCCAAATCTGCTGACGAAGACATAATTAACAAAATTAAAAATTACAAATCCGAGAAAAAAATTGTGATAAAAAAAGTCGGTTCAGAGCCCGGCATTGAGAGCGAAGAAAAACCGGTAAAGCCGATGGTTAGCGAGAAAGTGGCCACGCCGAAAACAGAAATAAGAGATCGTTTGGAGGAGCTTTTGATTGAAAGAATCGCCGCCAATCCTAAAGATATTGAAGCGTATGAGCGACTGGGGGAATATTATCTGGAAATAGAAAATTTTGAATTTGCCAAGGAATGCTTCAAACAGGTCATCAGGCTCAATCCTTCCAACCGAAACGTGAGATATAAAATGAAAAAACTGGAGCGTTTGCTTTCAAGCTAGTTTAAGCGCTACATTGGCATTTTGCCGTCCTAGCTC
>JBBTUK010000012.1:38588-43950 GCA_038063775.1 Patescibacteria group bacterium
CAATGGCAGAGCAACTGCTTTGCGCCAGTCCCTCATCATTTGCCGAAGTAGCTCAACGGCAGAGCAACTGTTTTGTAAACAGTAGGTTGCCGGTTCGAGTCCGGCCTTCGGCTCCTCGGCAAATGGTGCGGGATAAATAGGTTGTCGGTTCAACTCCGACGGACGGCTCACAGTACATTAAAAATATCCTAATAAGGTGGCAAAGTGGTCAATTAAAATTATTGACTTTCTACACGTTGACTGCTAAAATTATTTTATGGCTAAAAAATGGACAATAAAGGAAAAGTTTTCCAAAAAAAATGAACTCAGACTCCTTTATGTTAAAAAGAATAAGCCGATAGGCGAAATTGCAAAAATCTTGGATATTGGCGAGAGTACGGTTTACGATCGCTTATTGAGATTGAAAATACCAATTAACAGAAAAAACAAGGAAGGATATAACAATATACGAAATGACATATACATACCGGAAAAATTTTCTGAAAATTTGGCAGAATTTGTCGGAATTTTGTTAGGGGATGGACACCTGAGCTTGTCTCAAGTTTCCGTGACACTGGGGAAAAAGGACGAATATGCCGATCATGTGATGGATTTAATGGAGAACTTGTTTCACGCGCGACCCAAAAAAATCCTTACAAAAAGAAAGGACGTTGTAATTTATATAGGCTCTACCATGTTAGTCAGGTGGTTTGTTTCCATGGGGCTAGTTCACAACAAAGTTCAATATCAAGTTGATTTTCCTAGATGGATATTCAAGAACAGGAAATATATGACAAGAACCTTGAAAGGGTTCTTTGATACGGATGGCTCTGTCTATAAATTAAGATACGGAGCGCAAATGTCTTATTGCAATAAATCGAAACCTCTATTGAAATCAGCGAGAATCATGCTTTTGGAATTAGGATATTCTCCTTCAAAAATAAACAACAGCAAAAACATATATCTGACAAGAAGACAGGATTTGTTCCGCTATTTACGTGAAATAGGCTTCGGAAACAAAAAGCACGAGAAACGGTTTTTAAAATTTACGAAATATAAGGGTGTGTCGCATAGTGGCAATTGCACTTGACTGTAAATCAAGCGCCTTCGGGCTCCGCAGGTTCGAGTCCTGCCGCACCCACATTAACGCCGTTGTAGCTCAGTTGGCAGAGCACGTCCTTGGTAAATTATTGCCCGCTATCATGGAAACTCGATAGCGTATCCCGAATAACGGTTAAAGGCCTTTGCACTAGGCTCAGACCGTGGTCCCGCTAAGCTGGGCCCGAACGACTGACAAGGGGAGCTAAGTCCCAAGCGGATATGCTTGATATACAGTCTAATCCTCTAATAAAGTGTTTTTATTAAATAGAGGTAGAAATGAAGGACGAGGTCACCGGTTCAATCCCGGTCAACGGCTCAAAGCAGAACTAACAACTAATAACTAACAACTAACAATATGGCGCGCGAAAATCTGGTAAAATTAAAATGCGAAGTTTGCAAGAACATCAATTATTTCTCAACTCGCAACAAGAAAAAATTGAAAGAAAAACTGGCGATGAAAAAACATTGTCCGGTTTGCAAAAAGCACACGGTGCATAAGGAGATGAAGTAAGTAGACTTCTTCGCGGAAGCGGGCTTGCCCGCCGAAGCGTAGCGTAGGCGGGATTCGTACAGTGGCAGTACATCGGTCTCCAACCCCGCCCTTCGCGAGGGGCGGGGCGATTCCAAATATTATGTTTTATGTTTATATACTAAAAAGCAAGAAGGATAAAAAGTTGTATATTGGCTATACCGGTAATCTAAGAAGTCGATATGCTGAGCACAAGAATGGTTTAGTTGAAGCTACAAAGAATAGAAGGCCGATAGACATTGTTTATTATGAAGCATACGGTAAAAAAGAATCTGCGCAAGAAAGAGAAAAACAATTAAAAAAATTCGGATCCTCGTATAAAGGATTGATAAAATAAAAAGAATAAACGCGGGCATAGTTTAGTGGTAGAACGGCGGTCTCCAAAACCGCTAGTGGGAGTTCGATTCTCTCTGCCCGTGCGGTCAAGAAACAAGGCTCTAAAAAGCCTTGTTTTTGTATGGGGCGGTGGAGGTTTTTTATATAAAAAATACGCGGTTTCTATTTCACATTGTACCGATATTGAGATATAATAACTGATATGAGATATAATAAGATACCGGCAAATAAGTTAAAAAATATGAACAAGCATAATGAACGAAAAGACCGGCTCCGGAGATTGGAAAAAATCAGAAAAAATGGCATAAACCCGTATGCGGACAAGTTTGATCGAACGCATAGCTGCATAGAGGCGAAGAGTTTGGAGTTAGGTACGGAAGTCAAAGTTGCCGGCAGAGTGGTGCTTATCCGCAAAATGGGAAAAATTGTATTTGCGCATATTCAAGATTATTCAGGAAGAATCCAAATAGTACTAAAAATTGATGAAATTGAGGAGCCAGCCTTCAGGTTTTTTGCTGATGTTATCGATCTGGGAGATTTTGTAGGGTTAGAGGGGAAGATTTTTACAACGCAAAAAGGAGAGATATCTGTTATGGTACGTAAATATGTGTTTCTGAGTAAGGCTTTGCGTCCGCTGCCTGAAAAGTGGAGCGGTGTTCAGGATCTTGAAGTAAAATATCGCAAGCGCTATTTGGATTTGATTAGCAATGAAGAAACAATGAAGCGCTTCAAGTTTAGAAGCGACTTCATTTGGGAATTAAGAAAATTTTATTATGAAAATGGATTTCAAGAAATTGATACTCCTGTTTTATGCAATACAGCGTCTGGCGCTTTGGCAAAGCCATTCAAAACGCATTACAATTCGTTGGATATGGATGTGTACCTAAGAATAGCGCCGGAAATTTTTCTAAAGCAAGCAATTATCGGGGGATATGAGAAGGTCTTTGAAGTGGCTCGTTGCTTTAGAAACGAAGGAATGGATTCGAGCCATCTCCAGGAGTTTACCATGGTCGAGCATTATTGTGCCTATTGGGATTTTCGGGATAATATGTATTTTACCGAAAAGATACTCACCACCGTTATTAGAAAATTAATGGGCACTTTAGAGATAGACATCCTAAACAGAGAGGGCAAATTAGTTAAGATAAATTTTGCAGATTCCTGGGAACGTATTTCATTTCGCGATTTGTTAATGAAGGATTGCGGAATTGATATTGATCTTTTTCCTGAGACTGAGGATTTACGGAAAGAAATCACAAAGAAAGGAGTTCGCATTAAAGACATCCAAACGTTAGGCAGGGGAAATCTCATCGACGCTTTATACAAAGAGGTTTCCAGGAGAAAATTGATTGGACCGATTTTTCTCATTAATCATCCAATTGATGTTTCGCCTCTGGCAAGAAAAAATGATTCCAATCCAATGGTTACTGATCGTTTTCAGCTTATTGTGAATGGTTGGGAAATAGTAAATGCCTATAGTGAACTCACAGATCCGATTGAACAAAATAAACGTTTTGAAAAACAAATGGCAGCTCGTCGATCAGGAGATGAAGAAGCTATGTTGAAAGATGATGAATATGTGAAGGCAATGGAGTATGGAATGCCGCCAGCATCAGGATGGGGTATGGGAATCGAAAGGATAGTTGCATTGCTAACCCAACAGTCAAATTTGCGAGACGTGGTATTATTTCCTCTTTTGAAGCCTGCAGGGCGAAAATTGAATTAGCAAGTCCGTTGTTTTCGAGGAAAAGCGGCGGGAGATGCTGAAACTGATAATACCGCTTCGGATACCGCTCCGGCGGAGCAGTCCAGTTTAAAATCAGTTTTTTTTGTGGATTTTCATGGAATTTTTTTTGTGCTATAATAAAAACAAACAAATGGACAAAAAGTCTAAAATTTTTTTCCTGGTATTTTTTCTGCTGATCATCGGAGCGGTCGGGGCGACTTATTGGCGGATAATGGTCAAGAAAGACTATGTCGTTTCGGCGCAAACTGATTGTGATCCCTACGCGGAGAATTGTTTTACCTGGGAATGCGATCCCGCCTCCACCGTGGAAGGAGAAGCCTGTACGGGAGATCCCGAGACGGACAGTTGGTATTATAAGGTCATCAAACGGAACGCCAGCCGGATTCCGCTTTGCGATCCCAATGACGAAAATTGTGAGGCTCTGGTCTGCGGCGAAAACGAACCGGAATGCTCGGAAACCTTGTGCGATGAAACGACAATGGAGGAGCAAGGAGTGGAGTGCAACGATCCGGTGAAATATACCGAAGAAAATCCGCTTGAAGAAGAAGCGCTAGAATGCGCGGAGGATGACGAAGAATGTCTGGCAGTCCAGGAAGAAGTTGTAGAATGCGAAGAAGGGGATGAAGAATGTTTAGCCGCCCAGGAAGAAACGACGGGAGAAACAGGAACAGATAGCACCGCTCCGGAAACAGCTCCGGCGGAGTAGCCTGGATTTCATAAACTTTTCCATTTGACGAATGGATATAATTTGATAGAATGAACAGCATGAAAAAGAATGTTCAAAAAAACAAAGAAGGAACATATAGATCCGGCGAAGTAATATCTATGCTTGAGCAGATTAATGACGGAATTAAGATTGTTGCCGAAGACCAGTCGGGCATGAGCAAAGATATCAAGGCAATAAAGTCAGACATTTCTGGAATAAAGAGCGACATTGATGTAATGCAGGGTGATATAGCCTCCATCAAGTATGATTTGAAAGAAAAGGCTAGCCAAGAAGATTTTGAAAAAATGGAAAAGCGGGTAGTCAAATTGGAGAAGCTTGTTTTTGCAAAACTTATGTAAAAGTAAAAAACATCATTTTACCGGCCAAAAGCCGGTTTTTTTGATTTGACAAAAAGGCGTTTTAGGTGTATACTAATAGGTCATTATATAAGATGACAAGCTCGTTGAAAAATACAGATTTTCGCCAAAAAGGCGAGGAAAGGACGGACAGAAAATGAGGAAATTCGCGGTCGTGATGGCGAGCCTTATGTTGTTGCTGTGCGTCGGATTGGCCGGCGCCGAGGAGAAAGAGTCCGCGTTTTCGGGTTCGGTTGACGTCAGCTGGTACAGCCAGTATATGGACGAAGTTTCCGGCGCGACGAATTTCAACAAACAGATTCTCCAACAGAGCCTGACCCTTTCGCACCGAACGGGCCCTTATCTTTATCTTTGGAATTCTTATAGCCCCAAAGGCGGACCCAATTCCGATTTCGGGGACGAAGTGGATGTGAGTCTCGGGATCGCGAAAGAGATCGGCAAGTGGAAGATTGACGGCGGATATTCATATGTAAATTTGCAGAATCTTCGCAATACCAAAGGAGATCTGCACGCCTTCTATCTCTATGTGGACGGCCCGGCGATCTTCGGCATCACGCCGTTCGTGATGACCGAGTGGGACATTCCTT
>JBBTUK010000012.1:44050-47706 GCA_038063775.1 Patescibacteria group bacterium
ATCACTCCGAAAGTCAGCTACCAGCGGCGATTCGGTTATGCTCCGGAAGACGGCGGCATGATAGAGAAAGAGAACAAGGTGTGGGGAGGAGTGAATCTTTCCTACGCGTTCTGATCCTTTCAGTCTGGGGCCGGGGAAGCGAAAGCTTTCCCGGCCCTACAAAAAATCCCAAGGAGGTGTCGCGATGAGCGGAATCTTTTCAAAGATTGCCGCGACAGTCGCGGCAAAGAAAGAAAAGATTGGAACGGCTGGACTGGCTTACTCGTTTGATTACTGTGTCAACTGGTTGTTCAACTATCCGTTGTATATCTACGTGATGAACATGTACGGTTTGAAGTATGGATTTCTGATTATGTCTTTCCTGTCTTTTTCCATCTGTTTTGCCTACATCATAATCTACGACATCATCAAGAAGGATCTTTTTCTTCTTGAAGACGCCAAGGAATTTATGGAAAATGTAGGCAATTACAGCGGAAAGAGCAAGACGAAGAAGTTTCTGGCGTGGATTGTCCGGAAAGGCGGATTTTTTTCAGCCTTCCTGATCCTTTCTCTCTGGAAAGACCCATTCTATACGGTAGCCTTCTGTCGGAAGGGGAAATACGGCGGGCTATCTCGGAGAGACTGGGGAATTTTTCTGGGAAGCGTTGCCGTTGGAAATGCCGTCTGGGCACTTTCGGTGTTCGGTGGAATCAAAGTTTTCAAACGATTCTTTACTTAAAAAGGGGTGGGATTCATCGAATCCTATCCCTTTAAAATTGACAAAAAGCTGTTTTTGGCGTAAAATAGGGATGTTATGAATATTTTATTTATCTCAAAGGATTTAGGGCAGATAACTCTAGCATGCAAATTGGCGGAAGAGGGGCATGCGGTTAAAATCTACGAAACTGATGGGAAGTGGGAGAATAAGATTCGTCGCCCGCTGGTAAAATTTGTGTCTAACTGGAAAAATGAGTTGGATTGGGTCGGGAAAAAAGGCCTGATAATTTTTGATTATACTGGAATGGGAAAAATCCAAGATGAACTTAGGCATAAGGGTTATAGCGTTTTTGGAGGTTGTGAGGGTGGCGATGAACTGGAAAATAACCGGCAACGCGGCCAGAAGATATTTTCTTTGCTCGGAATGAAAATCAAGGAATCCATAGATTTTCACAATATCGGGGACATCGTCGCTTTTTTAAAAAAAGATAAAAAATGCTGGGTAATTAAACAGAATGGGCACATGGACAAAGGCCTGAATTATGTCTGCAAAACAGCGGATGGGAGAGACGCTATCTCGGTTTTAAAAAACTACAAAAAAAATCTGAAAGACAACAATTTACATTTTGACTTACAGGAAAAAATTGAAGGTATAGAAATCGCCGTTGGGAGATTTTTTGATGGAAACAATTGGGTGGGGCCGATTTGCGTGAACATCGAACACAAAAATCTTTTTAACAATGATCTTGGACCGAAAACGCACGAGATGGGAAATCTGATGTGGTATGACGAAAATGAAAACAATAAGCTGTATCAGGAAACATTGGCCAAAATGGAAGGCTATCTCAGAAAAATAAACTTCAAGGGCTATTTTGACATCAACTGCATTGTTAATAAAAATAACGCGCACCCCCTGGAAGCCACAGCCCGGCTTGGCCAGCCGACGGCGCAGCTACAAAACACCATCCATATTTCCCGCTGGGGAGAACTGCTGAAAGCTATCGCCGACGGGAAAAAATACGATCTGAAATACCGAAAAGGTTTCGCGGTGGTTGTTTTTTTAGGCACTCCGCCCTATCCGTATGCCAACAGGTCAGTCCTCAACTCGCCAAAAGGCATAGAGATGTTTTTTCAGGATAACCTGACAAAAGAAGATGCTAGGAACACATACCTGGAAGAGGTTAGCGTTATCGAAAAAGGGAGGAGAGAGAAAAAATATATAATTGCCGGCAGTTCCGGATATATCGCGCATGTCGCGGCTATTGGAAAAACGACAAAAGAAGCGCGAAAAAAAGTTTATAAACTTATTGATAAAATTGTCATTCCAAAAATGTTCTACCGGACTGATATTGGTTTGAAATTCGTAGAGGGAGATCAGAAGAAATTGAGGGAGTGGGGATGGATTTAGTGGAAGTTCCCCAGTAGTAAAGCAGGGCTTACTACGGGGCAAGCAAAGTGCAAAGTGCAAAGTGAAAAGTTGTAAATAGAATGGAAAATGTATATTTATCGCTGGATGAAGCCAGGGAAGAGCCGAATTGAAAGGGACAGCTGTAAAATAGTAAACTATACTTGACAAGAAGTAGAACTTTGTGTATACTAGTAGTATGATAATAGAGAGAGACATTTATTCAAAAATTAAGCCGGTAATTGGCGCTCCGGAAGTCATTGTTATAACCGGCATGCGGAGAGTGGGCAAGACCACCTTGCTTCGCTATATAATGAAAGAAATCAAGTCTGAAAACAAGATTTTTTTAGATATGGAAAATCCCTCAAGCCAAAAATACTTTGAGGAAGAAAATTATGATAAAATAGTTGATAATCTGAAAATTCTCGGGCTTGATCTGAAAAAGAGGAGCTATGTTTTCATTGATGAGATACAATTCGCCAAAAATTTGCCGTCGGTCGTTAAATATTTATTTGATCATTACAAAATAAAATTTTTTCTAAGCGGCTCATCCAGTTATTATTTGAAAAATCTTTTTTCAGAATCACTGGCTGGACGAAAGTATATTTTTGAGCTGTTTCCATTGAGCTTTCGGGAATTTATGCAGATCAGGGACCCAAAGATTAATCTGTACATTTCAAGCGGCCAAAAAACATCCCAAGCGATTTTTGGGAACCTGGACCGATATTATAGCGAGTATATTTTATATGGAGGTTTCCCTGGAGTGGTCAGGAAAGAGTCAATTAGAGAAAAAAAGGCGATGCTGGACGATATTTTTTCTTCCTATTTTCAGCTGGAAGTCGCTCAACTCGGAGATTTTAAAAAGATAAATGTCGTGCGGGACCTAATGCTTCTTCTTATGGAACGAGTTGGTTCAAGGCTGGACGAGCAGAAACTATCCAGGGAGCTTCAAGTTTCCCGAATAACGATCAATAATTATATTGCGTTTCTGGAAAGCACATACTTCATAAAATTAATTAGGCCGTTTAGCCGGAACAAGGATTCAGAAATACGAAGCGCTCCAAAATTTTATCTCTGCGACTCGGGGCTGGTCAATCAATTTGCTAAGGTAAACGAGGGCTCCTTGTTTGAAAACGCGGTTTTTTCAGCCTTGCGTTTGAAAGGGGAAGTTAATTATTACCAAAAGAAAAGCGGAGTAGAGATAGATTTTATTTTGGATAAAAAATTCGCCTTTGAAGTTAAGAGCAGGGCCTACGAGCAGGACATGAAGAGATTAAGTCTTCTCGCTAAAGAATTAAAACTGAAAGGTTATAAAATAATTTCAAGGAAATACAGCAACTTGCGAAATGTTGATTACGGGTTTAATTTATAGATGCCCGCGTGGCGGGAACAATCGCTAGGGCTGTTTTTTTGTTTGGATTTGTGCTAGAATATGTTTATGCCCCGTAGTGAAACTTCAATCACTGCCGCGGCAGTTTAAATTGCAAAATTGAAGTTCTACTACGGGGATGAAAAAGAAGCAATCGGTTTATCTTAAAAAAGCCAAGCAGAAAAC
>JBBTUK010000013.1:0-3702 GCA_038063775.1 Patescibacteria group bacterium
GCTAACGCGACCGCCTATATTTTGCGCGAATTTTCCCGAATTCCGGATTTGGAAGTGGATCTGGTGACATCGGCGACGGGTGAAAAATACGAACTGGAAAAAATCGGCGAGAATATAAAAATCCACAAGTTGCCGATCGGAAAAAACGAAAAAAACCTGCATTTTCAATCGCAAAAAGACCTGCTGGTTTACGCTTGGAAAGCTTATTTTTATTCAAAAAAATTAATCAAAGAAAATTCATCCTCACACCAATGCAAAAGGAACAACGGTTCAGGCGAATTTACTCAAGAACATTTTGGCAATTCACGACATTGGTGTGGGGGTAAATATGACCTCACCCATTCTTTTTTTACGGTGCCGTGCGGATTCGTTTCGCTTCTGCTGAAAAGAAAATATAAATTGCCTTATATCGTGTCGCTCCGCGGTTCGGATGTGCCGGGCTATTCCGAAAGATTTTCTTTTTTATATAATTTGCTTACGCCCCTGATTCGGCACATTTGGAAAAAATCCGTGGCAGTCGTGTCTAATAGCAAGGGACTCAAAGAGCTGGCGCTGAAAACCAACGCTGAGCAGCCAATGGACATCATTTACAATGGGATTGATGTTGAGCATTTCTCTCCCAAAACAGAAGCACGACCGGAGGGAAAATTTATCATAACTTCTGGTGCTTCGCGCGTAACTGGTCGGAAAGGCCTAAGATACCTTATTGAAGCCGTGTCCAGCTTAGCTAAGCGGTATCCGCAAATATATCTCAAGATCATGGGAGACGGTGATGACAAGAAAAATCTGGAGATTTTGGCAGAAGAACTGAAAATTGAAAAGCGAGTTGAATTTCTTGGGCGTATTCCCCGAGAGAATACAGCGCCCTACTATCAAGAAGCCAACGTGTTTGTTTTGTCCTCGCTTAATGAAGGTATGAGCAACGCGATGCTTGAGGCACTGGCTTCCGGATTGCCGCTGATCGCGACCGATACCGGCGGGAGCCAAGAGCTGATAAAAGACGGGGAAAACGGTTTCATCGTGAAGATGAAAGACTCCACGGACATCGCGGAGAAATTGGAAAAATTAATCGTTAATCCGGAACTGGTCCGGTCTATGGGAGAGAAGAGTCGGGAGCGGGCGCTTGAGATGAGTTGGAGTAGCGTGGCAAAAAGTTATTATGAGTTGTATGAGAGCACAGTAAATAATAAATAAGCTGAAGAATTAAAATTTTTCTCAAAATTAACTCTTTAATGAATAAATATTTAAAATTCATCCTGAAGCTGGCCGTTAGCGCCGGATTCGTCGCCTGGATAATTCTGCGAACCGATTGGCAAGAAGTCTGGTTCTATTTGAGCGAGATAAGGCTTTGGCATATTGCTGTTTATGTTTTTTTTGTCATCTGCGGTATGATTATTTCCGCTTACAAATGGAAAATGCTTTCCGATTTCAAGGGAATCCGGCTACCGGTCAAGGACTTTTTTAAATTCTATCTGACCGGGACTTTCATCAACAATTTTATGCCGTCATTCATCGGCGGTGACACTTTCCGGGCCTATGAAGTCGGAAAAGCCGAAGGAAAATATGTGGCGGCCGCCTCCACGGTGGTGATTGACCGGATAACCGGTTTTGTCGGCGCGACGATTTTGGTTTTGGTATTCAGCCTGCTTAATCTGAAAACGATTTTGCAAAACGATCTGCTGGTCATCATTGATTCCTTGGTTTTGCTGTCTTTGTTTTTCGACATATTTTTGGCCACCACCCGGCGTCTTTCTTTTTGGGAAAAAATGCACGGGTTTCTCCCGAAAAAAATAAGTGAATTGGTGAGAGAATTGGATCACTATAACCATAACTCAAAAATACTTTTTCGTTCTATCGGATGGTCGATGCTTTTTGCGCTCGTCGGCGTGGCGCTGGCCAACTATGTTCTTTTTCTGTCGCTCGGAGTGAAAATTGGGATTTTGGATTATCTCTCCGTCATTTTTCTCATCAGCATTGTTTCGGCCATTCCGATCAGCATCAACAACATCGGAATCAAAGAATGGGCCTACGTCACTTTCTTCGGATTTTTCGGCGTGAGCGCCTCAATTGTCATTGCCATCGCCATTATCAGCCGCTTTTTACAGATGCTTTTGAGTTTTCTGGCCCTGCCGATCTATCTGGAAAGCAAAGTCGAAAAAGAGCTGGTTCAATAGCTCTGGAAAACTGTTGGGAAAGGATTATTTCAGATACACTTCGCTGGCCGAAAAAATCTGGACAAAATTATTCGGCCGGCCAGCCAGAATTATTCGGAAAAGAGAAGAGGGCACGGAATAAAGTTTTTGGAAATCCACGACTTTTCGGAAGGTGGAATTGTCCGCCATTTTGAGGGAACGGGATTTGCGTCCGGTGGAAACGACGAAATAGTCAAACGCCACGCCCTGAATATCGTTCCGGTTGAAATTAGTTACGCATTTTCCGACGAACGATTCGCAAACAGCGCCTTTGTCCGACCAAACATGGAGCTTCTGAGCATCCGGCAAGCTATTGAGATAGGTGGCGGCTTCAAAACTGCCATCGCCCATATCTTTCAAATTAATCAGATATTGGGACGGGAGAAAAGCGGAACCGTAGGAAAAGAAAAAAGGATTTACGAGATATAAACTGCCAGCGGAAATGAGAATGAGCGCGAAATACAGCGCGTAACCGGAAAAATATTTCTTGAATCTTTCCCATTGGATAAATTGGTAAAGCCCGATGGCGGCGATGATGGAAGCCAGGGGATAGAGGACGATCTGATAGCGGACAGTGGCTCCGACATGATTGACGGTGGAGGCGATGTAATAAAAAAGTATAAACAGGGAGAAATAGAAAACTATCAGGCTTTCCGGGCGAAAGTCTTTTTTATTCCAAATATTTTTGACCAAAGCGAACAGGAAAAAAACGAAAACCATGGGCGTCAGGCCGAAAATCAAACTGTATGTGTCGGCCAGAATATTGCCGGAAAAAATATAAGGCTCAAACGAACTGCCCGCTTCGCCTTTGGGTGAAGATAAGATGGCTTCAAAATCCCAAAATTTCATACCGAGGTAGGTGTTGAGCAACACCGTGGCGACAAGAGCCAGGAAAATAAGGGTAAAAATTTTTATGAAAATTGATTTATATTTGCTGAAAAAACCCAGCGTTCCTGCAGTAACTCGGCCACGCAAAAACAGTGCGTCGGCCAGAATGAGACCGATAAAACCGGCAAAAAATGGCCAAGTAGAAGCAAAAGCCGTGCTCAAAAAAGTTCCCTGGAGAACCATTTCGGGCCTAACCCAGGTGGCCGGGAAAAGGGCGAAAAAGACCGCCAGGGAAATGCCAACCAAGATCGCGTAATTCAGAAGGGATTTTTTCAGGTATTGAACAATGGGAACAGACCGGCTCCTTTCGCTGAAAATATAATCCAGAAAAATCAAACCGAGAAAATAAACATAAAGAATATTAGCTACATATTTGGTGAGTAGCGATAGTCCGAGAAAAAGTCCGCTTAAATACAAATATTTGCGGTTGGATTCTTTTTGGAAAATCAAAAAACTCAAAACAGAGAGCGGCAGGAAAACCAAAAGCAAAGAATCGGGATTGATGAGGAGCGACATACCGAGGATAATCGGAGAAAGGCCGATGAAAATGAGTCCGAACAAAGCGATGGAGGTGTTGAAAAGCTTTTTGAGAAATGCAAAAAAAACGAGAAGCATCAGGAGA
>JBBTUK010000014.1:0-2335 GCA_038063775.1 Patescibacteria group bacterium
AATTAAACCGCCCACTACTGGCGTTGGCTCCCATGGCCGGCATTACCGATAGCGCGATGCGCCAAATTTGTAGGGAACACGGCGCGGATGTTGTTTATAGCGAAATGGCCAGTGCCACGGCGCTTTTTTACAAGCCCGAAAAAACTTTAGAGCTGGTAAAATTTACTAAAAAAGAACGGCCTTATGTCGTTCAGCTTTTCGGTAAAGAACCAAAACATTTTGCCCCGGCGGCGGAAATTATCACTACAAAAATTAAGCCCGACGGCATTGATAGCAACTTCGGCCGGCCGGCTAAAAAAGTTTTCGGCCATGGTTCCGGCTGCGCGCTCATGCCCCAAAAGAAACTGGCGCGCGCTATTATAAAAGCGGTTTGCGATAATACGACTCTCCCCGTTTCTCTAAAAATTAGAGCGGGGCTTCGCGGTGTTAGCGCTTTGCATTTTATTAAAAACGTCAAAGACTTGCCTTTTTCCGCGATAATGGTCCACGGCCGGACTTATGAAGGCAGTTTTTCAGGAGAAGTGGATTTTAAAATTGTTGAGGAGATAAAAAAAATAATTTCGGATAAAATAGTTCTGGCCAACGGCGGCATCACTACGCCCGAACAAGCCGTGAAAATATTGAGAGATTATCCCCTGCTGGATGGGCTGGGTATAGCAAGGGGCGTTTTGGGAAAGCCGTATTTGTTCGCGCAAATCAAAGGTTTGCTTCAAAATCCTTCTCTCCTTAATAAGGAGAGATGTCCCGAAGGGACAGAGAGGTATGATTTTAAAAAAATAAAAAAACTAGCCATCCGCCACGCTGAACTTTTATATAAAAATAAAAAAACGCTGGGGCTTTTTGAGATCCGCAAGCACCTGGTTTGGTATTTTAAAGGCTTCCCCGGCGCCGCGGAATTGCGCAAAAAAATGGTGCAAGTCAAGAGTATTAGGGAAATAAAAGATATTTTGAAATAAAAAAGGTCTTCGTCAAGTGTTCATAAGGGCTTGATAAATTGAGCAATACTTAGGGTTGCCCGTTTAGCCCCTATTGATATAATGAAGTAACTATGCCCGGTAGTGAAATTTCAATCACTGCCAGGGGTAGTTAGAAAATATTAAATTGAAATTCTACTACCGGGTATGGCCAAAGACACAGCCAACAATCTAAGAGTCCCTCCTCAAAACATTGACGCCGAGCGATCCGTCCTCGGTGCTTTGATGCTGGACAAAGACGCTATCATTAAAGTCGCCAACCTGATGCGCATCGGCGATTTTTACAAAGACGACCACAATCTCATCTACGAAGCGATGCTGGAACTTTACGAAAAGCGCGATCCGATAGATGTTTTAAGCTTGTCCAACCGCCTGGAAGAAAAAAACAAGCTAGAAAAAATCGGCGGTTCCAGCTATCTGACCGGCCTTGTCAATTCGGTTCCATCCAGCGCTAATGTGGAACATTACGCCAAGGTGGTCCAAAAAAAATCAACACTCCGTAAACTGATAACTGTTTCCAGTGAAATTGTTGAATTGGGATACAAGGAGGAAGAGGATGTGGAAAAACTTTTGGACACGGCCGAGCAAAAACTTTTCGGCGTTTCCCAAAAATACATTAAGCAGGACTTTGTTTCCATAAAATCAATTCTGGAAACCGCTTTCAACCGGATTGACGAACTGCATAAGGGCGGGAATAAGCTGCGGGGAATTCCTAGCGGCTTTCCCGACTTGGATAATATTCTGGCAGGTTTTCAGAAATCAGACCTTATAATTATAGCCGCCCGTCCTTCCATCGGGAAAACTAGCCTGGCCCTTGATTTGGCACGACAAATCGCCACCAAGCAAAAAGTTCCGGTTGGAATATTCTCCCTGGAAATGTCCTCTGATCAACTGATTGACAGGATGCTTGCGGCCGAATCAGGAGTGGACCTTTGGAGGTTGCGCACCGGACGACTCAAATCGGGCGAAGGTGACGATGATTTTCAGCGCATCGGAGAAGCCATGGGAGTCTTAAGCGAATCCCCTATTTTCATTGATGACGCCGGTTCCGCCAATATTATGGAAATAAGGACGATGGCCCGCCGCCTCCAGGCCGAGCAAAATGTCGGGGTGCTCATTGTTGACTATTTGCAGCTGATGGAGGGCCGCTCCGGCGGAGATAACCGGGTCAATGAAATTTCAGAAATTTCCCGGTCGCTCAAGCAATTGGCCAAAGAGCTTAATATTCCAATCATCGCTCTTTCCCAGTTGAGCCGGGCCGTCGAATCCAGGAGTCCCCAAATTCCAAAATTGTCAGATCTCCGGGAATCCGGTTCCATTGAACAAGACGCGGATATCGTCATGTTCCTTTACCGGGAAGA